>NZ_JCASIH010000027.1:0-54719 GCF_059685935.1 Telluria sp. ZT3P39
CTGCTGACAGAGTCGTACTACAAGAAAAAGCGACGACGGGAAGCCGAAGTGGCTTCCCGTCAGCTCAGACTGATCTAATGGAGGACGTCAAGAACATTATTCCGGACAGCAGTGGGCGCATGCCGGGATCCAGGTTTCTTCGCCACCACCCTCACCTCCCCGGATCGATTCCCACGCCCCTCCCAGCGTTATAATGGCGTGTTTTTCTGAAACATGCGCCCGCGCCCTCCTTCAGACCATACAAGACAGGTAGACAAGAACATGACTGAACTGACCCCTCTCCGCCACATCCCGCATACCAACGTGTTCCGCAAGGGCGACGTGTTCGTCCTGTTCGGCGAACTGTTCGGCCGCGGCTACGTGAACGGCCTGATCGACGAGGCGCGCGCCGCCGGCATGACCATCGTCGGCATCACCGTGGGCCGCCGCGACGAGACCGGCGCCCTGCGCGCGCTGGACGCGGCAGAGCTGGCGGAAGCGGAAGAAAAGCTCGGCGGAAAAATCATCAACGTGCCGATGATGGCCGGCTTCGACATGGACGCCCCGGAAGGCGAGCAGAACCCGACCGAGATGCTCTCGAAGATCACCCTGAAGAGCTGGCAGGAAGACAAGCTTGACTGGGAAAAGATCGAAGCCTGCCGCGTAGCCGGCGTGCGCCGCTTCACCAGCTCGGCCGCCACCGTCATGGGCGAGATCGACAAGCTGATCCCGGAAGGCGCGAACGTCTTCTTCGCCCACACCATGGCCGGCGGCATCCCGAAGATCAAGGCCTTCCTGGCCATCGCCAACCGCATCTACAAAGGCCGCGGCGAGCGCTTCATGTCCTCGCGCGCCCTGCTGGAAAGCGACCTGGGCAAGCTGATCCTGATGAACTTCGACGAAGTCACCGCCAACACCCTGAAATACCTGATCGACGCGTCCAGCACCATCCGCGAGCGCGTGACGAAGGCCGGCGGCGAAGTGCGCTACACCGCCTATGGCTACCACGGCACCGAGATCCTGATCGACGGCAAGTACCAGTGGCAGACCTACACCAACTACACCCAGGGCTATGCCAAGATGCGCCTGGAATCGGTGGCCCAGGCCGCCTGGAACCAGGGCGTCCATGCGACCGTGTTCAACTGCCCGGAAATCCGCACCAATTCCTCGGACATTTTCGTCGGCGTCGAGCTGTCGCTGTTCCCTCTGCTGCTTGCCTTGAAGAGGGAAGGTGGCGGCGCCTGGGCCGACCAGCAATGGCAGATCTGCCAGGAACTGCTGGGCGAAGGCATCTCGCTCGAGTCGCTGCTGGAGGCCATCGAGCGCTATAACAACGACGCCACCAGCGCCGAGTTCCGCAACTTCGAAGCCTGGCCGATGGACAACACGCCGGCACTGGCCGAGGTCATGATCGGCACCTCGGAAGCGATCACCGCCCTGCACAAGGACAAGAAAGCCCTGATCACGGACCACCTGTCCTCGCTGGTGCTGGAAGGCGCCGGCCCCTTGATGTTCTACGGCGCCTCGGAAAAGATCGCACCGGTCGTGTGGCTCAGCCACGACATCATTGCGCGCCAGCTGAACGAACTGCACAAGTAAACTTGACGCACGCAGGCTGTGGCACAAGAATCTGCCCGGCCTCCCCTTCTTCTATTTAGGTAATATGATCTTCTCGAAAAAACACAATCTCTACGAATCCGAGCACACCAGGTTCATCAAGGAACTGAAAGCGCAAACGCCGGGTATGGAAGAGCGCCAACAGGAAGGCCGTTCGCTGCTGTGGGACAAGGCTCCGCAGTCGCTGGACGAGCAGGAACGCGCACGCCAGTCGCGCCTGCGCCAGAACGCCTACCCGTACCAGAACAAGGTTTAAGGCGGAAAGCGCCCCATGCTGCCCGAGCAGGCCGAGCACGCGTTGCCGGCCGATCCCCAGCAGGAAGGGGCGATCCCGCCACCTGCCGACGCGGCCATCGCCCGCCTGTATGGCGAGCCCCTCACGCGCCTGCCGACCGACCTGTACATCCCGCCGGATGCGCTGGAAGTCTTCCTCGACGCCTTCGAAGGTCCGCTCGACCTGCTGCTCTACCTGATCCGCAAGCAGAACTTCAACATCCTCGACATCCCGATGGCGCAGGTCACCCTGCAATACCTGAAATATGTCGAGCAGATCCGCGAGCACAACCTGGAACTGGCCGCCGAATACCTGCTCATGGCGGCCATGCTGATCGAGATCAAGTCGCGCATGCTGCTGCCCAAGCGCCATGACGAGCTGGTCGAGGACGTGGGCGACCCCCGTGCGGAACTGGTGCGGCGCCTGCTGGAATACGAGCAGATCAAGGTGGCGGCGGTCAACCTGGGCAGCGTGCCCCAGGAAGGCCGCGACTTCGTGCGTCCGCAGCTGTTCGTGGAGCAAGGCCTGGCGCCGAATCTCCCCGAAGTCGATCCGTGGGACCTGCAGCGCGCCTGGCTCGACGTCGTGCGCCGCGCCAAGCTGACCCAGCACCACCGGATCAGCCGCCAGGAATTGTCGGTGCGCGAACACATGTCGGCCATCCTGCGCACCCTGCAGTCGCAGCGCTTCGTCGAATTCTCCGAACTCTTTGCCGGCCAGCACACGGTGCCGATCGTGGTTGTACACTTTGTCGCCATGCTCGAACTTGCGAAAGAAACCTTGATCGAGATCACGCAGGCCGAACCATTCGCGCCGATCTATGTCAGGCTGGCCTATTCTCCGGCTTGAGGCCGGCTACTTTATTTGCTCATTTTTTGCACCGATAGCTCATGAAAATCATCTCCTCCATCGACGAATTGCGCGACCAGTTGCGCGGCCAGCTGCGCACCGCCTTCGTGCCGACGATGGGCAACCTGCACGAAGGCCATCTGTCCCTGATGCGCCTGGCGCGCAGGCATGGCGACCCGGTGGTCGCCTCGATCTTCGTCAACCGCCTGCAGTTCGGCCCGAACGAGGATTTCGACAAATACCCGCGCACCTTCCAGGACGACGTGGCGAAACTCGAGAAGGAAGGCGTCTACGTGCTGTTTGCGCCGACCGAGAAGGACATGTACCCGGAGCCCCAGGAATACCGCGTACGCCCGCCTGACGGCCTCGGCAACACGCTGGAAGGCGAGTTCCGCCCCGGCTTCTTCGACGGCGTGTGCACGGTCGTGACCAAGCTGTTCTCCTGCGTGCAGCCGCGCGTGGCCGTCTTCGGCAAGAAGGATTACCAGCAGCTCATGATCATCCGGAACATGGCGCGCCAGTTCGCCATGCCCACCGAGATCATCGGCGCCGAGACCTTCCGCGCCGAGGATGGCCTGGCGCTGTCCTCGCGCAACGGCTACCTGTCGCCGACCGAGCGCCTGGAGGCGCCGGCCCTGTACCAGCAACTGAACGCAGTCGCCGCCGCGATGCGCGCCGGCGATCAAGACCCGGTCGCCGTCGAGCGCGCCGCGATGGATGCGCTGGCGGCGCGCGGCTGGAACCCGGACTACGTGTCGATCCGCAAGCAAATGGATTTGCGCGCCCCGTCGGCCGCCGACCTGGCCGCCAGCGCACCGCTGGTCGTGCTGGCCGCGGCCAAGCTGGGCGCCACCCGCCTGATCGACAACCTGGAAATTTAAGTAACAAAAAAATATTGATGCTTGCGAAATTGCAATATCGGGATGGAAGGCTTTATACTTGACCGCGCAGCGCGCTAGTGACCCAGGCAACTGCGCAACAACCAAGGAATGTGCCGTGAATGCAATCGTAACTCCCCAGATCCGCAAGGGCCCGCCCAAGCCGACCGATGCCCTCAACCGCATCGGCGGCAAGGCCGAACCGCATGAGATGCGCGACCCCTTCGATATCGGCGAAGCGCTGACCACCCTGTCGCTCTCGGGCGAAGCGGTCACGGTGTTCCCGGCGGGCTGGATCGAGCCCTTGCTGGCGCGCATCGCCTCGGTGGATCCGGAACTGCCGCATTTCGTGATCGACTTCACCGGCAGCGAACTGCCCCCGAGCGGCAAGGCGACCCTGGTCGCTTCCCTGGGAGGCAATGCCAAGCTGCAGTTCGAGCTCGAGCAGAACTGGAAAGCCCTGCCCGGCCAGCCGCTGCAGGTGCCGGCGGAATTCCCGCAATCGTGCATGGTGCTGAACCGCCGCGCCGCCCGCCGCGTCGAAACGCCGGTCGGCGTGAACTACACGGCCGTGTTCCGCTGCAACGGCAAGCAGGTCAGCCTGCCGCTCTATGATTTTTCGGAAACCGGCGTCGGACTGCGCGCCACGCCTGAACAGGTGTTCGGGCTGCATGTGGGGAAAAAGCTGGAAGGCGTGCACCTGGAGCTGGGCCCGAACCTGACCCTGACCGCCGACCTGGAAGTACGCCTGATGCGCCCTTTCCGCACCTTCCTGCTGGGCGAGCAGGTGCAGATCGGCTGCAGCTTCTCGGCGATTTCGATGCAGATGAAGCAGACGCTGGAGCGGTTCGTGACCAGCGGGGCGGTGGAGCGGCGGGCGGTGGCGCGGTAGGCGCTTGCCTTACGCGACGAACTTGGATCCCGGCCTTCGCCGGGATGAGCAGGTTGATCTTGAATTTTACCCCGCCACGCTCTGCGCCCACGCCAGCGCCGACAAGTGCGCCTTGTTTACTTCTTCCGGGCTGATGTCGAGCGACGCGGCCAGCGAGGCCACCAGGTTCGAATTGAGCTCGCAAGCCTCGGCCAGCGCCAGGTAGGGCCCGTAGATGCCTTCGCGGCTGAGCAGCGCCTTGACCACTTCTTCCGGCAGCGGCACCGTCTCCAGCACCTCTTTCATCGGCAGGCCGAGCAGGCGGTCGAGCAGCGAGAACATGCCGGCGACGAACAGATTCTCCCCTTCCCCGCGCGCCAGCGCATTGTGGCCCAGCAGCTCGGCCAGGCGGCCGCGGATCACGGCCGTTTCCATCAGCACCGGCGAATAGCCGCTCTGGCTGGCCGTGGCCAGCAGCAGCACCAGCCAGCGGTACAGCGGTGCGTAGCCCATCAGCGCGATCGCCTGGCGCAGCGACTGCACCTCGCGGGCGGCGCCGAAGCCGGCCGAGTTAATGAATTGCAGCAGCTTGTAGGTCAGTGCCGGATCGCGCTTGAGCACGTTCTCGAGCTTGGGCACGTCTTCGTTGTTCTGCACCATCTGCATCAGCTGCAGGATGGTGCTCTGGGTCGCGTTCATGCCCTTGACCGCATTGCCCGGGCGAGGCGTCAGGTGCAGCTTGCCCACGAAAGCGTCCAGTCCCAGCGCCGCGCAGGCGTCGAAGTCAAGCCAGGTCGTCACCGGACGGCCCACCATGCGCATCGCCGCGTGCTTGGCGGCCGCATAGGTGCGCGCCTGCGCCGCAACGTCGAGGCCGGTGAACTGCACCTCGACATACGAAGCATAGGGCGACAGGTTGCGGCCCAGCAGATTGATGTCGGCCCCGCGGATCGACACGCCCACGCCGCCCACGCGCACGGCCGCGACCGCCGAACGCACGTTCGGGTCGGTCAGCTTGCGGATGTGCAGGGTCAGGACGGTGCGCTCGGGCGGCAGCGCGTGCAGCGCGTCGAGCGAGAGCATTTCCGGGACGGCGTCCAGGAACAGGATCTTGTCGCGCAGCAGCCAGCCCTGTTCGGGATGCACGACGTGCGCGGCGACGAAGCCGACCAGGTCTTCGAGTTCCTGGTCGGTCGGGATCTTGCCGTCGTTGTGCTGCCACGACAGCTCGTAGCCGATGACACGCTGCTTGGGATCGAGCAGCGGTTCACGGACGATGAAGTTTGTTTGGTGCATGTAGGCGCGTAGTGAAACCTGTAACGAGGCCGGAAAGAAACCGCGGCCCGACGCGCGTCAGAAACCGAGACTGTCGAGCAGGTCGTCGACCTGCCCCTGGTCGGCCACGACTTCCTGCTTGCCTTCCGGGTTGATCTGCGGACCGTTGAGCAGGCCGTTGTCGAGCTCGCGCTTGATTTCGTCCGGCGCGAAGTCGACCAGCACCTGCACCAGCTGCTGCTCGAGGTTCTGCGCGATGCCCGTGATGCGGCCGATCACCTGGCCGGTCAGGTCCTGGAAATCCTGGGCCATCATGATGTCCATCAGCTGCCCGCGGGTGGCCACTGCCCCGGCACGCGATTCGTCCAGGCCCGCGATCGTGCGCTGCGCCTGCGCGCGCCACTCGGCGTCGGAAGCGCCATTGTCCAGCAGCGCCTGCCACGACGCCGACAGTTCGCTGGAGCGCGTTTCGATCGCGTCCTGCACCGGGCCGGCCGCGTCGGTGGCGTCCAGCACCTTCTTGGCGGCCTGTTCCGACAGGCGCGCCACGTAGTCGAGCCGGTCGCGGGCGTCGGGGATCTCGCTCGCCGCCTTCTCGATCAGCTTGTCCAGGCCCAGCCCGCGCAGGCTCTCGTGGAGCGCGCGCGTCATGTGCCCGATACGGCTCAGGACCTCTTCGTTGGAGGTCTGCACACTGTCGGCAGTCTGCTCAATCATGTCAGCCGGCCTTGTCCATTTTTTCGAAGATCTTGTTCAGCTTCTCGTCCAGCGTGGCAGCCGTGAACGGCTTGACCACGTAGCCGCTGGCGCCGGCCTGGGCCGCCGCGATGATGTTTTCCTTCTTGGCTTCGGCGGTGACCATCAGCACCGGCAGCTTGGCCAGTGCGGGATCGGCACGAATGTTCTGCAGCATGGTCAGGCCGTCCATGTTCGGCATGTTCCAGTCCGAAACCACGAAGTCGAACTGCTCGCTGCGCAGCTTGGCCAGGCCCATCACACCGTCTTCGGCCTCGTCGACATTGGCATAACCCAGTTCCTTCAACAGATTCCGGACGATGCGGCGCATCGTCGAGAAATCGTCAACAACCAGAAAACGCATCTTTGGATCAGCCATGAATTACTCCGTTGAATCTTCTACTTTGGTTTAAATGGTGGGCGCCGTGCCTCGCCCGGTCATGCAGCGTCGATCGAACAGCGACAAGCAGCCTCAAGAATAGCATTTTTGTTGCCGTACGGCGATAAAATGGCAGCAATACCCCTGCATTCGCATCAAACGCGCAACGCCCGGCTGCCTTGCGAGGCCAGATGTTCGAGCACCATGCGCGGCAATTGCTGCAATGGCCCCACTTCGTGGGCGCCGCCGAGGGCGATCGCCTCGCGCGGCATGCCGAAGACCACGCAGCTTGCCTCATCCTGGGCGAAATTGTGCGCTCCCGCGTTGCGCATGTCCAGCATGCCGGCGGCGCCGTCCTTGCCCATGCCGGTCAGGATAACACCAACGGCATTCTTGCCGGCCGCCTCGGCGGCGCTGCGAAACAGCACGTCCACCGACGGGCGGTGCCGGTTCACCGGCGGGCCCTGGTCGAGTTTCGTCATGTAGTTGGCGCCGGACCTGGCCAGCAGCAGGTGCGAATGGCCAGGTGCGATATACGCGTGGCCGGGCAGCACGCGCTCGTTGCCCTGGGACTCGCAGACGCTGATCTTGCACAGCGAATCGAGGCGCCTGGCGAACGAGCTGGTGAAGCCTTCCGGCATGTGCTGGGCGATCAGGATGCCCGGGCAGTCCGAAGGCATCTGCATCAGGAATTCGCGGATCGCCTCGGTGCCGCCGGTGGAGGCCCCGATGATGATCAGCTTTTCCGACGAAATGAGCGGGCTGCGCAGCGCCGCCAGCTGGTTTGACGGCGCGGCCTGCTGCAGTGTGCGCGCCTTGACGCGCGCGCGCGAGGCGGCGCGGATCTTGTCGGCGATCAGTTCGGTGTATTCGCGCATCCCGGTCTGGATCGAGATCTTCGGCTTGGTCACGAAGTCCACGGCGCCCAGTTCCAGCGCGCGCATCGTGATTTCCGAGCCGCGCTCGGTCAGCGAGGACACCATCAGCACCGGCATCGGGCGCAGCCGCATCAGCTTTTCCAGGAAGTCCAGGCCGTCCATCTTCGGCATCTCGACATCCAGAGTCAGCACGTCGGGGTTATGGCGCTTGATCAGGTCGCGCGCCACCAGCGGATCGGGGGCGGTGGCCACCACTTCCATATCGGGCTGGGAATTGACGATCTCGCTCATCACGCTGCGGATCAGCGCGGAGTCGTCGACGATCAGTACTTTGATGGTCATGAAGCGTTCTTTCAGAACAAATCGATGTCGCCGCCCACCGGCTCGACCTTGAGCCGCTTGGCGTAGTCGAGTTCGCGCTTGGCCAGCGTATCGTTTTGGGTTTGCATCAGCTTCTTCACCAGCACCTTGCCGGTCTTGGGGAAGAAGTACACCTTGCGCGGGTAGATGTCGTTCAGGTCTTCGGCCAGTACCGGGATGCGCTCGGTCTTGAGGAAATTCATCACGAAGGCCGCATTGCGCTCGCCCACGTTCATCGCCGTGAAGCCGCGCAGCACCGCGCCGCCGCCGAACACCTTGGCTTCGAGGTGCTCGCGCCGCGCGCCCGCCTTGAGCAGGTCGTTGATCAGGATCTCCATCGCGAAGCTGCCGTAGCGCATCGAGGCCGACACCGGGTTGTTCACGTCTCCGCCGTCGGGCAGCATGAAGTGGTTCATGCCGCCCAGGCCGGTGACGCGGTCGCGGATGCAGGCCGACACGCAGGAACCGAGCACGGTCACGATCAGCATGTTCTTGCCGGTGTAGTAGTACTCGCCCGGCAGGATCTTGGCCGCGTCGCAATCAAAAGTGCGGTCGTAATAGACGTTGGTGGCAAACTGGTTGTTCATGTTCTGCTCACTGGCCTTTGGCGCGCCCGGCTCCGTCAAGCTCGTACACGGTCTTGCCGCGCAGGCGCAGCGCGTCCGACACGTACAGGAAGTTCTCGGAGTGGCCCGCGAACAGCAGCGCGTCCGGCTTCATCAGGGGCACGAAGCGCGCGAGGATCTTGCGCTGGGTGTCCTTGTCGAAGTAGATCATCACGTTGCGGCAAAAGATCGCGTCGAACTGCCCTTCCAGCGGCCATCCGTCGGCCAGCAGATTCAGCGGACGGAAGGTGACCAGCTGGCGCAGCTCCGGACGCACGCGCGCCATGCCTTCGTTGGCGCCCTTGCCGCGCATGAAGAAGCGCTTGAGGCGCTCCTGCGCCAGCTTTTCCATGCGCTCCATCGGATAGACCCCGGCGGCGGCCGTGGCCAGCACGTTGGTGTCGATGTCGGTTGCGATGATCTGCACGGGCGGGGTGAGCGTGTTGAAGGCTTCGCAGGCCGTCATCGCGATCGAATACGGCTCTTCGCCGGTGGAGGCGGCCGAGCACCATATCTTGATCGGCGCGCCGCTTCCCGCCTTGTGCCTGAGCGCCAGCAGGTGCTCCGCCAGCAGCGGGAAGTGGTGCGACTCGCGGAAGAACGAGGTCAGGTTGGTGGTGAGCGCATTGGTGAACGACTCCCACTCGGCCGCCATGCGCCCGGCTTCCAGGTCGTCGAGATAGCGCGCGAACGACTGGATGCTTGTTGCGCGCAGGCGCCGCGCCAGGCGGCTGTAGACCATTTCCTGCTTGCTGTCGGCCAGCGAAATGCCGGCGCGCTGGTAGATCAGCGCGCGAACCCGCTCGAAGTCACTTTTCGTGAAATCGAATTCCTTGACCGTATCGGTTTTTTGCTGCGGCACGTGTTTGCCTCTTCGTTGCTGTGCGCCCGGGTGAGCGGGCTCGCTTACTTTGTTGCGTGCCAAAAACCGTTTTTCGTAGGGTGGGCGGCTTCGCCGCCCGCGCGTTCAAATCACGGCAATGCTGCCCGTGCGGCGCTTCACCCTCTTGCTGAACGCGCGGTCGGCACAGCCGACCACCCTACAACTTCTTACGCAGCCAACTTGTCCATCAAACCCATCTCGCTGGAGGACATCAGCTTGTCGATGTCGACCAGGATCAGCATGCGCTCGTCCACCGTGCCCAGCCCGATCATGTAGTCGGAATTGAAGGCGCTGCCCATTTCCGGGGCCGGCTTGATCTGGTCCGGGGTCAAGGTGGTGACGTCCGACACGCTGTCGACCACCATGCCCATGATACGGCCGGCGATGTTCAGGATGATCACGACGGTGAACTGGTCGTAGACCGGGGTGCCGAGGTTGAACTTGATGCGCATGTCGACCACCGGGATGATGATGCCACGCAGGTTGATCACGCCCTTGATGAATTCCGGTGCATTGGCGATGCGGGTCACGGCTTCGTAGCCGCGGATTTCCTGCACCTTCAGGATGTCGATGCCGTATTCCTCGGAGCCGAGGGTAAAGGCCAGGAATTCGCTGCCTGCGCCGTCGTGCGCGGCGCCGTCGGCCGGCTTGGTGTTTTGTACAGTAGACATGTAAAGGTCCTCTTGGTGTAAATGATTATAGGATGGCGGCGCCATCGACCAGCTGGCGCGACGAGCGCACCAGCGCGGCCACGTCCAGGATCAGGGCGACCCCGCCGTCGCCCAGGATGGTGGCGCCGGAAATGCCCGCCACCTTGCGGTAGTTCGCTTCCAGGTTCTTGACCACGACCTGCTGCTGGCCCACCAGTTCGTCCACGAACAGCGCCGCCTTCTTGCCCTCGGTCTCCAGGATGACGACGATGCCCTGGGACGGGTCGGTGATGCGCGGGGCGATCTCGAACATCTGGTACAGCGGAATCAGCGGCAGGTATTCGCCGCGCACCTTCAGCACGCTGCCGCGGCCCGCGATCTCGCGGATGTCGCCAGGTGCCGGCTGCAGCGACTCGACGACAAACGACAGCGGCAGAATGTAGATCTCGTCGCCGCTGCGGATCGACATGCCGTCCAGGATGGCGAGCGTGAGCGGCAGCGAGATCGAAATCGTGGTGCCGAAACCGCGCGCCGAACGGATGTCGACCGTGCCGCCCATGGCCATGATGTTGCGCTTGACGACATCCATGCCGACGCCGCGGCCCGACACGTCGGTCACCTGCTCGGCGGTCGAGAAGCCCGGCGCGAAGATCAGCTGCCAGACCTCGGAATCGCTCATGTTCTCCGACACCGGCAGGCCGTTTTCAGCCGCCTTGGCCAGGATGCGCTCGCGGTTCAGCCCCCCGCCGTCGTCCGCCACTTCGATGACGATGTTGCCGCCCTGGTGGCCGGCCGACAGGAACAGGCGCCCTGCTTCCGACTTGCCGGCCGCGGCACGGGTGGCCGGCATCTCGATGCCGTGGTCGATGCTGTTGCGCACCAGGTGGGTCAGCGGGTCGACGATGCGCTCGATCAGGCCCTTGTCCAGTTCCGTCGCCGCGCCGTTGGTGATGAAGTCGACCTTCTTGCCCAGTTTCGAGGCCAGGTCGCGCACCATGCGCGGGAAGCGCGAGAACACGAAGTCCATCGGCATCATGCGGATCGACATGACCGCTTCCTGCAGCTCGCGCGTATTGCGTCCGAGCTGGCTGATGGAATTGAGCAGGCGTTCGTGCCCCATCGGATCGAGGTTGCTGCTGCGCTGCTCGAGCATCGCATTGGTGATCACCAGCTCGCCGATCAGGTTGATCAGCTGGTCGACCTTCTCGACCGAGACGCGGATCGACGAGGATTCGGCGCCCGGGTCTTTTCTTGCCGCTTTTTTCTCGGCCGCCAGCTCGGACACTTCGATCGGCTCCGGGCGCTGCCCCGCCACGACCTGCTGCGGCGATTCAATGGTGATGCCGGCCTGCGCGCGGATCTGCTCGATCGGCTGGAAGAAGCCGTAGCCGCGCTCGTCGTCGGACAGGTCGTCCTCGACCTTGTTCGCGGTTTCGTCGTCGAAGTCGAAGAAGCCGTAGCCCTGGTCGTTCTCGATGCGCTTGCGCTCGGCCGCCTCCAGTGCGCGCTGTTCCGGCGTCAGGGCCGGCGCCTCGAAGATCTTCAGGTCTTCGGGATTGAGCACGAACGAGCAGATGGCGATGACGTCGTCCAGGCTTTCGTGGGTGGTGATGACGATCGCGCTGCGCCCGCCGCCCTGCGGCGTGACTTTGGCGCGGCCCATCAGGCCCAGTTCATCGACCAGGGCGGTAATGTCGCGCTGCTCGACCGGCGGCAGCTCGATCTTGTAGCGGTGCGCCCCTTCCGTCGGGTGATGCGACCTCGCTTCGGCAGTCAGGTAGGACGGCGCGACCACCGGCGCCTGCGGCACCAGGCCCTCGGCCAGATCGTGCAGCACCATGCGCACGTTGGCGACGGCTTCCTGGTCGACGTTGGCGCCGTGGCGGTGGCCGTCGAGCTGCATCTTGAGGCTGTCCTTGGCCGCCAGGAAGGCGTCCACGTGGTTCGAGGTCAGCGCCATCTCGCCCTTGCGGATGCGGTCCAGCAGCGACTCGAGCACGTGCGTGACTTCGCTCATGTCGGTCAGGCCGAAGGTCGACGCCCCGCCCTTGACCGAGTGGGCGGTACGGAAGATCGCGTTCAGGTCTTCCGGGTCGGGCTGTGCCACGTCGACGCCCAGCAGCAGCCGCTCCATTTCGGCGAGCAGCTCTTCTGCCTCGTCGAAAAAGACCTGGTAAAACTGGCTGATGTCGATCGTCATGATGCAATCCCTTGTGTGGCCCGCTGCGTCATCGCCTTAGCCAATGACTTTTTTTACGACTTCGATGAGGCGCTGCGGATCGAAAGGCTTGACCAGCCAGCCATTGGCGCCGGCGGCGCGGCCCTTGGCCTTCATCTCGTCGGACGACTCGGTGGTCAGCATCAGGATCGGGGTCTTGGCGTAGGCCGGCAGCGTGCGCAGGGTCTTGATCAGGGCCAGGCCGTCCATGCGCGGCATGTTCTGGTCGGTCAACACCAGGTCCACGCTCTGCAGCTTGGCCTTGTCCAGGCCATCCTGGCCGTCCACGGCTTCCACCACGTTATAGCCGGCGGCCTTGAGACTGAACGCCACCATCTGGCGCAGCGAACTGGAATCGTCGACCGCGAGAATCGTTTTTGCCATATTTTTGCTCCTGCTGTTTTAAGTCCGGATATCCGGTTATAGGTATGGTGGCCATCGGGCTTCAGAAAAGCTCGATGTCCCCGCTTTCGAGATGTTGCTGTTCAACCGACTTGCGCAGCATGCTTCGCAGTTCGAGCGACTGGATCGCCAGCGCCATGCTGACCTTGCCGAGGCGCTCGACGATTTCGTCGCTGTCCGTTTCCGGCGCGATGTCCGCGCCATGTTCGCTCAGCGTGCCGAGGAATTCGCGCAGGCCGGCCACGCGGCGCAGCGTACGGTCGATCAGCTGGCTGGTCATGTCCTGGAACTGCATGCTGGTGATCGCCGTGTTCACGTGCTGGCCGATCTCGCCCGACATGTCGGCCAGGTGGGCGCTGTCTTCGGCGCTCGGCGTGCCGCCCGCCAGCAGGCGGTTGATCGCTTCCTGGCGGGTGCCGACGGCCGAGTGGATCGCCATGAAGCTGCTGGTGAGCTTGTCGATGGCTTCTTCCAGCAGCAGTTCGGTCTGCAGCAGGTCGGTTTCGACTTCGGTCAGGTGGCGGCGGCCGTGCACGGCCACGCCCGAAAGCAGGCGCTTCACGTGCGAACCGAGTATCTTTTTTCTTGTCATGCTCATTCTCCTGGCCGGCTAGTTCTTCACCGGCGCGCCGGCGGCGGCGAGGGCTGCTTGCGCCGCCGCCGCGGGTTGCTGCGCGGGCACCTCGATGCTGGCGTTGTCGCGCTGGACGGCCTCCTCGGTGCGTTTGTTCATCACGATGATGCTGATCCGGCGGTTGATCGGGTTGAACGGGTCGGCGCGGTCGAGGTGGGCGGCCGCGGCCAGGCCCACCACACGCAGCACCTTGTCGTCCGACAGCCCGCCGCGCACCAGTTCGCGGCGCGAGGCGTTGGCGCGGTCGGCCGACAATTCCCAGTTGCTGTAGCCGGCGTCGCTCACATAGGGCGTCGAATCGGTGTGGCCCGACAGGCCGATCTTGTTCGGCACTTCGTTAAGCACCATGCCGATCACGTTCAGGATTTCGCGGGTATAGGGCTGCACCTCGGCCCGGGCCAGCGCGAACATCGGGCGGTTCTGCTCGTCCACGATCTGGATGCGCAGGCCTTCGCTGGTGATATCGAGCAGCATCTGGTTCTTGTACTTCTTGAGCAGCGGGTTGACTTCGATGACCGACTCGATCTTGGCCTTGAGCGATTCGAGGCGCTCGGCTTCGGCCTTGGCCACCTGGGCCTTGGCCGCTTCCAGGTTGTAGGTCTTCGCGCTCGGGTCGATGTCGCCCTTCTTCACCTGGCCGTTGCGGCGCGTGAGGTCGGTGCCGCCGCCCTTGATGACGGACGAGGAATCGCCCGAACCGGAGCCGCCCGCCATCGCGACCTTCAGCGGGGTCTTGAAGTATTCCGAAATGCCGTCCAGGTCGCCCTTGGCCGTGGAGCCGAGCAGCCACATGAGCAGGAAGAAGGCCATCATCGCGGTCACGAAGTCGGCGTAGGCAATCTTCCAGGCGCCGCCGTGGTGACCGGCGGCGACCTTCTTGATGCGCTTGACGACGATGGGGCGCATGCCTTCATCGGCCATGGATGCTCCCGGTGCGCGGTTCGACGGATGGGCGGGACATCACTGGCTTACTTCTTCTTCTTGATATGTTCTTCGAGCTCGGCGAAGGTCGGGCGCTCGGTCGAGTACAGCACCTTGCGGCCGAATTCGACCGCCAGCGCCGGCGCGTAGCCGTTCAGGCTCGCCAGCAGCGTGACCTTCACGCACTGGAACATCTTGGTCGATTCTTCGAGTTTTTGTTCGAGGACGTTCCCCAGCGGGCTCACGAAGGCGTAGGCCAGCAGGATGCCGAGGAAGGTACCGACCAGCGCTTTGGCGATCAGGATGCCCAGCTCGGCCGGGGGCAGGCCCACCGATTCCATCGTGTGGACCACGCCCATCACCGCGGCGACGATACCGAAGGCCGGCAGGCCGTCGCCGACCTTGGCGATCACGTGGGCGGGAACCGCGCCTTCGTGGTGGTGGGTCTCGATCTCGTTGTCCATCAGGTTTTCGATCTGCATCGCGTCCATGTTCCCCGACACCATCAGGCGCAGGTAGTCGGTCATGAATTCGATGATGTGATGGTCGGCCAGCACGGCCGGGTATTTGGAGAACAGCGGCGAAGCGTCCGGCGCCTCGATGTCGCCTTCGATCGACATCAGGCCTTCCTTGCGCACTTTCGACAGCACGTCGAACTGCAGCGCCATCAGCTCCATGTACATCTCGCGCGTGTAGCGCGAACCCTTGAAGATGCTCGGGAAGGCCTTGGCGGTGGCCTTGACGTTCTTGATGGTGTTACCGACAAAGAAGGCGCCGATCGCGGCGCCGCCGATCATCAACAGCTCGAGCGGCTGCCACAGCGAGGCAATGTGGCCGCCGGACCAGACGAAGCCGCCGAACACGCTGGCGCAGACGATGACGTAACCGATAATGACTAACAAGGGGATCCCGCTCCAGAAATGCCGGGAATCGATTCTCCGGCTCGCCAAACTAAAAAAGTGATTTCAGGCAAAGTTGATGCAGGGAACCACTCTATCGGGAGAATGGGCTACGGGCAAGCAAAAAGGCCGGTTTTGTCGCCTAAAAGTGCCAGATATGAAGGGCCGGGCCACCCTCTGTGGGATAGACGGTACGGTTCGGTAAGCGATCGTCAATGACGAATTCATAACTGAGCAGGAGCGACCCGGACCGCATCTCGCGCGTGGCCTTGCGCCACAGGGCCGGCATGGCTGCCGGCGAGAGGTAGGCGAAGACGAGATCGAAGCGCGAGAAGTCGAGCCGGTTGTAGTCGCCACGCATGAAACGCGCCCCACTTCCAGACGCCAGCGCGCGCATCCTGCTGACGAACCAGGGCAGCGGCGCCAGCTCGATGCCGCTCGCCTCGATGCCGGGACGGCGCGCCTGCAGGTTCAATACCAGGCCGCCCAGGCCGCTGCCGATGTCGATCACGCGCACCGGTCCCGCGGGCGGCAGCAGGTTCGCCACCGCGTCCCACACGTGGCGGTTGGACGGGTAGTACGGCACCTGGGTGCGGTAGGTGGACCAGTACAGCAGCAGCAGGAAGAGAAAAACGGCCAGGAAGACCAGTGGCGGGATCGCCAGCTGGGCCGTGCCGTACAGGGCCAGCGGGAAGACCAACTGGATGAGGCGCCACCAGCTGGCCAGGCCGCGCCACCAGGTCAGGCCGGCGGCGATGGCGCCTTGCACGAGGGCGACGAGAAGATAGGACATCGGCAGGCCGCTGCTTGCCATCAGCCAAACTGCGGCGAGGGTCAGGGGGACGGCGCCAACTTGAAGCAGCAGCGCCGCAACCGCCGGCTTCACGTAGGGTGGGCGGCTTCGCCGCCCGCGCGTTCAACTTCCGGGTGAATTGATGCAACGCGTCCGTGCAAGCACTGGTTGAACGCGCGGCGTTCGTAATTCCGGGCACTGCCCGAAATTACCCCGCCCACCCTACAAACCCGCCGCGGCATCCCTGGCATCCTGCGCATCCTTGGCATCCTTCGCCTTGCGCGTCTTGCCGGCGCGCGAAGGCATGTGGCACAGGCCGCACAGATAGTCGGCATTCAGGTCGAGCGCGTTGACGATGAACTTGCCCTGGCACTTGCCGCACGGGGCCAGCACCAGCATGCCGCTCTGGAAGAAGCGCACCAGAGTCCAGGCGCGGGTGAGCGAGAGCAGGGGTTCTTCGCCCGGCTCGGGCGGCATTTGTTCGAGATAGAGTTTATACGCCTTCATCACCGCCTGGATGCCGGTGGCGCCGGCATGTTCGACCAGGAAGTTATGGATATTGATGAACAGCGAGGAATGGATATTCGGCTGCCAGGTCAGGAACCAGTCCGTGGAAAACGGCAGCATGCCCTTGGGCGGGGAGACACCCTTGAGTTCCTTGTAGAGCTTGAGCAGGCGCTCGCGGGAGAGCGAGACTTCGGTTTCGAGCAGCTGGAGGCGCGCGCCCAGGTTGATCAGCTCGATGGCGAGGCCGATTTCCTGCGCTTCGGATACGACGCTTTTCTTGCTCATGGTACTGCTCCCGCCTGCGTGTTACGTGCGTCGCGGCCCCGGCGGAGCCGCATCAGCGGGAATTATACGATCTCTTCAGCTGGCTGGCCGGCCATCAGGATGGCGGCGTGCGACTGGGCCAGGCTGCGGTCCTTGGTGTGGCTGGTCAGCATCGACAGGATGGCGGTGTCGTCGAAGCGGAAGCGGGCCAGCATCATGTTGCCGCCGGCGAGCTTCAGGATCTGGGCGTTGCTCATGCCTTCGATCAGGTCGGCGATGTCGGCCGAGACGCCGAGTCGGAAGATGGCGGTGACTTTGTCGGCACGGATCATCTGCTGCGCGAGCATCAGGTAGCTCAGGTTTGCGTCGCGAATTTCAGCCATCATGTCGTTCATCGTCATCTCTATCTCCGTATCCGTTGTGTCGGCGACTTGCGTGTTGCCAATGAGATAGATTCTGACCGTGGAGCAACTTTTGAGGAATTGGACAAAGTCTGTATTTTGCGTCCGATAATGACGGACAGGACCCGTAGGAGTTTGTCTGACAAACCCTGCTGGATCGCTCTGGCGCCCCTATGAAGACAGGGCTGGGGAGGTGCCGCGATGCGGCCAGATTGTGTGCGCTTGACGGTGTTGCTGTCGTGCGCTTGCTACGATTTACGTCAAGCTTCCGGAGAACTTGAGGGTTTTCGCAAAATATTTTTTTGCATCCCCAAAACCGCCCTGCTTCTTCTTTAACGGAGCGCCCGGCAAGAACTTGAGGGTTTCTTGAAAATATTTTTTCAAGCCCCATTACTGCGCTTCTGGTACGGGTAACGGCAGGGCTTTCGGGAACTTTAGGGCAATATCGAAAAAAAACTGAAATATTTTCTTCAGCCCTGAAAAGCCTTGCCGTTGAGCCAACAAACCGGGACGCCGGCCCCTGGAACTTGCTACACTGCGGGGTTTACAAAGCTTCAGGCCTCAACCATCCGCAAAGGCAGTGCATGGAATCCTTACGACTCTGGGACATCAGCCCCTTGATCTCGGCCGCCATACCGGTCTGGCCCGGCGACACGCCCTTCGAGGCCGGCCCGACCTGGCAAATCGGCGGCGGCTGCCCGGTCCAGGTCAGCCGCATGACGATGACCACCCACCTCGGCGCCCATACCGACGCCCCCAGCCACTACGACCCGGCCGGCAGCAGCATCGACCAGGTCGACCTGCGTCCCTACATCGGCGCCTGCCGCGTGATCCACTGCACCGGCATGGCGGTGGTCGAGCCGCGCCACCTCGAGGGCAAGCTCGATGGCCTGCCCCCGCGCGTTTTGCTGCGCACCTATGCGCGCGCCCCGCAAGGCGCCTGGGACCCGTCGTTCCCGGCCATCAGCCCGGCGGCCATCGAACTGCTGGCCAGCCGCGGCGCGATCCTGGTCGGGACCGACGCCGCCTCGCTCGATCCGCAGGATTCCAAGACGCTCGACGCCCACCATGCGGTGCGCGCGGCCCGCATAGCCATCCTGGAAGGCATCGTGCTCGACGACGTGCCTGAAGGCGACTACGAACTGGTCGCCCTGCCCTTGAAATTCGCCGGCATGGATGCCAGCCCGGTCCGGGCCATCCTGCGTGAACTGCCACTGAAAGAAACCGCATGAGCATCTCCCTCACCCGCGACGCCTGCGTGGCGCGCGACCACCTTGATCCGCTGCGCGCCCTGCGCGAGCGCTTCGACCTGCCGCCCGGCCTCATCTACCTCGACGGAAACTCGCTCGGCGCCCGTCCCAGGGCCGCCCTGCAGCGGGCACAGGACGTCGTCGCCCGCGAATGGGGCCATGACCTGATCAAGAGCTGGAACACGGCCGGCTGGTTCGACATGCCCAAGCGCCTCGGCAACCGCCTCGCGCCCCTGATCGGCGCGCTGGATGGCGAAGTCGCCGTCACCGACACCACTTCGCTCAACCTGTTCAAGGCGCTGGCCGCCGCGCTGCACCTGCAGGCCAACGGCCCGGGCCGGGAACGCCGCACCATCGTCACCGAGCGCAGCAACTTCCCGACCGATATCTACATGGCCGAAGGCCTGGCACAGTGGCTCGAGCGCGGCTACCGGGTGCGCCTGGTCGACTCGGTGGAAGAACTGCCTGATGCGGTCGACGCCGACTGCGCGGTGCTGATGCTCACCCACGTCAACTACCGCACCGGCTACCAGCACGACATGGCGCTGCTCACCCGCCATGCGCACGCGAACGGCGCGCTGGCGGTCTGGGACCTGGCCCATTCGGCCGGCGCGGTGCCGCTCGACCTGCATGCTTCTAGAGCCGACTTCGCGGTGGGCTGCACCTATAAATACCTGAACGGCGGCCCCGGCGCGCCGGCTTTCATCTGGGTGCCGAAACGCCACCAGGAACGCTTCGCCCATCCGCTCACCGGCTGGTGGAGCCATGCGCAACCCTTCGCCATGTCGCACGGCTTCACGCCTTGCGACGGCATTGGCCGCGCGCTGTGCGGCACCCAGCCGGTGGTGTCGCTGGCCCTGGTCGAATGCGGGCTCGAAGTGTTCGAGCAAACCTCGATGGCGGCGATCCGCGAAAAATCGCTGGCCCTGACCGACTTGTTCATCGAACTGGTGGAGACCACCTGCGCCGGCCACCCGCTCGCTCTGGTGACCCCGCGCGAACACGCGCGCCGCGGCAGCCAGGCCAGCTTCACCCATCCGCACGGCTATGCGGTGATGCAGGCCCTGATCGAGCGCGGCGTGATCGGCGACTACCGCGAGCCGGAGATCATGCGCTTCGGCTTCACGCCGCTGTACACGGGCTACGCCGACGTATGGGACGCGGTGGCGATCCTGAAGGACATCCTCGACCGCGGCGCCTACGACGTGGCGCTCGAGCGCGGCGCAGTGACTTGAGGAGGACGCATGAACGAGCCAACGAACACCACCGCCGGCTGCCCGATGAGCGCAGCGAACACCGGCAACACCGCCGAATGGCATGGCGCCAAACTCGATTTCAAGGAGTCGATGAGCTATGGCGACTACCTGGGCCTGGACCAGATCCTGTCGGCCCAGCACCCGCTCTCGCCGAATCACAACGAGATGCTGTTCATCATCCAGCACCAGACCAGCGAGCTGTGGATCAAGCTGATGCTGCACGAGATGCAGGCGGTGCGCCGCAACATCCGCGAGAACAACCTGCCGCCGGCCTTCAAGATGCTGGCCCGGGTCGCGCGCATCATGGACCAGCTGGTGCACGCCTGGGACGTGCTGGCGACCATGACGCCGCCCGAATACACGGCGATCCGCCCTTACTTGGGCGCGTCGTCGGGCTTCCAGTCCTTCCAGTACCGCCAGCTCGAATTCATCCTCGGGAACAAGAACGCGACCCTGGTCGGCGTGCACGAGAAATTCCCCGAAGCGCATGCGGTGCTCGCGCACGAACTGACCACGCCTTCGGTCTACGATGAGGCGGTGATGCTGCTGGCGCGCAGCGGCTTCGCGGTGGCGCCCGAGCGCCTGGCGCGCGACTGGACCCGCCCTACCGAACTCGATGAGTCAGTCAAGGCGGCCTGGCTGGGCGTCTACCAGGATACCGATCACCACTGGGCGCTGTACGAGCTGGCCGAGAAGCTGGTCGACCTGGAAACCGCCTTCCGCTTCTGGCGCTTCCGCCACGTGACCACGGTCGAGCGCATCATCGGCTTCAAGACCGGCACCGGCGGTACTTCCGGCGCCAGCTACCTGCGCAAGATGCTCGACGTGGTGCTGTTCCCGGAGTTGTTCGCGCTGCGGACCGCGCTTTGAAAAGAAAAACGGAAAGCGTGCGACCCAGGATCAATAAAAGTTATTGTCCCACTGACTGTCACCATCTTCGTAATCTTGGAAATTCTCATCCCATTTGTCGAGCTTGACATGATCCTCCACGATTTTTTGAAGATGTTTTTGTTCAACTTTACTCCTTGTCTCGAACATAGCTAGCAGATTTTCCTTGCACTTAGTAACGTTCAGACCTTTTTCCAGTACGTCTTCTAAGACATACAAGATATCGTCTGTCATTTTAGCAAACAGCGTTAATACTGATCTCCACCACGCAGAAGCGAGAAGCGGCCCCAAGTCAATGCCACGGTTAGCACACAATTCCGAGGCGCTAAGATATTCCTGATACCGAAGGTGACCAAATCCAAAATCGCCATCCGCTGTCATCGGAACTAAAACATTACAAGGATCAATGAGTTCATGAACCGCGCGCCTCGCTTGCGGTTCACTTACACCGCTTCGTCGCCCAGCAATCCGGACGGCAGCATCTTCGAGATCTTTTAACGATGCAGAACGCGTATTGCGCGTATGCAAATAAAATGCAAGCTTTCTTGCTATAACTTCTAGGGCGGAATGGTGTGAGTCAACCCGTCGCGTCTTCTTATGAATGTCATAGTGACCATATAAAAGCTTAAAGCGCTCTGCATACATGCTTAACTCCCCCTCAGGCAAAGGCACATGATTCTCGGCCAGCACGCAAAGAATGGTAGCAAGGAGCGGGCTTCGGACTATTTCACGCAACTCACTTGCGTTATCGAGGTGCATTTCGACCGCACTAGCCATCTCAGGACTATCGATGAACCAACCCCGAACAAAATATCGGACTTGCTCATCTGTAAAAGGGAGCAAAGTAAGGCCAAGATATTGAATTTCATCTGTGTAACGCCCACTCATCCTAGAAGAAAGAATAATTTGACAATTAGTATAGGTTCTTTCCACTCCCTCAATCGCCTCTAGCACCCAAGGGGTTCGCTTTACGACCTCATCGACACCATCAAAAATAAAAGTAACACGTCGCTTGCTTTTAATAAAATTCGCCATCTCAATCGAACTGATGGCCTTCTCCGAAATAAGATAACTCGACAAACAACTTTCTAATTTTTGCACTGGGGACAGCGAACTTGAATCCGAAGGAAGCATTTTGTCCGCTAGAATTCGAGTTAAAGGCAAAAAGAGAGTCAATTCGTTATCTGGATCACGTCCCGACGCATACGCGGCGTACTGATGCAGTGTTGTAGATTTCCCTGCTCCAGCCTCGCCATACACTGCGCAATGAATTCCCGTTGCGAATACTTCGCGCAATGGCATACTAATACGCTGCGCCGGCATCAGGGGAGCATTATCGCCAATGACTTCTGGCGACAATACGCCCGAGAAATATTTATCGTCAAATATCGCCTCCAAGAACTTGAACAGACTTTGGCAGCGCGAGAAAAACTCTCGAATCTCGCTTGGGCTTTGCCCGCCTTTTGAAAGCAGCTTGATTCTTTTCGCAATCCAGCTTTTCTCTAACTCGACGCCACGAGCTAACACGCATCCGTCAATTTTTATTTGATAATCCGGCTCCGCCACTCTCTTAGCCATCCGCGCGCTTAACTGCTTATGCTTTTCCTTGACTGTCGCCAAATCTTTCAACAAAGCTGAAAGTCTCGTTTTCGCGGTTGATTTGAGAATTGCGATCTCGACCAAAATTTCCTGGGCGTGCGAATCACTCTCACCAATTAAGATACCAATCCGATCATGCACTGCCACGGTCGTTTGCCGGGCTTCTTGGAGAGACTGCAACTGAGCATTTAATGCTGAATTCACTGAACGAATCCTATGCAAACGCTGGCTTTCCTCAATCGTCAGCTCGCTCTTTGTTTTGGCTTGATTATTATTCCTTAGACTATCCAAATTGATTTCTTCGGTTAAGGCATCAGAAATAACTTGGCCGCTCCTTTCGACAAAGGAAAACAATATCTCCTCGATTTCCGACCGTATGCTGCCAATCTCCTTTAGAAGCATTTGATTAGCAGGAGAATGCCAACGCTCAAATTCGATCTCAAACTTAGCACACGCAACTGCAATTGATGGACTGAACATTTCATCTGCAACAAAAGGGACTGCGGCGGCTGCGAGCCCCTCAAAATTGGCCCACCGAGAACGAGGGATGGCGTATTCCGCCAGCGACGGCGAGAAAGTCGTCGAAAACAAACTTTTCGTTGTAATCTTTCCAACACCAAAATCTAAGTCGCAGTAAAAGTCGGCAATCCTTTTCTCGTTCGAGTAGTTAAGCGCGCTTAACAAATCAGCATTTGAAATATTCGAAAGAAGCTTTGCTTCCACCGCGAAGGATTGTCCGCAGATTTTCTCTGCAATATCGGGGAGCCGTCGAACCAATTCGCTAACAATCATACGCCCGTCAAGAATTCGCACACCTCGCGGCGCAAGACTGGCCACTCCTTCGAATCGACTTTCTAAAGCACGTGTATTGATTTCAAACGGCGTAATGAAGTAGACATACGTCGGCAATTGCGCCAGTCCGGACAGTGAGGGAACTTTCTTCTCTACTGCCTGTTGAAGTTGCCACACGATGCCGGCAAAACTTGTTGACTTCCCTGCTGCCGCTGAGGCCGTCGTTTTTTTTACTTGAATGACGCTGACTTCTTGGAAGCCAAAGTCTGCACCCTTCCGACAGATGATATCTTTTCCACCTTCAGAAGGACCACCGTGATAGTCAACTTGGTATCCCATGCTTTTGAATAGTGGGATGATGGCTACCTCAGTAAAGTCGGATTCCGACATAGCCTGAAGCTTTGAGATCAGTAGATCATCTCGTGTGACTGGCGTTTTTTCTTTTTTCATCGAATTTATTTCAAAATTTTTTCTCCAACTAATTGTAACGTCAAACACAGGCCTAGTCTCAGTGGTGCTTCCACGTTTGATTTGCAATCGCGAGGTTTAGCCGACACAGTGATGGCAAACCTGACAGGATGACCGACTCGACAATGGCGGTCACAGGATTGAAGCGTCTGATTGTTTAATTTTTTAATTTCAAGACCGGCACCGGCGGTACTTCCGGCGCCAGCTACCTGCGCAAGATGCTCGACGTGGTGCTGTTCCCGGAGTTGTTCGCGCTGCGCACGGCACTCTGAACCGCCCGGCGGGGGTGCGTGCAAGCGCAAAAAAAGCCTCGCGCGGAGTCTCCGCGACGAGGCTTTTTCACGAGACCGGGCAAGCGCCCGGTTTGCCGATGCGTATTCAGCCGGCAACGACCTGGAACGGATCTTCCACGAATTCTTCGAACCAGGTCGGTTCGCCTTCTTCCGGCAGGGCCGGTTCAAGCTGTTCGACCTCGACCTCGATCGGAGGGCAGACATTCTTGCATTTCGGCGGGGCAGGCACTGCGACGGCCGAGGTAGCGAAGGCAGCGGCGGCGATGGCGAGAACGATTTTTTTCATTGCTGGTCCTGGTGGTTGATTGTCGAATTTAGCCTGAAATTATTTCGGCTTGGAAATAGTATAAGCACCCTTGCTGCGGAAGACAACACACGGTGGGTAAGGTCGGTTCCCCCTGATAAGTCGACCGGAACAATGGCTTGACCCTGGGCGCCCGGCCGGGTGTATGATCGCATTGTTGTCATGATTTACAGAAACAATGCCATATTTACAAGAACCGCTCGCGCGCCCGTTTTCGCTCTATCTCGACCTGACCCGGCTGCTGGCCGCGGTCCTGGTCGTGCTCGCGCATTTCGAGTTCTTCGGCATCCTTCCCGCTGGCGCCTGGGGCGTCCTGCCGGACATGGGCCGCGAGGCGGTGATCGTCTTCTTCGTGCTGTCGGGCTTCGTGATCGCCTCCAGCACGGCCCAACGCAGCCCCTCCGCGCGCGACTATGCGGTGGCGCGGCTGTCGCGCCTGTACTCCGTGGTGCTGCCGCTGCTGCTGCTGGCCTTCGCCTGCGCGGCGCTGCTGCGCACGGCGACCGGCCTGGAGCCGACCTCCGCTTACACGCTCGCCAAGCCCTACGTCTACCTGCCCTTCCACCTGCTGTTCCTCGGCGAGCACTGGCAACTGGCGGAAGTGCCGCCCTTCATGCTGCCTTATTGGTCGCTCGGCTACGAGGCCTGGTATTACCTGCTGTTCGGCCTGGCCTGCTACCTGCGTGGCACCCGCCGCACGCTCGCGGTCGCGCTGGTGCTGGCCATCATGGGCTACAAGCTGTGGCTGCTGCTGCCGGTCTGGTTGAGCGGGGTCTGGCTCAGCCGCCTCTACCGCCGGAACAGCCTCCCGCGCATGGGCATCAAGACAGCGCGCCTCGGCTGGTGTGCCAGCGTGCTGGCCTTCGGCCTGTATTCGGCCGTCGACCTCGAAGGCAGCCTGCGCGCGGCCGCCCTGGCCTGGTGGCCGTTCGCCGGTCTGCCGCTGGGCAGCGCCGACCGTTTCCTGTCCGACTACCTGGTCTGCGCCATCGTGCTCGCCAACTTCGCCTGCGCACGCGACGCCCGCTTCACCGCGCTGCTGCGCTTCGCCCCGGCCTGGCAGCCGGCCGCCTCGCATACGTTCACGCTCTACCTGTCGCACGTGCTGGTGATCGAACTCTGGCTCGCGCTCTACCCGCACGACCCGCGCTCGACCATCGATGTGCTGGCCGTGACCATCCTCATCGCGGCCGCGACCGTGGCGCTTGGCGCCGTGACCGAGCGCCGGCGCCAGGACTATCGCGCGCTGTTCGAGCGGCTGCTCGGCGCAGGCCGCGGCCCCGTTTCGACGTACAATCGCCCTTGATCTTTTACCAATGGTGGAGGTGGTATGAAGTGCGACGTACTGATCGTGTCGGGCCTGTGGAATTCCGGCCCCGAACATTGGCAAACCCAATGGCAGGGACGCTACCCGCAATGGACCAAGGCCCCGCACCGCGACTGGAACTGCCCGGACCGCGACGAATGGGTGGCCGAGCTGGACGCCGCCATCGCCGCCTGCCAGGGCGCGCCGATCCTGGTGGCGCACAGCCTGGGCTGCATGCTGGTCGCGCACTGGGCGCACAGCGGCTCGCCGCTAAAAGTGGCCGGCGCCTTTCTTGTGGCGCCGAGCGATATCGAGGCCCCCTCCTACCCGGTGCCGGTCAACGGCTTCGCCCCGATCCCGCAGGCAGCCCTGCCCTTCCCGAGCATGGTGCTGGCCAGCGCCAACGACCCCTATATCACGCCCGAGCGCGCGCAGCTCCTGGCATCGAACTGGGGCAGCCGGCTGGTCGAGATCGGCGACGCAGGCCACGTGAACACCGAATCCGGCCACGGTCCCTGGCCTGAAGGCGAGCGCCTCCTGCAGGCCTTCTGCGACGAGATCGGACAATAGTCGAACATGACGATCCTGACGACCGCGCGCCTGCGCCTGGAGCCGATCTGCCTCGAGCACTATGCGGGCCTGCGCGTATTGAACGCCGCCCCCCTGGTTGCGCGCTTCATCGGCGGCAAGCCCGAAACCCCCGACGAAACGCTGGCGATGATCGAGCGCGTGCAGGGGCGCTGGCAAAGCTTCGGCTATTCGTGGTGGAGCTTCATCGAACACGAGACGGGCGAACTGGTGGGCGCCGGCTGCATCCAGCACCTCGGCCACGACCCGGCCAATGCCCACGAAATCGGCTGGCGCCTGCGCCCGGACCGCTGGGGACGCGGCTATGCCACGGAAAGCGCGCGGCGCATGGCGGCCTTCGCGTTCGAGGACCTGAAGGCGCCGCGGCTGGCGGCGATCTGCGATCCGCGCAACCTGGACTCCGCCCGGGTCATGCAGCGGCTCGGGATGCATTACCGCGGTGAAGATGTGTGGAACGCGCAGGCGGTCTCCGTCTACGACCTCGGCTTTGAAGCCTGGCAGGCTGCCAGGCTTACCTAGCTTCTATGCCGCACAAATGAAATCGGCCGCGGGGCATGGATTTGTTCCTCAAGGCAGGCTTGGCCGCGGTATCGTTGCGGGTTCAGGGATCCGGAGGACAGCAATGAAAACCTACCACGGCAGCTGCCATTGCGGCCGCGTGCGATTCGAGGCCGACATCGACCTCGCAGGCGGCACGATCAAATGCAACTGCACGATCTGCACCAAGATGCGCTTCTGGGCGGCGCAGGTGCCATCCGGTGCATTCCGCTTGACGAGCGGTGCGGAGGCGCTGCGCGAATACCGCTACGCCACCCGTCGCGACGCCCATTATTTCTGCGGCCAGTGCGGCATCAACACCTTCTCGACTGGCGAGTCGTCGGCGCTGGGCGCTTTTCATGCGGTGGTGCTGGCCTGTCTCGACGACGCTTCGGCGCAGGAACTGGCGGCCGCGCCGGTGCGCTATCTCGATGGCCGCAACGACAACTGGACCACGCCACCGCTCGACGTGCGCCACCTGTAAGCGCCGAAGCAGACCCGCCACGACCATGCACCGAAAACCAAGCGCCTACTCCATGTCCATCGCCTTCGCCCTGCTCGCCTATCTCTGCCTGTGGCCCGTGCCAATCCAGGCCGTGTCCTGGGACGCGCCGCGCGCGCCCGGATTCACCGGCCCGCACGCCGTCAACCAGCGCCTGGCGGGAATGCGCCAGATCGGCCTCGATGGCGAAGTCGGCCCGGAGCATGTCGCCATCGGCCCCGACGGCAAGCTGTACGTGTCCGTGGAGAGCGGGCGCATCCTGCGCCTGGCGCAGGACGGCGGCCGCCTGGAGGTGTTCGCCGCCACCGGCGGACGCGCGCTGGGCCTGGCCTTCGACGGCAGCGGCAAGCTGATCGTCGCGGACGCCTTCAAGGGCCTGCTGTCCGTCGACGCAAACGGGGCCGCGACCGTGCTGGTCAAGGCCGGTCCGGGCCAGCCGCTCACGTTTCCGAATGCGGTCGCGATTGCCGGCAACGGGAAGATCTTCCTCACCGATTCGTCCGCACGCTTCGCGCCGGCGCAATGGGCCACTACCAATGCCGCGGCCATACTCGAAGTGTTCGAGCAATCCGCCACCGGCCGGGTCCTCGAATACGACCCGCGCACCGAACGGCTGCGCGTGGTCGCGCAGGGTTTGAGCCTGGCCAACGGCATCGCCCTGAGCGCCGACGAACGCAGCCTGTTCGTGAGCGAGAGCGGGCGTTACCGGGTCTGGAAAATCGGCGTCGATGTGGTGGAGGCGGACGTCGCGGCCAGGCCGGCCGGCGTGCAGGTGCTGCTCGAGAACCTGCCGGGCTTTCCGGACAACCTCACGCGCGGCGCCGACGGGCGCATCTGGCTCGGCCTGGCCGGCCCGCGCAACGCGCTCGACGCGCTGTCGACGCGTCCCTTCGTGCGCGAAATGGCCTTGCGCATCCCGCGCGCCATGTGGGCGATGCCGGCGCCGTACGGGCATGTGATCGCGTTCACCGAAAACGGCGGCATCGTGGACGACCTGCAAGACCCCACCGGCAATTCGCCCACCACGACCGGCGCGACCGAGACCGCGCAAGGGCTGTACATCCACAACGTCGATAGCGCGGGCCTGGGCTTCATTGCCAGGCCACAGGCCATCGGCCAGGGAGGCCCACGATGAACGTGCTCGCAGCAATCCAGGCCATTTTCGCCGCCGCCTTCCTGCTGGTCGGCCTGGTTGCGCTGTTCGGCATCGGCATCACCGGCCTGCTGTTCCTGGTCCCCGCCGCACTGTTCGGCGCCATCGCGGGCATCGTACTGGACCGGTCGCGCGCCGCCACCGCGGCGGCCCTGGGGGTGGACGCCGTGCTCGCATGGTTGGCGCTGCGCATGCTCGGCACGCTGTTCGACGCACGCGCGGCCGGGCGCGCCGTCGCGGGTATCTGGCCGCTCGACTACCTGCTTCCCTGCGCGGTGCTGGCGCTGGTGGCGAGCGGCGCCATCGCGGCGGCGGCCGACTGGCGCGCGCTGCGTGATGCGTCGTGGTTCTAGCGGCTCCCGGACGGGCGTAAAAAAACCGGGGCACGCGCCCTAATGCTGTTCAGTTAAACGTAGGGTGGCCGGGGTCGTTCAGGCCAGTGGCCTGAACGACGAACGGCCGCGCGTCCAGCTCCGATGTGATCTGCCACAGCGCATCGGTGATGTGAACGCGCGGCCGGCGAAGCCGGCCACCCTACATTTTTATGCTAACTGAACGGCATTAGGGCCAGTGCCCCGGTTTCGTGTGCGACTTGAACGACACTTTACGCCGTCGTCGCCAGCAGCATCTCGTTCAGGCGTTTCACGAAGGACGCCGGATCGCTCAGGCTGCCGCCTTCGGCCAGCATCGCCTGGTCGAACAGGATGTGCGACCAGTCGCCGAAGCGCGTGCCGGCCGCGTCTTCGTACTTCAGGCGCGTCACCAAGGGGTGGTTCGGGTTGATCTCGAGGATAGGCTTGGACTCCGGCGCGTCCTGGCCGGCGGCCTTGAGCATGCGCAGCAGGTTACCGGACAGCTCGTTCTCGTCCGCGACCAGGCAGGCCGGCGAATCGGTCAGGCGGAAGGTCACGCGCACGTCCTTGGCCTTGTCGCCCAGGGCGGCCTTCATCTTCTCGACCAGTTCCTTGTAGCCGGCTTCGACTTCAAGGTGCTCCTTCTTTTCCGCCTCGTCTTCCAGCGAACCGAGGTCCAGGCCGCCCTTGGCCACCGACACCAGTTCCTTGCCTTCGAACTCGCTCAGGAAGGACAGCATCCACTCGTCCACGCGGTCGGTCATGAGCAGCACTTCGACGCCCTTCTTGCGGAAGATCTCGAGGTGCGGGCTGTTCTTCGCGGCGTTGAAGCTGTCGGCGGTGACGTAATAGATCTTGTCCTGGCCTTCCTTCATGCGTCCGATGTAGTCGGCGAACGATACGGTCTGCTCGCTCGACTCGTTCGACGTCGAGGCAAAGCGCAGCAGCTTGGCGATGCGGTCCTTGTTGGTCGCATCTTCGCCGATGCCTTCCTTGAGCACCTGGCCGAATTCTTTCCAGAAGGTCGTGTACTTGTCGCGGCCTTCCTGCTCGTCGGCGTTCGCCATTTCTTCCAGCATGCCCAGCACGCGCTTGGTCGAGCCTTCGCGGATCACCTTCACGTCGCGCGACTCCTGCAGGATCTCGCGCGAGACGTTCAGCGGCAGGTCGCTCGAGTCGATCACGCCCTTGATGAAGCGCAGGTAGGTCGGCATCAGCTGCTCGGCGTCGTCCATGATGAACACGCGCTTGACGTACAGCTTGATGCCGGCACGCTTGTTGCGGTCCCACAGGTCGAACGGCGCATGGCCCGGAACGTACAGCAGCTGGGTGTATTCGCTGCGGCCTTCGACCCGGTTATGGGTCAAGGTCAGCGGTTCCTGGAAATCGTGCGAGACGTGCTTGTAGAACTCGTTGTACTGCTCGGCGGTGATGTCGGCCTTGTTGCGGGCCCACAGCGCGCTGGCCTGGTTGACGGTCTCGAATTCGTCCTTGAGCACGGTCTGCTTCTGCTCTTCGTCCCACTCTTCCTTCTGCATCACGATCGGCAGCGAGATGTGGTCCGAATACTTGCGGATGATCGATTTCAGCTTCCACGACGACAGCAGCTCTTCCTCGCCCGCGCGCAGGTGCAGGATCACGTCGGTGCCGCGGCCCGCCTTTTCGATCGACTCGATGCTGTAGTCGCCTTCGCCGGTCGACTCCCAGCGCACGCCTTCGGAGGCGAATGCGCCGGCGCGGCGGGTGTTGACGATGATCTTGTCGGCCACGATGAAGCCCGAGTAGAAGCCCACGCCGAACTGGCCGATCAGGGCCGCGTCCTGCTGCTGGTCGCCCGACAGCTTGCTGAAGAATTCCTTGGTGCCCGACTTCGCGATCGTGCCCAGGTGCGAGATGACTTCGTCGCGGCTCATGCCGATGCCGTTGTCCGAAATCGTGATGGTGCGCGCGTCCTTGTCGAAGGACACCTTGATCTTGAGCTCATGGTCGTTGCCGAACAGGGCATCGTTGTTGATCGCCTCGAAACGCAGCTTGTCGGCCGCGTCCGATGCGTTCGAGATCAGTTCGCGCAGGAAGATCTCCTTGTTTGAATACAGGGAGTGGATCATCAGTTGCAGCAGCTGTTTTACTTCTGCTTGGAAGCCAAGGGTTTCTTTTTCGGCGACAGCCATGTTGTTCCTCGTGGTGGTTCAGGTTAAACGGATTGCAGCCATATAGGGATGGCGAAAGCGATTTCAAGGCCTGTTTTATAAAGTCAATGTTGCAATTATTCTAACCCGGCAGGGTAGCTCCGGCCAAGCCCTTGCCGGTAAACGTGTCGGACGCGGCTGGCTGGACGTACAATATCGGCTTCATTCACCGCATCGAAAAAAACCATGTCCGTCTACGACAAACTCAAAGAACTGAACATCACCCTGGCCGCGCCGGCCACCCCGGCCGCCGCCTACGTCATGTACGTGCAGACCGGCAACCTCGTCTTCATCTCGGGCCACATCGCCAAGAACGCTGACGGCTCGCCGAACGCCGGCATTTTGGGCCGCGACAAGACCACTCTGGATGGCCAGGCGGCCGCACGCTCGGTCGCGATCGACCTGATGGGCACCCTGCAGGAAGCCGTCGGCGGCGACCTCACGCGCGTCAAGCGCATCGTCAAGGTCATGAGCCTGGTGGCCTCGACCCCGGAATACAACGAACAGCACCTGGTCACCAATGGCTGCTCGGAACTGATCGGCGAAGTGTTCGGCGATGCCGGCAAGCACGCCCGCTCGGCCTTCGGCGTGGCCTCGCTGCCGCGCGGCACCTGCGTCGAAATCGAGATGATCGTCGAAGTTGCCTGAACAATTGTCTAAACAAATATGACATTTGTTTAGACGTATCGGTAGCGAGCCGGGCCTATCCGGACCGGCTCTTCCCGAAGCCGCCTACCCGGCGTGCTTTATAATGGCCCGGCACTACCGTGCGGTCCCTTCCTGTCAGTGAGAACAGTATGAAAATCGAGAATCCAAATCCTATCCAGTGGCAATTTTCGGAGCGCGCGCAGCAGCTGCAAAGCTCGTTCATCCGCGAAATCCTGAAAATCACCCAGCGTCCGGAGATCATCTCCTTCGCCGGCGGCCTGCCGTCGCCAGCCACCTTCCCGGTCGAGCGCATGAAAGCCGCTTACGACAAGGTGCTGACCGAAGCAGGCAAGGTCGCGCTGCAATACGGCCCGACCGACGGCTACGCGCCACTGCGGGAATGGATCGCGAATTCGCTCTCCACGGAAGGCAGCCGCATCCTGCCGGAACAGATCCTCATGACCTCGGGCTCGCAGCAGGCGCTCGATTTGCTGGGCAAGGTCCTGGTCGACGAAGGCAGCCGCGTGCTGGTCGAAACCCCGAGCTATCTCGGCGCGCTGCAGGCCTTCTCGGTCTACCGTCCCGAATTCAAATCGGTCGACACCGACGAGCACGGCCTGGTGCCCTCGTCGATCGCCGCCGTGGCCGAAGGCGCGCGCATGCTGTACTCGCTGCCGAACTTCCAGAACCCGACCGGCCGTTCGCTGTCGCTCGAGCGCCGCCACGAGCTGGTCGAGACCTGCGCCCGCTTCGGCATCCCGCTGATCGAGGACGATCCGTACGGCGCCCTGAGCTATAAAGGCGAGCCGATGCCGAAGATGGTCGCGATGAACCCGGACGGCGTGATCTACATGGGTTCGTTCTCGAAGGTGCTGACCCCGGGCATCCGCCTCGGCTACGTCTGCGCCCCGCTGCCGCTGGTGCGCCGCCTCGAGCTGGCCAAGCAGGCGGCCGACCTGCACACCGCCCAGCTCACGCAAATGGTCGTGCACGAAGTGGTCAAGGACGGCTTCCTCGACCAGCACATCCCGACCATCCGCAAGCTGTACGGCGACCAGTGCCAGGTGATGCTCGATGCGATGCTTGAGCACTTCCCGGGCAGCGTGACCTGGACCAAGCCCGAAGGCGGCATGTTCATCTGGGTGACCCTGCCGAAGAGCGTCGACGCCATGAAACTGCTGGACCAGTCGCTGGCCGCACGCGTGGCCTTCGTGCCGGGCGCGCCCTTCTACGCCAACGACCCGGCCAGCAACACGCTGCGCCTGTCCTTCGTCACGGTGCCGCCGGAACGCATCCGTGAAGGCATTGCCGTCCTCGGCAAGCTGATCAAGGACATGCTGTAAGCACACCCTGCGGGCGCGCCCACGGCCGCCCGCAGCACGACCGCCGGTTACCCACCATGGGTCGACCAAAAGTTGTAGGGCCGCAACAGCGATGTTTCTATGGGAAACGATAGTTGCCGCAGGCGAAGATGATGGGAGTATGATCTCGTCAGTCTGAACCGGCCTGAACCCCATGAATCATCCTGCTTTCGCAGTTCCCGCGCCCCTGCGCCAGGCCGCGATCCTGATTGTCGACGATGCCCCCGCCAGCCTCGGGCTGCTGCAGGATATCCTGCGCTGCCAGGGTTACCGCACCTTTGTGGCCACCTCCGGCGAACGCGCGCTCGACCTTGCCTGCCGCGTCCAGCCCGACCTGATCCTGCTCGACGTGATGCTGCCCGGCCTTGATGGGCTGGAAACCTGCAGCCGCCTGAAGAACCAGCCGGGCACCGCCGATATCCCCGTCATTTTCGTCAGCGCCTGTTCCGACACCGACGACATCGTCGCCGGCTTCGACCACGGCGCGGCCGACTATATCGCCAAGCCGCTGCGCCTGCCGGAAGTCTGCGCCCGGGTCCGGGCCCAGCTGCAGATCCGCGCGGCCAACCAGTCCCATACCCAGCAGGTCAAGCGCCTGCGCATGATCGTCGACGGCATGGACGAAGGCTTGATGCTGCTCGGCCAGGACGGCCGCATCCAGTATGCCAATCCGGCCAGCGAGCGCTGCCTGGGCTACAGCGACCGCGAACTGGCCGGCCGGCCGCTGGCCGAACTGGTGGCCGAACCCGCCGCCACCGAGGTCGCCGCCTGGTTCGCCAGCCTCGGCGACGCCATGCCGGAGCACTGCCGCGGCACGCGCGAAGTGCTGCTGCGCCTGCCCGACGGCAGCCTGCGCGCGATGGACCTGAACCTGTCGCCGATGACCACCGGCGAGCAGCTCTGGGTCGCCATGCTGCACGACATCACCCATCACAAGCAGTCCGCCAATGCGCTGCAGCGCGCCGCGCTGGCCGACCCGCTCACCGGCATCGCCAACCGCCGCCATTTCGACGCCTGCCTCGAGCGCGAATGGCAGCGCGCGATGCGCAATGCGAAGCCGCTGTCGCTGCTGGTCATCGACGTCGACCACTTCAAGCTGTACAACGACCTGCTCGGCCACGCCGCCGGCGACCAGTGCCTGCAGGCGGTGGCCAGCGCGCTGCAGGCCCACGCCCTGCGCGCAACCGACCCGGCCGCGCGCTACGGCGGCGAGGAATTCGTGCTGCTGCTGCCCGATACCCCGCATGCCGGCGCGTCCAGGGTGGCCGAAGCGATCCGCGCCGACGTCGAGCGGCTGCGCGTACCGAACCCGCGCTCGACCACCCTTGAATTCGTCACCGTCAGCGTGGGCGCGGCCACCATCGTGCCGACCAGTTTCGACGAGCTGCGCGCGCTGTTCCTGGCCGCCGACCGCGCCATGTACGACGCCAAGGCGGGCGGGCGCAACCAGGTGCTGACGGTCGGCGCCGGGTATGCCTGGGATGCGATGAGCCAGGCGCTGGCGCGCTGAACTACACCTGCTTCGGGTAGCCGGTGATGCGCGCGATGTCGCGGTACATCGGCTGCAGGCGCCGGTACATCTTCAGGTAGACCTCGCGGTACAGCCGATCATAAACGGCGTGGTTGGCCGCGATCGGCTCGAACACCTTCCCCACCCGCGTCATCGCGGCGATCGCCGTCGCAAAATCCGGGTACAGCCCCAGTCCCACCGCCGCATCGATGGCCGCCCCCAGTCCCGAGGTTTCATACACGTGCGGCCGCGAAGTCGGCAAACCGAAAATGTCGGCGGTGAGCTGCATCGCCGCATCGCTTTGCGAGCCGCCGCCCGACACCCGCAATTCGGTAATCCGGGTGCCGCTCCGGCGCTCGATGCGCTCCTTGCCTTCGCGCAGCGCATAGGCCAGCCCTTCCAGGATGGCGCGGTAGACGTGGGCGCGGGTATGCACATCGCCGAAGCCGATGATCGCGCCCTTGGCTTCGCGCCCCGGCACCCGGATGCCCGGGGTCCAGTAAGGCTGCAGCATCAGGCCCATCGAGCCGGGCGGCACGGCATTGGCCAGTTCGTCGAACAGGCGCTCGGGCGCCACGTCTTCCAGCAGGGCGCGCGACTGCTCGTGGTGGCCGAACTGCTCCTTGAACCAGCTCACCATCCAGTAGCCGCGGAAGACCTGCACTTCCGTGCTGTAGGCGCCGGGAATGGCGGCCGGATACGGCGGCACGAAGGGCGTCACCTCGACATAGCGCGTGCCGGTGGTGTTGATCGTGGCGGTGGTGCCGTAGCTCAGGCAGCCCACCTGCGGGGTGCTGCAGCCGGCCCCGATCACTTCGCAGGCCTTGTCGGCGGCCGCGGCCAGCAGCGGCAGGCCTTCGGGGATGCCGGTGTCCAGCGCTGCCAGCGCGCTGATCTCGCCCAGGCGCGTGCCGGGCTCGAACAATTCGGGCAGCATGCGCGGCTCGATCGCCAGCGCCTGCCATTTCCAGTCGCGCCGTCCCGCCCACTTGCGGCGGCGATAGTCGAAGGGAATATATGCGACCTGCGAGCCGGTCGAATCGGCATAGCGCCCGGACAGGCGGTAATTCAGGTAGCCGGAGAGCAGCAGAAATCGATGGGTCGCTTGCCACACCTCGGGCTGGTGCGCGCGGATCCAGTTGATCTCGGCCTCGCCGCGGAAATAGTCGATGGTGCCGCTCACCCGCGCCAGCCGGAAGGCCGTGCGCCACAGGGGGCCGATCGGCGGCACGGTCTCGGTGCGGCGCTGGTCGAGCCAGGTGATCGCCGGGCGCAAGGGTTTGCCGTTGAGGTCCACGTTGATGACGGTGCCACGCTGGGTGGTGACGGCCACCCCTTTGATGCGGCTGCGGTCGGCGCCGGGCTGGGCCCACAGCGCGCGGCAGGCCTGGCAGAGCGCCTGCCAGAAGCCTTCGGGGTCGTGCTCGGCCCAGCCGGGATGCGCGCTCGTGTAGTCCAGCAGCTGCACCTGCGACTTGGCGACGATCTCGCCTTTCAGGTCGAACAGCAGCGCGCGCACGCTCTGGGTGCCGTTGTCGATAGCGAGGATCAGGGGGTCATTCATGCAATGTTATTCTCGTCCGGAAAGCGTCCGTCACTCTACCGTATCGCGCCGCCCCGTCACAGGTTTGCCTGCTTGCGGCCGGGCTAGGGCTATAATTGACGGAATATCGAAAGCGCACACCGCACCTGGCGGCTACCGACGTGAACCCACATCTCGACCAGCTCCACCCCTACCCCTTCGAACAACTGCGCCGGCTGTTCGCCGGCGTGGTCCCGAACGACGCCTACAGCCCGATCAGCCTGGGCATCGGCGAACCGAAACACCCGACGCCACCCTTCATCGAAAAAGCCCTGACGCACGCGATGGCGGGCCTGTCCAGCTACCCCAGCACCATCGGGGGCGAGCTGCTCCGCGCGGCAATCGCCAGCTGGCTCGAGCACCGCTACGGCCTCCCGCCGGTCGACCCCGCCACCATGGTGCTGCCGGTGAACGGCTCGCGCGAAGCGCTGTTCGCCATCGCCCAGTGCGTGGTCGATGCATCGAAAGGCGATGCGCTCGTGATGAGCCCCAACCCGTTCTACCAGATCTACGAGGGCGCGGCCTACCTGGCCGGCGCCGAGCCGTATTACGTGAACTCGGAACCCGGCCGCAACTTCGCGCCCGATTTCGGCAGCGTGCCGGACGCCGTCTGGCCGCGCGTGCAGCTGCTGTACGTCTGCTCGCCCGGCAACCCGACCGGCGCCGTGCTCTCGCTCGAGGACTGGCGGCAGCTGTTCACGCTGTCCGACCGCCACGGCTTCGCGATCGCGGCCGACGAGTGCTATTCCGAGATCTATTTCGGCGCGACGCCGCCGCTGGGCGCGCTCGAAGCGGCGCACCAGCTCGGGCGCAGCAGCGGTGAACACCCGTATGCCAACCTGATCGTGTTCTCCAGCCTGTCGAAGCGCTCGAACGTGCCGGGCATGCGCTCGGGCTTCGTCGCGGGCGACCCGCAACTGATGAAGAAATTCCTGTTGTACCGCACCTATTGCGGCGGCGCGATGTCTCCGCCGGTGCAGGCCGCCTCGATCGCGGCCTGGGGCGACGAGCACCACGTGCAGGAAAACCGCGCGCTCTACCGCGAAAAATTCAGGCTCATCACCCCGCTGCTGCGCGAAGTGATGGACGTCGAGCTGCCCGACGCCGGTTTCTACCTGTGGGCCGACGTGCGCAGGACAAGCCTGTCGGACACCGACTTCGCACGCCGCCTCTACGCCGAATATAATGTCACCGTCCTGCCGGGCAGCTACCTGGCGCGCGAAGCGCACGGCGTCAACCCCGGCCGCAACCGCATCCGCATGGCGCTGGTGGCCGGTGTCGACGAAGGCCTCGATGCGGCGAACCGCATCAATGAGTTCTGCAAGACGCTGGCCTGAGCACCCCCAATTCATCCACTGAAGATCCATCATGACCCAACAACTCCAGAACATCATCGACACCGCGTGGGAACAGCGCGCGGACATCAGCCCGTCGAACGCGCCCGCCGAAGTGCGCGACGCGGTCGCCCACGTGCTGGCCGGCCTGGATGCCGGCACCCTGCGCGTGGCGCAGAAAGACACCGGCAGCTGGGTCGTGAACCAGTGGATCAAGAAGGCCGTGCTGCTGTCCTTCCGCCTCGAGAACAACGTCCCGGTGTCGGGCGGCGACGGCATGCAATTTTATGACAAGGTCCCGACCAAGTTCGCCGGCTACACGCCGGAAGATTTCGCCAAGGGCGGTTTCCGCGTGGTGCCGCCGGCCGTCGCCCGCCGCGGCAGCTTCATCGGCAAGAACGTGGTGCTGATGCCGTCCTACGTCAACATCGGCGCTTACGTCGATGAAGGCGCCATGGTCGACACCTGGGCCACCGTCGGCTCCTGCGCCCAGATCGGCAAGAACGTCCACCTGTCGGGCGGCGTCGGCATCGGCGGCGTGCTCGAGCCGATGCAGGCCAACCCGACCATCATCGAAGACAACTGCTTCATCGGCGCGCGCTCGGAAATCGTCGAAGGCGTGATCGTCGAAGAGAACTCGGTGATCTCGATGGGCGTGTACATCGGCCAGTCGACCAAGATCTACAACCGCGAAACCGGCGAAGTGACGTACGGCCGCGTGCCGTCGGGCTCCGTGGTGGTGTCGGGCAGCCTGCCATCAAGCGACGGCAAGTACAGCCTGTATTGCGCCGTGATCGTCAAGCGCGTCGATGCCCAGACGCGCTCGAAGACCGCGATCAACGACCTGCTGCGCGGGGATTGATGCGGTAGTTGGACGCGCGGTCGGGGAACCCGACCACCCTACGTAGGGTGGTCGGCTCCGCCGACCGCGCGTTCAACCGGCTGTTGCGCACCACAATTTCAAGGAGACGATGATGGCCATGGACCGCCTGTTCCAGCTGATGAAAGAGAAGAACGCATCCGACATGTTCTTCGCCGTGAACTCGCCGGTGCATATCAAGATCAACGGGAACCTCATCCCGATCAACCAGCATCGTCTCGAACCCGAGAACATCATCTCCCTGCTGTCGGAAATCGCCACGCCCGAGCAGATGACGGAACTCGACCGCGAAAACGAGCTGAACCTGGGCGTGTCCGTGCCCAACCTCGGCCGCTTCCGCCTGTCGGCCTTCCGTCAGCGCGGCTCGATTTCCGCCGTGTTCCGTTTCGTGCCGGCGAATATCCCGCCGATCGGCGAACTGGGGCTGCCGCCGGTGCTGTCCGAACTGATCATGGAAAAGCGCGGCCTGCTCCTGATCGTGGGCGCCACCGGTTCGGGCAAGTCGACCACCATCGCCTCGATGCTGGATCACCGCAACGAACAGCGCCCCGGCCACATCCTCACGTTAGAGGACCCGATCGAATACCTTTTCAAGAACAAGAAATCGATCGTCAACCAGCGCGAGATCGGCAGCGACGCCACCAGCTTCGGCACCGCCCTGCGCAACTCCATGCGCCAGGCGCCGGACTGCATCCTGATCGGCGAGATCCGCGACAAGGAAACCATGGCGGCGGCACTGGCCTATGCGCAGTCGGGCCACCTGGTGCTGGCCACCCTGCACGCGAACAACAGCTACAACGCGCTGAACCGCATCATCAGCTTCTACCCGATCGAGAACCGCGCCGCCCTGCTGCAGGACCTGTCGTCGAGCGTGAAGGCGATCGTCTCGCAGCGCCTGGTCAAGTCCGCCGCCGGCGGCCAGCGCCAGGCCGCGGTGGAAGTCATGCTCAACACCCGCTACATCGCCGACCTGATCGAAAAAGGCGAGATCGGCCAGATCAAGGATGCGATGGACAAGAGCCTGTCGCCGGGCTCGCAGTCCTTCGAGACCGCCCTGCTCAAGCTGGTGAAAGACGAGCTGGTGACCCAGGAAGAAGCGCTGGCCAATGCCGACTCGGCCACCAATTTGCTCTGGTTGCTCAACAATGGGCCGGACAACCAGCAACAGCCGGAAGAGCAGCAGAAACCGGGCGCCGATCCGTCCAGCGCTTCCTTCACGGAATTCACGCTCAACACCTGAGTCCAGCCGTCCGCTCCTGAAAACCGCCCCTGTGTAGAATCCTCACAGGGGCGTGCTGTGCTATCCTCCCGCCTTTCCAAAAATACCATCAGCCTGCGCACTCGCGCGGGCGCAACGAGCTACGCCCATGACCATTACCCTCCACGGCATCCCCAACTGCGACACCGTCAAGAAAGCCCGCACCTGGCTGGCGGACAACGGCCACGACTTCACCTTCCACGACTTCAAGAAGCAGGGCTTGAGCCGCGAACTGGTCGCCGGCTGGCTGGAAGAACTCGACTGGGAAACCCTGGTCAACCGCAAGGGCACGACCTGGCGCAATTTGCCTGACGAGCGCAAGGCGCACGTCACGGACAAGGCCAGCGCGCTGGAGCTGATGCTGGAGAACCCATCCGTGATCAAGCGCCCGGTGCTTCTAGGTGCCGGCCCGGTCTCGGTCGGCTTCTCGCTAGAGCAATACGCGGCCAGGTTCGCCAAATGAAGCCCTCGCGCACCCTGCTTCTCACCGAAGAGCTGATCGCGCTGGATTCGGTCACCCCGCACGACAAGGGCTGCCAGCAAACGCTCATCAAACTGCTCGCACCGCTGGGTTTTGTGTGCGAGACCATCGAATCGAACGGCGTGACCAACCTGTGGGCGCGCAAGGGCACCACCAGCCCGGTGTTCGTCTTCGCCGGCCACACCGACGTGGTGCCGACCGGCCCGGTGCAGCAATGGGAATCGGCGCCCTTCGTGCCGACCCGGCGCGACGGCAAGCTGTATGGGCGCGGCGCCTCGGACATGAAAACCTCGATCGCGGCGATGGTCGTCGCCTGCGAGGAATTCATCGCGGCGCACCCGGACCATAAAGGCTCGATCGCTTTTCTCATCACCAGCGACGAAGAAGGCCCCGCGACGGACGGCACCGTAGTCGTGTGCGAACGGCTGGAAGAGCGCGGCGAGACGTTTGATTACTGCCTGGTGGGCGAACCGACATCGAATCACGTGATGGGCGATACCATCAAGAACGGCCGCCGCGGCTCGCTCTCCGGCCACCTGGTGATCAAGGGCATCCAGGGCCATATCGCCTATCCGCACCTGGCGCGCAACCCGATCCACCAGGCAGCGCCGGCGCTGGCCGAACTGGCGGCGGAGGTCTGGGACGAAGGCAACGAATACTATGCGCCGACCAGCTGGCAGGTCTCCAACATCCAGGGCGGCACCGGCGCCAACAACGTGATCCCGGGAAGCATGAGCCTGGAATTCAACTTCCGCTTTTCCACCGCCAGCACCGCCGACGGCCTGGAAGCGCGGGTGCATGCGATCCTCGACCGCCATTGCCTGGATTACGATCTGGAGTGGACGCTGTCGGGCCAGCCCTTCCTCACGCCCAAGGGCACCCTGTCCGACGCACTGTGCGTGGCAATCCAGGATGAGCTGGGCGTGCAGACCGAATTGTCGACCACCGGCGGGACCTCGGATGGGCGCTTCATCGCCCGCATCTGCCCGCAAGTGATAGAATTCGGGCCTCCGAACGCCAGCATCCACAAAATCGACGAACACATCGAGCTGCGCTACATCGACCCCCTCAAGAATATCTACCGCCGCACGCTCGAACAGTTGCTGGCGTTTTGCACATGAAGCAGTAAAAGAACGAACAGGACAGGAGAAGGCCATGACCACCACCAATTTCAGCACGCCGCGCGACCTGCTGCGCTATGCCATCACCCGCTTCAACGGCGCGAAGCTGTTCTTCGGCCACGGCAGCGCCGAGGCCTTCGACGAGGCGGCCTACCTGGTCCTGCATACCCTGAAGCTGCCGCTGGACCGCCTCGAGCCCTTCCTGGACGCGAAACTCCTGCAGGAAGAAGTGCTGCAGGTGCTGTCCGTAATCGAGCGCCGCGTCAGCGAGCGCGTGCCGGCCGCCTACATCACCAAAGAGGCGTGGCTGGGCAGCTACCACTTCTACGTGGACGAGCGCGTGCTGGTGCCGCGTTCCTTCATCGCCGAACTGATCCCGAATACCTTCAGCCCGTGGGTACAGGACCCGGAAGCGATCGACAACGTGCTGGAACTGTGCACGGGCAGCGGCTGCCTGGCGATCATGATGGCCGACGCCTTCCCGAACGCCGTGGTCGACGCGGTCGACATCTCGAAGGATGCGCTGGCCGTGGCCGAGCACAACATCCGCGAGTACAAGCTTGAAGGCCGCGTCAACCCGATCGAATCGGACCTGTACACCAACGTGCCGTTCAAGAAGTACAACCTGATCGTCTCGAACCCGCCGTACGTGAACAGCGCGTCGATGGGCAAGCTGCCACCGGAATACCAGCGCGAGCCGCAAATCGCCCTCGCGGGCGGCGAAGACGGCATGGACCTGGTGCGCAAGATCGTCGCCGGCGCCGCCGAACGCCTGACCCCGGACGGCGTGCTGGTGGTCGAAATCGGCAACGAAGCCGAATACGCGGAAGCCGCCTTCGGCCACCTCGGCCTGACCTGGCTCACCACCAGCGCCGGCGATGACGCCGTGTTCCTGCTTACTGCCGAACAGCTGCAAGCCAAATAAATTAGTCATTCGGTCACCGCCTGGTGACTGATCGATGTCCGTAGGGTGGGCGGGTCTCCCGCCCGCGCGTTCAACCGGCGTATGCGCTACGCAAATGTCATTTGAACGCGCGGGCGGCGAAGCCGCCCACCCTACGCAAATCCCAATATAGTTAGTCTCCCATGATCCGATTCCAGAACGTCAGCCTGATGCGCGGCACCAAGCCGCTGCTCGTGGACGCCGACCTTACCCTCAACCCCGGCGACAAGATCGGCCTGATCGGCGCCAACGGCGCCGGCAAATCGAGCCTGTTCGCGATGCTGCGCAACGAGCTGCATGCCGACCAGGGGTCGATCGACTTCCCGACCAAGTGGCGCATGGCCTACGTGGCGCAGGAGACGCCGGCGCTGGACCGCCCGGCCCTGGAATACGCGATCGACGGCGACGTCAACCTGCGCCGCCTGCAGGCCGAACTCGAACGCCTGGAAGCGCACGAGGACATGGACGCACACGGCATGGCGCTGGGCGAAGTGCATGGCGCGCTGCTCGATGCCGATGCCTACACCGTGCAGTCGCGCGGCGAGCAGCTGCTGCTCGGCCTGGGCTTCTCGCTCGACCAGATGCAGCAGCCGGTGGCGAGCTTCTCGGGCGGCTGGCGCATGCGCCTGAACCTGGCGCAGGCGCTGATGTGCCCTTCCGACCTGCTGCTGCTCGATGAACCGACCAACCACCTGGACCTGGACGCCATCATCTGGCTCGAGGACTGGCTCAAGCGCTATCCCGGCACCCTGGTCATCATTTCGCACGATCGCGACTTCCTGGATGAAATCGTCAACGTCATCGTCCACATCGACGAGCGCAAGCTCAAACGCTACGGCGGCAACTACTCGAGCTTCGAGCGCCAGCGCGCCGCCGCGATGGTGCTGGCCGCCAGCGCGATGGAAAAGCAGCAGCGCACGCGCGCCCACCTGGAATCCTTCATCAACCGCTTCAAGGCGCAAGCCACCAAGGCGCGCCAGGCCCAGAGCCGCATGAAGGCCCTGGCCAAGATGGAAGAACTCGCGCCGCTGCGCGCCGCCGCCGAATTCTCGTTCGAGTTCCGCGAGCCGCTGGCCGCTCCGAATCCGCTGCTGGTGCTGGACAACGTGAATGCCGGCTACCACCTGCTGGACGAGCACGGCGACAAGGTCGGCGCCAAGACCATCGTCAAGCGCATCAACTTCTCGCTGCAGATCGGCCAGCGCATCGGCCTGCTCGGCGTGAACGGCGCCGGCAAGTCGACCCTGATCAAGACGATTGCCGGCGAGCTGGCGCCGCTCGAGGGGATTGCCACCCTCGGCAAGGGCCTCTCGATCGGCTATTTTGCCCAGCACCAGGTCGAGATGCTGCGCCACGACGAATCGCCCCTGTGGCACCTGGCCAAGATCGCGCCGACCGTGCGCGAGCAGGAGCTGCGCAACTTCCTGGGCAGCTTCAACTTCCCCGGCGAGATGGTCAGCAGCCCGATCAAGCCCTTCTCGGGCGGCGAAAAGGCGCGCCTGGCGCTGGCCCTGATCGTGTGGCAGCGCCCAAACTTGCTGCTGCTCGATGAACCGACCAACCACCTCGACCTCGAAACGCGCGAAGCATTGACGATGGCGCTGGCCCAGTTCGAAGGCACCGTGGTCCTGGTATCGCACGATCGCCACCTGCTGCGCGCCACCACCGACGAATTCATCATCGTCGCCGACGGCAAGCTGCAGCCCTTCGACGGCGACCTGGACGACTACAAGGAATGGCTGTTCAAGACCAAGCTCGGCAAGGGCACGGTCACCCTGCCCACCATCGCCCCGGCGACGATCACGGCGGCGGCGACCGAGGCCAGGGCCGCGCTGGCCGCGGCGGCGCCGGCCGAGCGCAAGGACCAGAAGCGCGTGGAAGCCGGCGAGCGCCAGCGCATTGCCGCGCTGCGCAAACCGATCGAGAACCGGGTCAAGCGCCTGGAAGAACAGATGGCCAAGCTCAACGAGAAGAAGGCCGGCATCGACGCCGCGCTGCTCGACCCGGCCGTCTACGAAGCCGGCCAGAAGGAGCGCCTGAAGACCCTGGTGGCCGACCAGGCATTCGCGGTGCGCGACCTGGAGCAGCTGGAAACCGAATGGATGACGCTGCAGGAACAGCTCGAAGGCCTGGCCGCTTGACCAAGGCCAGGCTGGCCGCTAGGCTACCTGGCGCGGCTCGGCCGGGGCCAGCGACATCAGGCGGTCGATGTCGATCAGGATCAGGCGCCGTCCCTTGATGGTCCCGAGGCCGATCAGGTAGTCGGCATCGGCCTGGGCGCCCGGCAGCGGCGCCACCTGTTCCGGATGCAGCCGCACTACGCCCGTCACCCTTTCCACTACCACCCCCACCACGCCGGCCGGGACCCGCACGACGATCACGTCGGTGCTCGGATCGGGCCTTGACAGCTCCGCCGAGAAGGCCGCGCGCAGGTCGACCACCGGCATGATCACCCCGCGCGAAAGCGCCACCCCGCCGACGATTTCCCCATCGCTCGAAAAGCGTTCGAGCGACTTGAACAGCTTGAGCTCCTGGACGGCGGCATAGTCGAGCCCATATTCGAGCCCGCCGAGGGTGAAACCAAGGAACTGCTGGGGTACGGCTAGCGGTTGGTTCGACATGGTGCTCCCTTTCATCGGCATCACCAATGCTAAGGGCGTGGCCTCTTGGGAATGTTGACTGTAGTCAACTAGTGCAGCCTCCAGAAACAACAAGGCCCGGTCGTGTTACCGACCGGGCCCTGGACGCTTCGACACTGCCGGGGGCAGTGCGGGTGCTTCCCGATTACTTGCTTGCCTTGCGGCGGCGCACTGCCGCCATGCCGGCCATCGCCAGGCCGAACAGGGCGATCGATGCCGGCTCAGGAACTTGCGACGAGGTGATGCTCATGGTGGCGTTCTGGGTGGTCAGCGACCAGCCTGGATAGCCCCACGAATTGGTGAACATGCGCATCGAGACTGCCAAGTTGCCCGACTGGTCGATGGCCATCAGCAGCGCATTGAGTTCGGTCAACTCGGCAGCGCCGAAGTCGCGGGTCTGGGTCGACCAGCTATGCGTGGCGCCGGCCAGGTGCAGGTTGTACAGGTGGTTTTCGCCGTTGTACAGGCCGACGTAGACGCCGTTGCTCGGATCCTGGCCGCCCCAGCCCTGGTCGACCAGGGTGACCGAGCTGGTCAGGTTCGATACGTAGTTGGTGCCGGCGGCGAAGGTGACGCGGCCCAGTTCCTGGTTGCCGCCCCGCTGGAACGAACCGGCCGGAGCCGTGGTTTGCACGACCGATGCCGATGCCGATGCTGCGGCGCCTGCCAGGATGACGGAGATTGCGAATGCTTTCAGGACGTTCATGGTGTTCTTCCGATTGTTGGTTATGGTTGTTGTCGCCCTACCCTATTAGCAATCATCGTGCCAGCAGGAAAATTTCCTTTACATTCAACAACATAACCGATCAGGCCAAAATATTTCCCAAGTGAATGTAAAGTTTCTCGACAGATTTAATATGCGGCATTGCAACTTTAATCGGCAGACTATTCCGGGTGGGTGAGCCGTGCGTGGGAGAGCCGCTGGCTTGGGTATAGTCGGGCCATGTCCAGCCCTCGTACCTATCCCACTACACCGGACGGCCGCTATTTCGTCGTGAAAGGACGCCTCTGGCGCACCAGTAACCCGGAACTCGCGCCGGACGAACGACAGCGTTGGGTGAACCGCCTCATGGATGCGCGCAGGCAGGTCGGCGCCGCCAGGAAAGCGGGCGACCCAGACTTGGAGCACGGCGCGCGGGCCGCCGTGGATGCGGCCAAGCGCGCGCTGGGAGAGCGCGGGCCGGTGTGGTGGCATGACGGCGCCCCGGACTTCAACCGCCGCTTCGTCGCCAATACCCCGTATGCCGGCTGGTACGCCGCGCTGCCCGATAGCGCGCCCTGAGATTGATTCCGCGATCCTTCTGTGACAACATCGAATCACTCATCGGCTCTCCCTTCCAGGTCCGCACAACAATGAAAAGAATGCCCGGCTCTTCTCCCATGACGCTCGCGCTCGACAACGTGCTGCTCGACACCAGGGCGCGCCAGCTCGGCGGCTGGCGCCGCGGCGGCGCCGAATTCCTGTATTTCGGCTTCAAGAATGCGCGCGCCTGCCTGTTCGTCGGTCTGTTCTTCGCCGCCATGATGCTGACCCCGCGCGCAGGCCTGTTCGGCATTCTGCGCTACGACGTGCTGCTGCTGGTGGCGCTGGCGATCCAGCTGTGGATGGTCCGTTCCGGACTCGAGACGATGGACGAGCTCAAGGCCATCTGCCTGTTCCATGCGGTCGGCTTCGTGCTCGAGGCCTTCAAGGTCTCCGGCAGCATCCAGTCCTGGAGCTATCCGGATGCCGGCTACACCAAGCTGCTCGGCGTGCCGCTGTTCTCGGGCTTCATGTATGCGGCCATCGGCAGCTATATCGTGCAGGCCTGGCGCCTGTTCGACCTGCGCATCCGCCACCATCCGCCGCACTGGATGGCCTGGACCATTGCGATCCTGATCTACCTGAACTTCTTCACCCACCATTACATCGGCGACTACCGCTGGTACCTGGCCGCCTGCGCGCTCGGTCTTTACTCGCGCACCATGGTGGTGTTCCGCCCGCTCGACCGCGACCGCAAGATGCCGCTGCTGCTGGCCTTCGTGCTGATCGGGTTCTTCATCTGGCTGGCCGAGAACATCGGAACCTTCTGGGGCGTGTGGCGCTACCCGAACCAGCTGGGCGCCTGGTCCAGCGTTCACGTGAGCAAATGGAGCTCGTGGTCGCTGCTGGTGATCATGACCTTCACCATCGTCGCCAACCTCAAGCACATCAAGGAAAAAATCCACGTCGCGCGTGCCTGACAGGCGCCGGCGCCGAGGATGCGCCTAGCCGGCGGCAGGCGCCGTGGCGCTGTCGGGATGCACCAGCAGCGCGCGCGCCAGGTCGGCCGGCTCCATCTCGACGCCCGCCATGTCGGCGTTGAAGTTCACACCGGCGCGCATGCCGTCGTCGTGCATGCCGCGCAGCCAGGTGTCGACGAAGTCCTCGAACGCGATGGCGGCGGGCCGGTAGGCCGCCCACTCGCCCTGGGCGTGGCGGCGCGCATCGGCTTCGCTTGACCAGAAGACCAGCACCTGGGTTTCGCCCTCGTTCGACTGGCAGCATGCCCAGCCCTCTTCCGATTGCAGGCCCCAGGCCACGCCGCTGTCGCGGACGGCGGCAATGAAGCGGTCACGGTCGGCCTGCGGGTCGGCATTCAGGTGCAGCGTCATGGTATTCCTTTGATGGGTTGGTGGTTCAGGCGTCGGCCGGGCCGCTGGTGCTCCAGCTGAAGGCGCCGGTGCTGCCGGAGAACAGCAGCTCGGCGCCGCTGGCGTCGCGCAGGCGCGCCTTGAATTCGCGTGCCGGCAGGGCATGCATGCTTTCCGCTTCCGGCTCGACGTCCAGCGCCCGCACCGTGATCTCGCCGGCCACCGCCTGGATGTCGGCGCCGGCCACCGCGCTGTGCTGGGCGCGCTGCGCTTCCAGCCTGGCTTGGCAAGCCACGCCCGCTTCCTGCTCGGCCTCGATGTCCTTGAGCTCCTGCGCAAAGGCCGACATCTGCTTGAGCGCGGGGGCGACGCCGGCGGCCAGCTTCTTGAACATCGGCTGCTGCTCCGGCGTGAGCACCAGCTCGCCCTTGCGCACGCGCCCGGCCAGCTTGACGTAGCTGGCCACCTCCGGCTGGGCCGACAATTCCTGCATCGCCGTGCGGCGCTGCGCGGCCAGCTCGCCGAACTGCTTGATGCGCTCGCGGATCATGCCGATCGCCGCATCGATGCGGCTGCAGTCGGGGCGCAGCACGAAGATCCGCATCTCGCTGTGCCCGCGCGGCGCGGCGCGCTCGATGCTCACCCGCCGGGCGGCGATCGCGCAGCCTTCGGCCTGGCCGACCACGACCTCGTCGGCGATGATCTCGCAATTGAGGGCCTCCGCGACCGTCACCTTCACGCCCGAGATGGTGCAGTTCTCGGCGCGCTGCACGCTCACTTCGCCCTTGCTGCTGTGGATGATGGCGCTCGAGGCCACGCCCGTCACCTGGATCGGGCCGTCGGCATTGCGCGCGCTGCCGCCCCTCAGGTTGCGGTTCAGGCGCACGATGCCGCCGCGCGAAGCGATGTGCCCGAACACGTCGGCGTGCACGGTGATGCCTTCGCCCTCGATGATGCGGTTTTCCTGGACTTCGCCGAACTCCTCGTAGTCGCCGCTGAGCTGCAGGTTGCCGGTGGTGCGGGCGCTCACGCCGTCATGGCTGACGATCTTGTCGCCCACGGTGATCTGGCTGCTCGAGCGGTCCACGTTCAGGAAACCGTCCTGCAGGGCCACCAGGAATTCGCCTTCCGCGATCCGGTCGACCACGGTGCCGGGGCCGCTCAGGCTGGCCAGGTCGAAGTCGCTCGGCACCTCGGGCGGCAGCGCGATGCCGGACAGGTCGAAGCCCGGTTCGCCGTGCACGCGCGGGAGTTTTTGCAGCAGCCGGTTGCCGCGGTGGACCTGGGGGAAACGGTTCTGGAAGCTCATCAGGTCGAGCTTGCCGTTCGCGAGCTGGCGCGGCGCGTCGCTGCGGTGCAGGTCGTTCGAGACCTCGACCACGCGCGCATCTTCGCCGGGTTTCGGCGGCAGGCGCCGCGCCACGGTGAAGCGTCCGGCCGCGCCGCTTGTTATCGCTTCCCGGACCGCGTCGACATCGATGCCGAAGCGGATCCCCTTGGTCCACATGTCGGCGATGAATTCGTCGAGATCGAGCCGGGCCGGCTGCTCGACACCTTCTTCATCAAGCATGAACAGCGGCTCGAAATAGTATTCGGCCTGGCCGTCGGCGATCTTGGCGGCGCGGTAGAGCAGGCGGCGCTTCGGGTCGAAGGGCAGGATGTCGTCGGCCAGGCGCACCACGGTCTCGCCGCGGGCATTGCGCGGCAGATCGGGGCCGTGGTCGAACAGCGCCTTGATCAGGACGGCGTAGTCCAGGCCCGCAAGATACTGGTTCTTCAGGAAGATGGCGTCGACCGCCGCCAGCAGGGCCGGGCCGAGCGCGGTCACGTCGGCATACACGCCGTCGGACTGCTTCGCGATGCACTGGCCGCCCGCGAAAGCGGAGGCCGGGGCGCGCGTGGCAGGCAGGGGGGCGGTGCTGGATACTACGGAGTCGGACACGATCACGCTCTTCAATCAGGCAGGGTAATCGCCAAGATACCATGTTGCGACAACCAAATAAACGGATGGCAACAAAATTTCTTCTGGGAAATCACTCTTCGTCTGCGCCGAAACCCTTCGCCCATGAAAAACGGCGCCCTCGGGCGCCGTTCAGGTGCAGCCAGGCCGCGTTCAGCGGCGGCGTGCGTTCGGATACAGGTCCGCCCCGGCTTCGTTGATCTGGCGGCGCAGGTCGCGGCGCTCGTCCGGCGTCATGCGCCCGCCGCGGCGTTCGTCACGCACACGGTTCGCCTCTTCCTGCATTTGCGCGCGGCGCGCCTCTTCGCGCATCTCGTAGGCGCGCACGTCGAAACGCGGATCCTGGGCGCGGGCGTCGAAACGCTCGCGCTGCTGCTGCTGCTGGATGTCTTCGCGGCGCGAACCACGGTCGCGCTCTTGCGCCATGGCGCCGGCCGCGGTGCAGGCCAGCACGCAGACGACCACACCGTGCCGCACGAAAGTGGCGAAACCCCGGACGAACCCATTCCCGGCGGTGCCGCATGCTGCCTGGTTTTTCATAAGCGCGTCGTTCATAGTGTTCCTCTTCCGCGATGCCATATAAACAGATAAGCTGTGATTTCCACTTGCCGCCAATAGCCGGATGTGTCTTTCACTTGAAGCCAGTTTATGTGCATACCGTCTGAGGTGTAAGCTTGATTGGGTAAAGTTTGTAACACAATGTAATGGCTGAGCCATATGGACGAGATGTCCAATCGATAAGACGTTACCATAGCGACATGCATCTGACAATTCCGGAATCCATATGAATCCATCGACGAACAACACCAGTACAAACGCAAGCCCCGGCGCCCAGGGCGGCCACAGCGCGAAAATCATGGTCGTGGACGACGACGTGCGCCTGCGCGACCTGCTGCGCCGCTACCTCACGGAGCAGGGCTTCCAGGTGGTGACCGCCGAAAGCGCACCGGCCATGAACAAGCTGTGGCTGCGCGAGCGCTACGACCTGCTGGTGCTCGACCTGATGCTGCCCGGCGAAGACGGCCTGTCGATCTGCCGCCGCCTGCGCGGCGCCGGCGACCAGACCCCGATCATCATGCTCACCGCGAAAGGCGAAGACGTGGACCGCATCGTCGGCCTCGAGATGGGCGCCGACGACTACCTGCCCAAGCCCTTCAACCCGCGCGAGCTGGTGGCGCGCATCAGCGCAGTCCTGCGCCGCAAGGGCCCGGACGAAATCCCGGGCGCCCCGAGCGAAACCCCGCAGACCTTCGAGTTCGGCGACTTCGTGCTCGACCTGGGCACGCGCACGCTGAAGAAGAACGGCGAGACCGTGCCGCTGACCACCGGCGAATTCTCGGTGCTCAAGGTGTTCGCACGCCACGCGCGCCAGCCGCTGTCGCGCGAGAAGCTGATGGAGCTTGCGCGCGGCCGCGAATACGAAGTCTTCGATCGCTCGCTCGACGTGCAGATCTCGCGCCTGCGCAAACTCATCGAACCGGATCCTTCGAGCCCGCTGTACATCCAGACCGTCTGGGGCCTGGGTTATGTGTTCATCCCTGAAGGCCAGCCGCGCTAGTGTTCGCACCATTTTCGGCGGCGCGGCGCGCCGCGCGCTTTGCCTGGTACCGCAGCGGCCTGTTCTGGCGCACCTTCCTGCTCATGTCGCTGCTCACCGCGGCCTCGATGGGCTCGTGGATCGGCATGATCAGCGTCTTCCAGCGCGACCAGAAAGTCCAGCAGACCGCCGAGCTGGTGGGGTCGGCGGTGACCATCACCCGTGCCGCCCTCACCCACTCGGCGCCGGACCTGCGCCGTGAACTGCTGCTCGAACTGGTGTCCAACGAAGGCATCCGTGTGCTCACGCTGAACGACTACGACATCGTCGAGCCGCCGCCGAACACGCCGCTGATGGCGGAGATCGCGACCGCCGTGCGCGAGCGCCTCGGCAAGCAGACGCGCCTGTCGAGCTCCGTGAACGGGGTGCCGGGTTTCTACATCAGCTTCAATATCGACGAAGACGAATACTGGCTGATGCTCGAGCGCGAGCGCCTGACCGGCCTGTCCGGCGTGCAGTGGCTCGGCTGGGCCACCCTGGTTGGCCTGCTGTCGCTGGTCGGCGCCGCCGTCGTTTCGAATCTCGTCAACCTGCCGCTGGCGCGCCTGACGGCAGGCGCGCGCGCCATCGCCAAGGGCGAGCGGCCGGCGCCGCTGCCCGAGAAAGGCTCACAGGAGATCATCGAGGCCAACCGCAGCTTCAACCAGATGGTGGACGATCTGGCCCAGGTCGAGAAGGACCGCGCCGTGATCCTGGCCGGCATCTCGCACGACCTGCGCACGCCGCTCGCGCGCATGCAGCTGGAGATCGAAATGGTCGACCTGCCGCAGGATGCGCGCGAGGGCATGCAGTCGGACATCAACCAGATGGACGCGATCATCGGCCAGTTCCTCGACTTCGCCAAGCCGACCGACGCCGCCACCTTCGTGGAGGTGAACCTGTCCGAGATGCTGTCCGACGTCGGCCGCGAGGCCGGCCGCATCCGCGACCTGAAGGTGGCGGTCGACCTGATGCCGGGCGTGCACGTGATGGGCAACGCCACCGACCTGCGCCGCGTGGTCAACAACATCATCGAGAACGCCCGCAAATACGGCAAGACGCCTGGCCAGGACTACACCGAGATCGCCATCGTACTGCGCGTGAAAGCCACGGGCCACGGACGCCGCGCGGTGATCGAGATCTGCGACCACGGCGTGGGCGTGCCGGAAGACCAGATCCCGCAGCTGCTCAAGCCCTTCACGCGCCTGGACAGCGCGCGCGGCCAGGCCAACGGCGCGGGACTGGGGCTGGCGATCGTCGAGCGCGTGCTCACGCGGCATAACGCCGAGCTGACGGTGAGCAATCGCGAAGGGGGCGGCTTGCTGTTGCAGGTGGCCTTGCCGCTGGCGGGCTAGCCATGCCGGAATCAGCGCGCGCCGCGATCGCCCAGGCCTACGACGCCCTGGCCGAACGCTGGCTCGACGCCGCCTTCAACGCGTCGAACGGCATGCGGCAGCACGAACATGCGCTCGCCTTCCTCGAACCAAAGCCCGGCGCCTGGGCGCTCAACGTCGGCTGCGGCTGCAATACCCGCTTCAATCCCCTGATGCGCGCGCATGGCCTGCGAATCGAAGGCATCGACATCTCGGCGCGGATGATCGCCCTGGCGCGCGAGGCCGACCCAAGGGTCGTCCTCCATCAGGCCGACGTCTGCACATGGCAGCCGCCGCGCAGCTACCGCTTCATCACGGCCTGGGACAGTCTCTGGCATGTTCCGCTGGCAGCGCAACGCCCCGTCATGGCCAAACTCCTGGCGGCGCTGGAAGACGGCGGCGTCTGCGTTTTCTCGGCCGGAGGGCTGGACGCGCCGGACGAGCATGTCGACGCGACAATGGGACCCGAAGTCTATTACAGCACCCTGGGCATACCGGGCCTGCTCGCGGCGATCGCGGATGCGGGCTGCGTATGCAGGCATCTCGCATTCGACCAGCATCCGGAGAAGCACCTCTGCGTGGTGGTGCAACGCCCATGCCGGGACACAGGCAAATAAGGCTTCCTTCGCTATACTATCTGCTTCCGACCTACGCGAGCCCCACATGAACGATACCGCCGCCCTCTCCTACCGTGACGTCGAACTGGCCGCCGAGCGCCTCGCCGGCGCCGCGCACCGTACGCCGGTCTTGAGCTCGACCACCGCCGACCGGCTCACCGGCGGCACGCTGTTCTTCAAGTGCGAGAACTACCAGCGCATGGGCGCCTTCAAGTTCCGCGGCGCCTATAACGCGATCGCGAAGTTCGACGCTGCCCAGCGCGCGGCCGGCGTGGTGACTTTCTCGTCGGGGAACCATGCCCAGGCGATCGCGCTGTCGGCAATGCTGGCGGGCATCAAGTCGGTCATCATCATGCCAAGCGACGCGCCCGCGCTCAAGGTCAAGGCCACGAAAGAATACGGCGGTGAAGTGATCACCTACGACCGCTACACGGAAGACCGCGAAGCGATCGGCCGCAAGCTGTCGGAAGAACGCGGCATGACCTTGATTCCGCCCTACGACCATCCGGACGTCATCGCCGGCCAGGGTACGGCGGCCAAGGAACTGTTCGAGGAAACCGGTGAGCTGGACCTGCTGCTGGTCTGCCTCGGCGGCGGCGGCCTGCTGGCCGGCTGCGCGCTGGCGGCGCGGGCCCTGTCGCCGGCTTGCCGCGTCATCGGGGTCGAGCCGGAAGCCGGCAACGACGGCCAGCAGTCATTGCGCCGTGGGGAGATCGTGCACATCGCGGTGCCGAAGACGATCGCCGACGGCGCCATGGTGACCCATCTCGGCGTGCACAATTTCGACGTGATCAAGCGCCACGTGGACGACATCGTCACCGTGACCGACGCCCAGCTGGCGCAAACGATGGCCTTCTTCGCCGAGCGCATGAAAATGGTGGTGGAGCCGACCGGCTGCCTGGCGGCGGCGGCCGCCCTGCACGGCGTGGTCGACGTCAAGGGCAAGCGCGTCGGCATCGTGATCAGCGGCGGCAACGTCGACCTGTCGCGCTTCGCCGAACTGGTCACGAGCGCTTGAATGGAATTCGTCCAGTCTCCGGAACTGCCGGCGCCCGCCGGGCATTACTCGCAGGCGGTCGTCACGCGCGGCGGCCTGGTATTCGTCTCGGGCGTGCTGCCGGCGCGCGAACTGGCCGGCGCCGGCTTCGAGGCCCAGTGCGCGTCGGTGTTCGGCCAGTGCGAGAAGATCCTGCGCGCGGCCGGCTGCGCCCTGGAGGACGTCGTGCAGTGCACGGCCTACCTGGCAGGTAGCGAGCACTGGCCGGCATTCAATGCGGCGTATGCGGGCGTATTCGGCGATCACCGGCCCGCACGCGCGGTGGTGCCGGTGCCGGCCCTGCATTATGGTTTCCTGGTGGAAGTGCAGCTTGTTGCTGAAACGCGTCCCGTAGGGCCCAACGGCTGAGTGATTGTCGTGTGTTTCGTACGCACGCGTGTGCTACCGAACAGAGAATTGTCAATTTGACACTAATAATGGAGGCTCAAGAACAAGGAGCCGACCATGAAGCGTCATCTCTGCCTTAGCCTCATTATCGCAGCCACCACCCTCATCACCCCCGGCGCATTCGCCGGTTCGGACATCGTCAAATGCGTCGATGGCGCCGGCCACGTCACGCTGACCGACCAGGCCTGCGACGACGGCACCGCCACCGTGCGCCTGGCCAGCAGCAGCGTGCCGGACGACACGCCGCGCGCCGAACCGCATCCGCTGGCCGCCCAGCATATCGCCCTGCCGCCACCACCGGTGCAGCGCCGCCACCTGGCGCCGCGCGTCAAGGCCAAGCCGATGATGCGCGATGTCGCTACGCTGAAAGAAGCGCGGGCGCATTTCCTGATGCTGGATGCGGCGCCGCGGCAGAGGTTGGCGACGCTGGATTGAGTAACAGAATCGATCTCAGCGTAACCCGGGGTCAGGTCTGACATTCAGACACAGGCTCAACTGTGGCAAGGCTGGGATCGTGTCCGAATGTCAGACCTGACCCTGACCCTTCCCCTCAAATTCTCACCTCCTGCACCAAGGTAATCAGTTCAATAAGGGCGGTCTCGAACGCGTGTGGAGGTAATCGAGGTCGC
>NZ_JCASIH010000028.1:0-54123 GCF_059685935.1 Telluria sp. ZT3P39
CATGAAAGCGGTGGGAAAAGTTGATTTTGTTGGTCGCACAACAAGTCTAACTTCTCTTTACCGCTTTCTTTGTTTTCATCGTCACTTCACGCTAATCCGTGATGAACCAAAAAAAAGGCATCCCCAAGGGGACGCCGTTCTTGTCTGCAGACTCGCAGACGACTTCAGTCTTCGATGATCGGTTGCCCGACCATCGCGTCCACCCGCTCGCGCAACTGTTTGCCCGGCTTGAAGTGAGGCACCCGTTTTTCGGGCACCATCACCTTGTCGCCGGACTTCGGGTTGCGGCCGATGCGCGGGGGCCGGCTGTTCAGCGCGAAGCTGCCGAAACCGCGGATCTCGATGCGCTGCCCGGTCGCCAGGGCGTTGGTCATCGCATCGAGGATGGTCTTGACAGCGAATTCCGCGTCTTTCGCCACCAGCTGAGAATAACGCTCAGCCAGTCGGTTGATCAGCTCGGACTTGGTCATCTGGTCGCCTCAGGAACGATTAGTTCTTGTTGTCGAACTTGGCCTTCAGCAGTGCGCCCAGGCTGGTGGTGCCGGTGGCAGCGCTGTTGTCGTTGGCCAGCTTGCTCATTGCTTCCTGGGTCTCGACATTGTCTTTCGCCTTGATCGACAGCTGGATGCTGCGAGCCTTGCGATCGATGTTGATGACCAGTGCTTCGACCTTGTCGCCCACTTTCAGGTGGGTGCCGGCATCTTCCACGCGGTCACGCGAGATTTCCGAAGCGCGCAGGTAGCCTTCGACTTCATCGCTCAGGGCGATCACGGCGCCTTTTGGCTCAACCGATTTCACGGTGCCGGTAACCAGGGTGCCCTTGTCGTTCAGCGACGAGAAGTTGTTGAACGGGTCGCCTTCGAGTTGCTTCACGCCCAGCGAAACACGCTCGCGCTCGACGTCGATTGCCAGGACGACGGCTTCCAGCTCGTCGCCCTTCTTGAAGCGACGCACGGCTTCTTCGCCGGCTTCGGTCCACGACAGATCCGACAGGTGGACCAGGCCATCGATGTTGCCTGGCAGGCCGATGAAGACGCCGAAGTCGGTGATCGACTTGATCGAACCCTTGACCTTGTCGCCCTTCTTGTGGGTGACGCCGAAGTCGTCCCATGGGTTCGCCTTGCACTGCTTCATGCCCAGCGAAATACGGCGACGCTCTTCGTCGATTTCCAGGACCATGACTTCCACTTCGTCGCCCAGCTGGACAACCTTGTTTGGCGCCACGTTCTTGTTGGTCCAGTCCATCTCCGACACGTGCACCAGGCCTTCGATGCCCTGCTCGACTTCGACGAACGCGCCGTAGTCGGTGAGGTTCGTGACTTTACCGAACAGGCGGGTGCTCTGTGGGTAACGACGCGACAGGCCGGTCCAAGGATCGTCGCCCAGCTGCTTGACACCCAGCGAGACGCGGTTCTTTTCCTGATCGTACTTGAGGACCTTGGCGGTGATCTCTTGGCCAACCGACAGGACTTCCGACGGGTGACGCACGCGACGCCATGCCAGGTCGGTGATGTGCAGCAGGCCGTCGATGCCACCCAGGTCCACGAACGCGCCGTAGTCGGTGATGTTCTTGACGACGCCGGTAACCACGGTGCCTTCTTTCAGGGTTTCCATCAGCTTCTGGCGCTCTTCGCCCATCGAAGCTTCGATGACGGCGCGGCGCGACAGCACGACGTTGTTACGCTTGCGGTCGAGCTTGATGACCTTGAATTCCAGGGTCTTGCCTTCGAACGGGGTGGTGTCCTTGACCGGACGGGTGTCGACCAGCGAACCCGGCAGGAATGCGCGGATGCCGTTGGTCAGGACGGTCAGGCCGCCCTTGACTTTACCGTTGACGGTACCGGTGACGATTTCGCCCGATTCCATTGCTTTTTCCAGAGCCAGCCACGATGCCAGGCGCTTGGCCTTGTCGCGCGACAGGATGGTATCGCCGAAACCATTTTCCAGCGATTCGATGGCCACGGAAACGAAGTCGCCGACAGCGACTTCCAGTTCGCCCTGGTCATTCTTGAATTCTTCGATTGGGATGAAGGCTTCCGACTTCAGGCCAGCGTTGACGATCACGAAGTTGTGATCCAGACGAACGACTTCAGCGGAAATGACTTCGCCCGAACGCATGTCTTGACGCGACAGCGATTCTTCAAACAGGGCGGCAAAGCTTTCCATACCGGTTGCTTCGGTGGTTGCAGTAGACATAAAGGTTATTACTCGAGTTAGCCCAGCAGGCCGGCGATAATGCGGACTGAACTGGGGTTAGGTTGAAACACACCTGTGGCGACGGAATTGCCGCTGCAGGCACCCTACGTGGACGATGTGTCTTGGTCTGTGGTTTCCAGGCTGAGCAGCTGCCCCGCTTCGATCACCACGTCCCTCGGCACGTCGTCCCGGCGAAGGCCGGACCCAAGTTTGCCAGCACAGCCACCATGGCGATGACTCGAGCCGACGGCGGTGCACCAGACTTGGATTCCGGCCTGCGCCGGAATGACGGTTTTGAAGCTGACGACGCTTTTCAAACCGCCATTTCTAAACTAAAAACTATGCATGCGCATACCACGCCAGAACCTGTTCGACCGCTTCCGCAGCCGTCATGTTCGAGGTATCGAGGAGATGCGCGTCTGCTGCGGGGACCAGTGGGGCAATTGCGCGATTCGTGTCGCGCTCGTCTCGCGCCTGCAAATCCGCCAGCAGATCGTCCATATTAGCAGAAATTCCTTTGTCAATCAATTGCTTATACCTGCGCTCGGCACGCGCCTTGACGCTTGCGGTCAAGAAAACTTTTAACTTCGCGCCGGGAAAGATTACGGTGCCCATGTCGCGCCCGTCGGCCACCAGTCCCGGGGCTTCGCGAAAGCCCAGCTGCAGCGCGAACAGCGCGTGGCGCACGGCCGGCAGCGCGGCGATTCTGGACGCCATGTTGCCGACTTCTTCCGCGCGGATCGCCGCCGTCACGTTCTCGTTGTTCAGGAAGATGTCGCCGCCGTTGAAGCGCGCGGGCAGGTGCTCGGCCAGCTTGGCGATGCCGTGCTCGTCGCGCAATTCCAGGCCGCGGCGCAGCGCCTGCAGTGCGGTCAGGCGGTACAGCGCGCCCGAATCGAGCAGGTGAAAACTCAGTCGCTCGGCGACTTTGGACGCGACCGTGCCCTTGCCCGAGGCGGTTGGTCCGTCGATGGCGATCACGGGAATGGGATTGTTCGGCATAGGCTCTTCTTGATGTTAAAACAATTCGTTCTTGGCGATCCCGGCGAAGGCTTCGAAATAGTCCGGGAAGGTCTTGGCCACGCATTTCGGGTCGTTGATGCGCATGGCGTTGCCGCGCCGCGCCTTGCCGTCCAGCGAAGCGAGCGAGAAGCACATCGCCATCCGGTGGTCGTCATATGTGTCGATGGTGGCCGGCTTGAGCTGCTCGGGCGGGGTGATGCGGAGATAGTCCGGCCCCTCCTCCACCTCGGCGCCCACTTTACGCAGTTCGGTCGCCATGGCGGCCAGGCGGTCGGTTTCCTTGACGCGCCAGCTGGCGATGTTGCGCAGCGTGCTCGGGCCGTCCGCATACAGCGCGGCCACGGCGATGGTCATCGCGGCATCGGGAATATGGTTGAAATCGGCGTCGATGGCCTTCAACACGCCGTTCGAACGCGCCTCGATCCAGTTCTCGCCGCGCGTGACGATGGCGCCCATGCGCTCGAGCGCGTCGGCAAAGCGCACGTCGCCCTGGATGCTGTGCTCGCCCACGCCTTCCACCCGCACCGGTCCGCCGCCAATCGCGCCGGCCGCCAGGAAGTAGGACGCCGACGAGGCGTCGCCCTCGACGTGGATGCTGCCCGGCGACCGATAGCGCTGGCCCGGATGCACGGTGAACGAGGCCCAGCCGTTCTGCTCGACCGTCACGCCGAAGCGACGCATCAGGTTCAGGGTGATCTCGATATAGGGCTTGGAAATGAGCTCGCCGACCACGTCGATCGACACCGGGTGGCTCAGCGCCATCAGGGGCGCCGCCATCAGCAGCGCGGTGAGGAACTGGCTCGACACATTGCCGCGCACCGCCATGCGGTTGGCTGCAATGCGGCCGCGGCGGATGCGCAGCGGCGGGAAGCCCGGCTCCCCCGTGTACTCGATCTGGGCGCCGACTTCGTTCAGCGCCTCGACCAGGTCGCCGATGGGCCGCTCGTGCATGCGCGAGACGCCGTGCAGGGTGTAGTCGCCGCCGATCACGGCCAGGGCTGCGGTGAGCGGGCGGATCGCGGTGCCGGCGTTGCCCATGAAGAGGTCGGCCTCATGGACCGGCAGCACGCCGCCGTTGCCATGCACGATGACGGTGCGTTCGTCGACTTCATCCCACTTGATGCCGAGCGAGCGCAGCGCGCCCAGCATGACCATGGTGTCGTCGGACGCCAGCAGGTCGTGGATGGTGGTGGTGCCTTCGCTCAGCGCCGCCAGCAGCAGCGTGCGGTTCGAAATGCTCTTGGAACCCGGCAGGCGCACCGATCCTTCGACGTGGATGACCGGTTCCAGGTCGATGTGTTCGGGGTAGTGTTTAGACTGCGTCATTCGGTATCCTGGTGTTGCGGCGGGGGCGAGCCGGCCTCGATCGCCTCGATCCATTCGCGCCGCGCGCGCTGCGCGTTGGCGTAAACGGTTTCGAGGCCGGGGCCGTCGGCGGCTGAAAGTAGCGCCCGCAATGTCGTTAATTGTGCCAGATAAGCATCGAGCTCGTGGAGCAAGGCGTCGCGGTTGGCCAGGCTGATGTCGCGCCACATCTCGGGCGAGGAGCCGGCGATGCGCGTGAAGTCGCGAAAGCCGCTGGCGGCATACTGGAACAGCATGCCCGCATGCGGCTTGGCGGCGATGTCGTCCACCAGCGCATAGGCCAGCAGATGCGGCAGGTGGCTCACCGCAGCGAATACGCGGTCGTGGTCTGCGGGGCTCAGGCTGTGGACCAGCGCGCCGCACAGGCGCCAGGCGCCAGCTACACGCTCGACGTCGGCCGCGGCGTTCTCCGGCAGCGGCGTGAGCACCGTCTTCTTGCCGCGATAGAGGCCCGCCATCGCGGCGTCCGGTCCGTTCGACTCGCTGCCGGCGATCGGGTGGCCCGGCACGAACTGGCTCACGCGCACGCCCAAAGCCTGGCGCGCGGCAGCCACCACGTCGCACTTCGTACTGCCGGCATCGGTGATGAGGGTCGAGGGCTCCAGCCAAGGCAGGAGCGAAGCGAGGATGGCCCCGGTCTGCCCCACGGGGGCGGCCAGCAGCACCAGGTCGGCGCCGCGCATCGCTTCCTGAGGCGTCGCGCAGATTTCGTCGACGATGCCCAGCTCCAGGGCGCGCGCCATCGCTTCCGGCGAACGCCCGAGGCCTGCCACCGTGCGGACCGCGCCGGCCTCTTTCAGCGCCAGCGCGAACGAACCGCCGATCAGGCCGGCGCCGACGATGACCAGCCGTTCGATCATTATGGCCGGGCGCTCGCGCTTGTCAGCGCTCGCTTCAAGGCGTCGATGAAGGTGGCGTTTTCCTGCGGCAGGCCGATCGAGATGCGCAGCCATTGCGGCAGGCCGTAGTTGCCGACCGGGCGCACGATCACGCCCTGCTTGAGCAGCGCCAGGTTCACGCGCGCGCCGGCCACGTCGTCGTCGCCGACTTTCACCAGCACGAAATTGCCGAAGGACGGCACGTATTCCAGGCCCAGTTCATCGAAGGCGGCGATCATCTGCGCGTAGCCCTCGGCATTGTTGCGGGCGCCCTTCTCCAGGAATGCCTTGTCGTTCAGCGCGGCGATCGCGGCGGCCTGCGCTAGCGAGTTGACGTTGAAAGGCTGGCGGATGCGGTTCATCAGGTCTGTCACCGCCGGCTGGGCGATGGCGAAGCCCACACGCAGGCCGGCCAGGCCATAGGCTTTCGAGAAGGTGCGCGAAACGACCAGGTTCGGGTATTTGCGCACCCAGCTGCTCGACTCGAACTGGTGCTCGGGCGCCAGGTATTCGTTATAGGCTTCGTCCAGCACCACGACCACGTTGGCCGGGACCTTTTGCAGGAAGGCTTCGATCTGCTCGCTGGAGATGAAGGTGCCGGTCGGGTTGTTCGGGTTGGCGACATAGACCAGGCGGGTATCAAGCTCGATAGCTGCCGCCATCGCATCCAGGTCGTGACCGTAGTCCTTGGCCGCGACGACGATCGCGCGGCCACCGACACCCTGCGTCGCCAGCGCATACACGGCAAACGAATACTGCGCGTAGACCACCGACTCGCCCTTTTGCACGAAGGCGTGGGCGGCGATTTCGAGGATGTCGTTGCTGCCGTTACCCAGGGTGATCCATTCGGCCGGGACGTCATAACGTGCGGACAGCGCAGCCTTCAGCTCGAAGCCATTGGCGTCCGGGTAGCGGCCCAGGTCCGCGGCTGCTTGCGCCATCGCGGCGCGGCTCGATTCCGGCACACCGAACGGGTTCTCGTTCGAGGCCAGCTTGACGATATTGGCTTCGTCGAGGCCGAACTCGCGGGCGACTTCTGCGATGGGTTTGCCGGCCTGGTAAGGGGCGATGGCACGAACGTAATCTGGACCGAATTGCGACATGGGATTCTCGAGTAAATAGTAAAAAATGGGATTCAGAGGCTTTGCGGGTAAGAACCCAGCACCTTGAAGAAGGCGGCGTTGTCTTTCAGTTCAACCAACGCGGCAGCGACGGCGGCGTCGTGCACGTGGCCTTCGATGTCGACATAAAAATAGTATTCCCAAGTGCCGATGCGCGCCGGGCGCGACTCGAAACGCGTCATCGACACGCCGTGCTTGGCCAGCGGCGCCAGCAGGTTGTAGACGGCGCCGGCCTTGTTCGGTACGGCCAGCACGACCGAGGTGTGGTCGCGGCCGGACGGTCCGGTCTGGAGGCTGCCGATGACGGCGAAACGGGTGCGGTTGTGCGGGTCGTCCTGGATGTGGGCCTGCACCACGCCCAACTGATACTGCTCGCCCGCCATCTCGCTGGCGATCGCAGCGACCGTCGGATCCTGGCTGGCCAGGATCGCGGCTTCGGCATTCGAAGCCACGGCGCGGCGCTCGATGCCGGGATGGTGCAGGTTGAGCCAGACCTGGCACTGGGCCAGCGCCTGCGAATGCGCGCAGACGACCGTCACGCCATCCATCGAACCTGTTTTCGTCATCAGGCTGTGGTGCACGGGAATCGAAATCTCGCCGCTGATGACTGTGGTGGTGGCCAGCATCAGGTCGAGGGTGCGGTTGATCGCGCCTTCGGACGAGTTCTCGACAGGGACCACGCCGAAGTCTGCGGTGCCGGCTTCGGTGGCGCGGAAGACCTCGTCGATCGACACGCAGGGCAGCGTCTCGATGGCGGTGCCGAACTGCTGGAAGACGGCCTGCTCGCTGAAGGTGCCGGACGGGCCAAGATAGGCCACCGTGACGCGCTTTTCCAGCGCGCGGCAGGCCGACATGATCTCGCGGAAGATGGTCTGGACGTCGCCATCCTTGAGCGGGCCGGGATTGCGCTCGGCCACGCCGCGCAGCACCTGGGCTTCGCGCTCGGGGCGGAAGACGGGGGCATTGGTTTCGGCCTTGACGTGGCCGACCTCTTGCGCGATGCGGCCGCGCTGGCCCAGGAGATCCAGGATTTGCGCGTCGATCGCATCGATCTGTTCGCGCAGGGGGGTGAGTTTTTCGGACATGTGTTTCAACCAGAAATCGGGCGTTGAGTGATTCGCGGTGGTTCAAGCGTCTGTTGAACGCGCGGTCGGCGGAGCCGACCACCCTACGGCTTTACCGCCCCGCGAATTCGTTCAAATAATCGACGAGGGCCTGCACCCCCTCGAGCGGCATCGCGTTGTAGATCGATGCCCGCATGCCGCCGACGGACTTGTGGCCCTTCAGTTGCAGCAGCCCGCGCGCCTTCGCGCCGGCCAGGAATTGGTCGTTCAGGGATTCGTCGCGCAGGAAGAACGGTATGTTCATGCGCGAACGGTATTCCAGCGCCACGCGATTCTGGTAGAAATCGTCGGCGTCCAGCGCCGCGTACAGCAGGCGCGCTTTCTCGATATTCGTTTGCTCCATGGCCGCCACCCCGCCTCGGCTTTTCAGGTGGGCGAACACCAGGCCGGCGATATAGATCGCGTAAGTCGGCGGCGTGTTGTACATCGATTCGTGCTCGGCCACCGTCTTGTAGTGGAAGGCCGAGGGGCAGTCGGGCAGCGCGTCGTCGAGCAAATTATCGCGCACGATCACGATCGTCAGGCCGGCCGGGCCGATGTTCTTCTGGGCGCCGGCGAAGATCACGCCGTACTGCGACACGTCGATTTGACGCGACAGGATGTGCGAGGACATGTCGGCCACGATCGGCAGGCGCGGATCAACCTTGGGCACGAAGTTGTACTCGACGCCGTCGATGGTTTCGTTGGTGCAGATGTGCAGGTAGGCTGCGCCGGGGGTGAGTCGCCAGGTTTCCTGCGGCGGCACCGTTGTGAAGCCGCTCGCTTCGGCGGAGGCGGCGATATTCACGCTGGCGTAGCGCTTTGCTTCCTTGATCGACTTGCCCGACCAGCTGCCGGTGTGGACGAAGTCGATGGTGGCGGGCTGGCCGCAGCACCCGGCCAGGTTCAGCGGGACGATGGCGTTCTGCGCCAGTCCGCCGCCCTGCATGAACAGGATCTTGTAGTTCGGCGGGACATTCAACAGCTCGCGCAGGTCGGCCTCGGCCTGCTTGTAGATCGAGATGAATTCCGGACCGCGGTGGCTCATCTCCATGACCGACATGCCGCTGCCGTGCCAGTCCAGCATCTCGCCGGCCGCATGCTGCAGCACTTCCTTCGGGAGGACGGCCGGGCCGGCCGAGAAGTTGAATACCTGGGTCATGCGGTCCTTTCGTCCTGAGCGATGCTGCGACTGTTCCGGAACTGATAAAAAAAGGGCCGCGCAGTCGCGGCCCCTCGGGATCTTACTGCGGACCTTGTTCGAGCTCGACCTCTTCCAGGTCGGTCTCGACGATGCGTTGCAGGCCGGACAGCTTGGTGCCGTCTTCCACTGCGATCAGGGTCACGCCCTGGGTCGCGCGGCCCATCTCGCGGATCTCGGACACGCGGGTGCGAATCAAGACGCCGCCGGTCGTGATCAGCATGATCTCGTCGGTGGTGTCGACCAGCGTGGCGGCGACCACCTTGCCGTTACGCTCCGAGGTCTGGATCGCGATCATGCCCTTGGTGCCGCGGCCGTGGCGGGTGTACTCAAGAATCGGGGTACGCTTGCCGAAGCCGTTCTCGGTGGCCGTGAGCACCGACTGCTGCTCGTTCTCGGCCACCAGCAGCGCAATGACCTGCTGGCCTTCCTCGAGGTTCATGCCGCGCACGCCGCGCGCGGTACGGCCCATCGGGCGCACGTCGTTCTCGTCGAAGCGCACTGCCTTGCCGCCGTCCGAGAACAGCATCACGTCGTGCTGGCCGTCGGTGAGGGCGGCGCCGATCAGGAAGTCGCCTTCGTCCAGGTCCACGGCGATGATGCCGGCCTTGCGCGGGTTGCTGAAGTCCTTCAGCGGGGTCTTCTTCACGGTGCCGAGCGAGGTGGACATGAACACGTAGTGGTCTTCCGGGAAGGTCCGGTTCACGCCCGACAACGGCAGGATGACCGTGATCTTCTCGTTGTCCTGCAGCGGGAACATGTTGACGATTGGTTTACCGCGCGAGTTGCGCGAACCCTGCGGCACTTCCCACACCTTCAGCCAGTACATGCGGCCGCGGTTCGAGAAGCACAGCATGTAATCGTGGGTGTTGGCGATGAACAGCTGGTCGATCCAGTCTTCGTCCTTGGTCGCCATCGCCTGCTTGCCGCGGCCGCCGCGCTTCTGGGCGCGGTATTCGGCGATCGGCTGCGACTTCATGTAGCCGGTGTGCGAGAGCGTGACCACCATGTCCTGCGGCGTGATCAGGTCTTCGGTATCGAGGTCGCTGGCATTGTGCTCGATGACCGAACGGCGGGTGTCCTTGCCGTTCTCGGCGTAGTCGGTCTTGATCTGCACCATCTCGTCGCTGATGATGGTGGTGACGCGCTCAGGACGCGACAGGATGTCGAGCAGGTCGGCGATGTGCGACATCACCTCTTTGTACTCGTTGACGATCTTGTCCTGCTCCAGGCCGGTGAGGCGCTGGAGGCGCATCTGCAGGATTTCCTGGGCCTGCTCGTCGGACAGCTTGTACAGGCCGTCCGCCTGCATGCCGTAGTGCTTCGGCAGGTGCTCGGGACGGAAAGCCTCGACGCCGCCGATGGTGCTGCCTTCGGCGGTACGCAGCAGCATTTCGCGGACCAGGGACGAGTCCCAGGCCTTCTGCATCAGCTCTACTTTCGCGATCGGCGGGGTCGGCGCGGCCTTGATGATCGCGATGAAGTCGTCGATGTTCGCCAGTGCGACCGCCAGGCCTTCGAGCATGTGGCCGCGCTCGCGCGCCTTGCGCAGCTCGAACACGGTGCGGCGGGTGACCACTTCGCGGCGGTGCGACAGGAAGCACTCGAGCATCTGCTTGAGGTTCAGCAGCTTCGGCTGGCCATTGACCAGCGCCACCATGTTCATGCCGAAGGTGTCCTGCAGCTGGGTCTGCTTGTACAGGTTGTTCAGCACCACTTCCGGCACTTCGCCGCGCTTCAGTTCGATGACCACGCGCATGCCCGACTTGTCGGACTCGTCGCGGATGTCGCTGATGCCTTCCAGCTTCTTGTCGCGCACGTTCTCGGCGATACGCTCGAGCAGCGACTTCTTGTTTACCTGGTAAGGCAGCTCGTCGATGATGATCGCGATGCGGCCGCCATCCTTGCCGTATTCTTCGAAGTGGGTCTTGGCGCGCATCACCACGCGGCCGCGGCCGGTGCGGTAACCGTCGCGCACGCCCGAGACGCCATAGATGATGCCGGCGGTCGGGAAGTCCGGCGCCGGGATGATCTCGATCAGCTCGTCGATCGTGCAGTCCGGGTTGCGCAGCAGGTGCTGGGCGCCGTTGATGATCTCGGACAGGTTGTGCGGCGGAATGTTCGTCGCCATGCCCACCGCGATGCCCGACGAGCCGTTGATCAGCAGGTTCGGGATCTTGGTCGGCAGGACGGTCGGCTCTTTTTCCTTGCCGTCATAGTTCGGCTGGAAGTCGACCGTATCCTTGTCGATGTCGGCCAGCAGTTCGCTGGCGATCTTGTCCAGGCGGCACTCGGTGTAGCGCATCGCCGCGGCGCTGTCGCCGTCGATCGAGCCGAAGTTGCCCTGCCCGTCCACCAGCGTGTAGCGCAGCGAGAAGTCCTGGGCCATGCGCACCAGCGTGTCGTAGATCGACGCGTCGCCGTGCGGGTGGTATTTACCCATGGTATCGCCAACCACGCGCGCGCATTTCACGTACGGGCGGTTGAAGTTGTAATTGCTCTCGTGCATGGAGTACAGCACGCGGCGGTGCACCGGCTTGAGGCCGTCCCGCACGTCCGGCAGAGCACGTCCCACGATCACGCTCATCGCGTAGTCGAGGTAGCTCTTGCGCATTTCTTCTTCTAGGGAAATGGGAACTGTTTCTTTTGCGAATTGATCCATGGGGCGGGTCGACTGCTTTCAGGCTGGTGGTGAGGTTTTTCTAACTGGTGATTCTACCATGCACCTCTTATTGCCAGCACAATTCCTCTACAACTCAGGAGGCGCCAAGCGAGCCTTCCAGCATTGTCGATCCGCACATAGTGCATTTGACTCAATGTTGCGGCAAAACAACGTACGGTAAAAATATGCATGGAGTTTGATTTAGGTGCAGTCGTACGTTTTTAGTGCATGTGGCAAAATGGACAGGAAATTAATTGTTTGTTTCACAATGCGAAACTGAGCACAGCAGCGATGTGTTAGTATCTTGATCACAACGCCCCGCTGCATAACGCATTGCCGCACGGAATTTACCGAAAGGAAAAAGAATATGAATAAACTGGCAACCCTCCTGCTGATCGCTTCGGCCCTGGCAGGCAACGCGTTTGCACAAAGCGCGCCGCCGTACGCACCGCTGACCACCGACATCAAGGCCCGCACCCCGCACAGCGCCTATGTCCAGGACAGCCGCGGCGTGATCGCCCGTAATCCCTTCGGCCTGTGCTGGCGTACCGGCTACTGGACCCCGGCCGACGCCGTGCCGGGCTGCGACGCGCCAATTTGCGTCCCACCAGAGAAGCTGGAAAACGGCAAGTGCGTCGCGCCGCCGCCACCACCGCCACCGGCAGTCGTCGAGCAGGCTCCTGCCCCGGCGCCCGCACCGGCGCCAGTGCCGACCTCGGAAAAAGTGTCCTACTCGGCTGACGCCTTCTTCGACTTCGACAAGGCCGTGCTCAAGCCAGCCGGCAAGGCAGCGCTGGACGACCTGAGCTCGAAGCTGGGCGACATGAACCTGGAAGTCATCATCGCCGTCGGCCACACCGACTCGATCGGCACCGATGCCTACAACCAGAAGCTGTCGATCCGCCGCGCTGAAGCCGTCAAGACCTACCTGAAGGGCAAGGGCGTGGAAGAAAACCGCATCTACACCGAAGGCAAGGGCGAGAATCAGCCTGAAGCCAGCAACAAGACGTCCGCAGGCCGCGCCAAGAACCGCCGCGTGGAGATCGAAGTCGTCGGTACCCGTACCGTCAACAAGTAATTCCGGCTTTGCCAATGACCCCGCTGCGGCGGGGTTTTTTTTCGCGGGTGGGTCTCGATCTTGCCAGGAAAGCAGCTATAAATTTTCCGTGCGCCATCTCGTCACGCCCCTCATTTCCAGTATTATCCGCCTATGACCACGAACGCAGACCCCTTAGAAATCCAGAAATTCAGCGAACTGGCCCACCGCTGGTGGGACCCGACGTCCGAATTCCGTCCGCTACATGAAATCAACCCGCTGCGCCTGGAGTGGATCAATGCGCGCGCCCCGCTGCTGGGCAAGAACGTGATCGATATCGGCTGCGGCGGCGGCGTGCTGTCCGAAGCCATGGCGCGCAAGGGCGCCAAGGTCACGGGCATCGACCTGTCGAAAAAGGCCCTGAAAGTGGCCGACCTGCACAGCCTGGAGTCCGGCGTCGAAGTGCGCTACAAGCACATCGCAGCCGAAGAGATGGCCGAGGCCGAAGCCGGCCAGTTCGACGTCGTCACCTGCATGGAGATGCTCGAGCACGTGCCGGACCCGGCCTCGATCGTGCAGGCTGCGGCCAAACTGGTCAAACCAGGCGGCCACGTGTTCTTCTCGACCCTGAACCGCAACCCGAAATCCTACCTGTTCGCCGTCATCGGCGCGGAATACATCCTGCGCATGCTGCCGCGCGGCACCCACGACTATGGCAAGTTCATCACGCCGGCCGAACTGTCGCAATATGCGCGCCTGGCCGGCCTGCAGGTCGACGGCCTCAAAGGCCTGACCTACAATCCGCTCACCAAGATCTATTCGCTCAACAACGACACCGATGTGAACTACATGGTGGCGTGCAGCAAACCTTTCTGATCCGGCTTTCCCTCTTCCTATGACTCTCCCCACCGTCCTGCCGGCACCGCGTGCCATCCTGTTCGACCTCGATGGCACGCTGGCCGACACCGCGCCCGACCTCGCGGCCGCCGTCAACTGGCTGCGCACCGAGCGCGGCTTGCCGCCGACCCCGTATGCGGTGCTGCGCCCGACCGCCTCGGCCGGCGCGCGCGGCATGATCGGCGCCGCCTTTGGCCTGGGCCCCGGCGACGAGGGCTATGAAGAGCTGCGCCTGCAGTGGTTCGACCGCTACCAGGACAACATGGCCGTGCACAGCACCCTGTTCGGCGGCGTCGCCGAGCTGCTGCTGGGCATCGAACAGGCCGGCATGGCCTGGGGCGTGGTCACCAACAAGCCGGCGCGCTTTACCGATCCCCTGATTCCGCAGATCGGCCTGTCGCACGCCGGCTGCGTGGTCTCGGGCGACACCACCCCGCGCGCCAAGCCGCACCCCGATCCGCTGCTCGAAGGCGCGCGCCGCCTCGGCATCGATCCGCAGCATTGCTGGTACGTGGGCGACGACAAGCGCGACATCGAAGCCGGCCAGGCCGCGGGCATGGTCACGGTGGCCTGCAACTGGGGTTATTGCGGCGCCATCGAACCGTCCACCTGGGGCGCCGACTACCTGCTCGACACCCCGACCGACCTGCTGCAGACCCTGCGCAGCGTGGTGGAAACCGCAGGCCTGGCCGAACGCGCGGCCTGAGTTCTGTCCGAGCGGGCGGTTCGGCCCGCTTACATTTCTTTACGATTGATACAGGCTTCGGTCTATCCCTTGGCCGAGCTTGCCAGTAATCTACTCCCATACGACAACACATTGTCATCTAGGAGCAGACCATGGAAACCACCGCACGCCTCAACCGCATTCATCCCCTGATGGCCGCCGCCGCCGCATCGGTCGTGATCGTCAGCCTGACCGGCGCTGCCGCAATCACCGGCCTGCTGCCGACTTCGAACAGCGCCCCCGACGCCCGGGCCGCACAGGCTGCCCTGGCAGCGAACCAGGCCTCCGCCTTCCAGCAGCCAGGCATGGTCCCGATGACCAACGCCCAGGGCCAGCTCGTGATGGTGCCGGCCGCAGCCTTGCAAGGCCAGGCACCGACGACGCTGCCGTCCACCCAGGTCACGCCGCAGATGGCGATGCAGCTGGCCGCCGGTCAGCAGCAGTATCCGCAGATGGCAATGCCGCTGGCAGGCCAGCAGGTCGCCTACATGCAGCAGGCTGCCCAGCCAGCCCCGGTGGTGGTGAAGGAAGTGATCAGGGAAAAGCCGGTGGTGCGCGTGGTCGAGAAGACCCGCGTGGTGCACCATCACCATACCGCCAAGGCCACCCGCGCCAGTGAGCCGCGCTACTATGCGCAGCAGCCTGCCCCTGCACGGGCCCAGCCGAACTATGTCGGCATCGGCACCGGCGCCGTCATCGGCGGCCTGATCGGCAACCAGGTCGGCGGCGGCAACGGCAAGAAGCTCGCCACCGTGGCCGGCATCATCGGCGGCGGCTACCTCGGCAACGAGATCGCCAACCGCAACCGCTAAGTATCACTGCCCTCCCCCGCAGAAACCGCAGGCGCGATCAGCCTGCGGTTTTTTTTCGGAAAATGCAGACGATGATGTCGCTCGGGAAAATGCGCAGCACAGGAATCGCGCACAGGATGGCGATGTATTGCACCCAGAGCGACAGCGTCGAAACATTGCCCGCGCAGCTGAGCCGTTCGCGCAGGCTCTTGGCGCGCAGAGCCGGCAGCTCGGCGCTGTCGACCAGCTCGAAGCCGCGCCCCGCGACCAGGGTCGACAGGTTGTGCGGGCTGAAATAATGCACATGCGGCGACGGCAGGTCTTTCTGCCACAGGCGCTCGAAAGGCGTGCGCCAGCCCAGGCGGGCGATTAATTTTGACAACCGGTAAAAAAACCCGCGGCTGCTGGGCAGGTTGAGGATCAGGATGCCCTGGTGATCGAGGCGCTGGCGGCAAGCCCCGAGCGCGCTGCCGATGTCCGGGATGTGTTCGATGACGTCGTTGAAGACGATCACGTCGAAGCGCTCGTCATCGCGCAGGACGTCCGGGAAGAAGCCTGCCCGCACCGGCAGGCCACGCGCCGCGGCGCGCGAGCCCACTACCGCGTCGGGTTCGACGCCGAGCACGTCGAAATCGTCGCGCGCCGTTTCCAGGAACCAGCCATGGGCGCTGCCCACGTCGAGCAGCCTGCGCGCCCCGGGCCGCACATGCCGCTTGGCGTACTGGACGATCGCGCGGAAGTTCTCAAGCCGCAGTGCCATCAAGCCCGCTTCGCGCTCGGCCTCGTTGACCTCCGGCCCAGTATGCTGGTTGATCGCCACCGACAGCGCCGCGCTTTCATAGTGGCAGGCCGGACAGGTCGCATGCCATGCCGCGAGCCCTGCCGTTTGACGATTCCCGCAGACGATACAGACCATTGTCATTCCTTGTCGAAAGAACACAGTGAGACGAAGTAACCCTTCGATGATATGGCAGTTTTGACATGCTTTGTGGATAATCGCGGACTGCTTGACATCCGCCGCGATTTGCGCCGTTACACTGCGCGCGCAGACAAATTGGAGTACAATGGAAGTTCGTTGGGGGCGACCTGGTTTCGACGTGGGTTGCGAAGCAGCGCAGGGCATACCGAGGACTGGTTACCTCGTAAATACATCCAGAAAATCAATAACTGCAAACGATAACTCGTACGCACTCGCAGCTTAATTGCTGCTAGCTCTACAACACCTCGCCCCTGGGGTGGCCGCAAGGCAGTAGAGTCATTTACAGGGGCTCGCAGTAGGCTGGGTTACTTAGTCGACTGTTAAATAATAGGTAACTCGCTTGTACAAAGGGTGCACATCCCCGTTGTCCAGGTTAAATTAATTGATAGTGCTAAGTATGTAGAACTGTCTGTAGAGTGCTTGCGGACGCGGGTTCGATTCCCGCCGCCTCCACCAAGCTATCCAAAAAAACCGCCTCGGCGGTTTTTTTTCGTCCGCGCCAACTGCGGCGGGAATTGAACCCGCGGGACGCGGGGGATTTCCGGGAATTCGGGGAGCACCGCTCCCCGCCGGAAATCCGACTTGCGCTTGCAAGCGCAAGGCTCTCCGATTCGTCTGACTGGATGAAATCGCGCAGCGAAGACCCGCCGCCTCCACCAAGCTATCCAAAAAAACCGCCTCGGCGGTTTTTTTTCGTCCGCGCCAACTGCGGCGGGAAATGAACCCGCGGGACGCGGGGGATTTCCGGGAATTCGGGGAGCACTGCTCCCCGCCGGAAATCCGACTTGCGCTTGCAAGCGCAAGGCTCTCCGATTCGTCTGACTGGAGGAAATCGCGCAGCGATGTCCCGCCGCCTCCACCAAACTATCCAAAAAAACCGCCTCGGCGGTTTTTTTTCGTCCGCGCCAACTGCGGCGGGAAATGAAACCCGCGGGACGCGGGGGATTTCCGGGGATTTCGGGGAGCACCGCTCCCCGCCGGAAATTCGACTTGCGCTTGCAAGCGCAAGGCTCTCCGATTCGTCTGACTGGGGGGAATCGCGTAGCGATTGCTTTCCGCCTCCACTACCCGCAGGTGCGCGGCGCAGCTCGCGCGTCATCTCGCCTTCAGCCATCTACAAGGCTGCGTCGCCTTGTTAGTGACGAGCTCATGTCGGAATGTCAGACCTGACACCACTGCTTGTAGTCATGCCACGCGGTGAAAGCGCGACTAGCCCGCGCCGCCTACGCGCCTTCGAGCGTCAACTGGACGCATTAGCTTTGCGGTCGCGTGGTTTGACCTACCAGCAGATCGGCGAGGCGCTCGGCTACCGCGATCGCTCCGGCGCGTTCTTGGCCGTTCAGGGCGCCCTGAAGCGCGTCGCGCGCACTCCAGCCAAAGATGCGCTTACGCTGGATATAGAGCGACTCAACGAACTGACGCGCGCGATGCTGCCTCTCGCCTTGGGCGGCGACCTGAGCGCGATTTCGGCAGTCCTGGCCGTCATGGAGCAGCGCGCTGCCCTGCTCGGCTTGGATCACCCAGCGAAGAAACCGCACCAGTTTTGCGTATCCCATCGCCCGAGTCCGATATCGGGAAGCACCGCAAAAGGCCGCTGGAACGTTTTCTTACGGCGCGAGGATTAGCGCCGTCGATAAAGCGCCAAAAACCGCACGACGGTACCGAAAAATGAGTCAAGAGCCATTCGCTGATACTCCCAGATAGGTTAGCAAAGGCGGTTGCCGCACCACGCAAGCAGCGGCCATATTTACCAAGACACCATTGACGGCAACGTTGTACAAGCTATTCGACGCCGTAGCGGCGGAACTTGAAGCCGGCAAGACCGCAACCGTGCCTAAGGATGAGGGTGCTGCGTGGACCGCTGGTCGTATCCATCGGATGACGCCGTCGAACCCAAACAATCTGGTTAGCGTCGCGCGCGAAATGGTGCTGAGACCTCGCAGGCCGAGCTGCTATGCCGCGTCTTTGCCATCACCCCGTGACTTACGTGCCTCTACTGGATTCGGCGCAACTAATCAGACAATGACTAGTCCGTCAGCACGGGCTAGCAAAACGCAATTAAATTGACAGGTCGATCGTTCGGTTTGGTCTAATACCATCCAGAAACAAGCTGAGCGTGTAAACCCTTTTACCAGGCGGTTTATGGCATAACAACCGAGGGGTTGTATTTACGGCAGTACAAATGCCTATGAAATTCGGGACATTTGTCGATTGTGAGCGGTCGCAACCGTCACTATGCTTGTTCTTGAACAGCCAATTAAAACGAACCTGGACGGTGCGAAATGTCTATCACGCGATCGAAAGCCGTAATGGTGGTAAGCAGCCTTGTTTTGAGCGCATGTGGTGGTGGTGGTGGCGGAAATTCCGACACAAATTGCACCAGTGGTATCCCTGGTTTATGTTCCATGCTGGGGACATCAAACGGAGGACCAACGTCAGAGCCGAGCGCGGCTCTGTTCACAACCGCACCTGGCGCAGTGACAATGTCGCCCGGAACCAGCGCTGAATACACAATCGGTGGCGGTACTGGGCCCTACATAGCAACGAGTAGCAACGCGAACCTGCTCAGAGTTAGCGTCAGCGGAAAATCCATGACCATCCAGAGTCTTGCAGCCGGGACTGCCAGTGTCGCTGTCACTGATTCCGCAGGACATAAAGTAACAATTGATGTGAATGCTGCGAATCCAGTGTTCAGTTCTGTGGAACTGTTCACCACTGCCCCGACCGAAGTCACGTTACCGTCTGGTGGAACAGTCAATTACATGATTGGAGGCGGGGCAGGGCCGTATACGGTAAGCAGTGGAAATCCATCCGTTGTCGCTGCAAGTGTGAGTGGCACGGTCCTCAAAATAGACGCTTTGTGGCAACAGTCCGCTTCCTCATCCCCCACACAAATCACAATCGTGGACACGAAAGGGGAGCGAGTGACGACAGGAGTGACGGTACTAGGCAAAGGGCAGACTGGTGTCCCGCCATCAATCTACCCTGCCTCAATCACTATCAGCGATTGCACCACAAACATCCCTTTCGTATTCACTGGTGGTACCCCCCCGTTCACGGTGTACACTGGCGACAACGCACGGGTTCCTGTTAGTGCCCCTCTGCCGTTTGGTCCAGACTCGTATTTCACTGCGGACATTCATATTATGGCCGGTGGCGCTCTCTCCCCCAACCCTACAAGCGCAGCTCCCTATAAAGTGACTCTGACAGTAATGGACAGCCAATCGCGAATTGCAACTGCGGATGCTCTTGTCGGCTCTCAATTCGCTTGCGCGACTAATGCCAAATTGGAAGTGCAGGCAGGATCTACCGTAGCTAAGGTCACTGAGAAGGTCACTTTCAGCGTCAGCGGCGGAGAACCACCATACACTGTCACTTCACGTAATCAAGCGAATGCCCCAGAGCAAATTGCTCGCACTGACGCCATCGCTAACTTGAATAACGGAGCCTACACGTTCAATGTCACTGCATTGTCTACGGGAGGGCCGTCCTTTGTGACTGGGGCATCGCTTATTACGGTCACCAGTCATGATGGACAGCAGAAGAACATCGTGCTGACTGTGTACCCGCAGCCGCCAAAGTTGCCTTGATTGCTCTGTACGCAGATAGCGCTACTCTAGCTATTGGCGAACCGCTGTCGAGATACTCAGCAGAACTACGAGTGACGTTGCCTTCGCCCAATGCGTCATTTCGCCGCCAGCCTTCTAGGACAGCCGAAAATGATTGGGGTAACTTTGGGGGTAACAATGGGAAATTCTAATACATAAAAAGACTTTTTTAGTCTATAGCTTATGAAATGTTCGGTAGACGCCGCCTCCACCAAGCTATCCAAAAAACCGCCAAGGCGGTTTTTTTCGTCAGCGCCAACTGCGGCGGGAATTGAACCCGCGGGACGCCGGGGATTTCCAGGGAATTCGGGGAGCACCGCTCCCCGCCGGAAATTCGACTTGCGCTTGCAAGCGCAAGGCTCTCCGATTCGTCTGATTGGAGGAAATCGCGCAGCGATTGCCTTCCGCCTCCACTACCCGCAGGTGCGCGGCGCAGCTCGCGCGTCATCTCTCGCCTTCAGCCATCTACAAGGCTGCGTCCCCTTGTTAGTGACGAGCTCGTGTCGGAATGTCAGACCTGACACCACTGTTGCGGACACCACTGTTGCTCGACGGGCAGAACTCGAGCGGCAGCACGAGGCGCGTCGATTGCGGTGTCGTTTCCGAAAACATCCTGAGCAGCATCTCGCCACTCTTGAGAAGGAGGTGGACAAGCTCACTTTGCTTTCCTAGTTTTTTTTCGTCAGCGCCAACTGCGGCGGGAATTGAACCCGCGGGACGCGGGGGATTTCCGGGGAATTCGGGGAGCACCGCTCTCCGCCGGAAATCCGACTTGCGCTTGCAAGCGCAAGGCTCTCCGATTCGTCTGACTGGAGGGAATCGCACAGCAATTGCTTTCCGGCTCCAGCAAAGCTATTCAAAAAAACCTGACCGACCCGAACTCGACGGTCGGCGGCTCACTGCTGCCGCAGCAGTTCGAAGCAAAGTCACTGGATTGCCGCAGGACTCGTTCCCCCTGAGCCACCGCGACGCCAAAACGCCCGTAAACGTCTGAATCAAGTCCTCATTGATCTCCAACGACGCGCGTCACTCGACATTTCCCGAGGCATCAAGAGGATGCATCCCACCCTCCTCTACAGTAGACATCTCGGCATACTGGTGAGGGATTACGCATGAACATCATCGGATGGATCAGAGTCGGAGACCAGGCTGCTTGCGGTGGCACTGTGGCCGAAGGGGAGCGGACGTTTACGCATGCGGGGCGGGCCTTCACCTTCCAGGGCGCGAAAATGTCCTGCCAGAAAAGCTGTGTGATTACCGAAGGCTTTGCACGCTCGATACTCTCCAATTCCGGCTGCCGGGTGCTGCACGGCATGAAAACTAGCGCAGGTTGCCCCCTCGTCTCCACGCTCAACGGCCAGGACGGCGTCAGCCAAGCTTCCGGCGATGCGCCGCCCGTCCGATTCGTTAAGAATGATTCAGGGGAATGGGCTGGCAAGGCCAACGAAGGCTACGACCAGCATTTCCTGCTACGCGACGAACAATCCGATGAGCCCCTTTCCAATCGCCATTATCGGCTTACATTCAATGGTCAGACGATTGAAGGAAAAACTGACGCGGATGGAAAAACCGCCAAGGTCGCCGCCGACGACCCATCCGAAGTGTCTATTGAAATCATGCCTGAAGGCTACAGCGGAGCAAGGGTATGAGGTCGGGACCGGTTTCGTATGCCACAGCGAAAGCTGCGATGACATTGAAATCCGACACCACGCCCATCACGATCAAGGTCAATAAACCTCGAGGAACAATTTATTGGGGTGGAGCTGGACTGGACGGCCCGTATATTTCCGATCAACTCGCTGCATTACAAGCTGTCGGCATACAAGATGTTTTTCGAGGAACCAGAACTTATACCATGTCGGTCGACTCTATACGTTCGGGCCTAAGTGTTCGATACCGGGACAGCCCAATCGACGAGGACTGGACGATTCACGGAATGGAAAGCAATTCATCACCGCAATTCAATATGGTAGGCTATTCTTACGGCAGCTTGGTCGCTGCGCAAACTGCTCAATTTTATGCCCACAATGGGCATGTCGTTGACCATTTGATTCTTGTCGCAAGCCCAATCGACAAAGAGTTTTTGGAACTCTTAAAGAAGCAAAAGAATATAAGAAAAATTGTCGTCAAAGACCTGATGGAGCATGGGGACCCGATATACGCTGGAATACCACAGATTCCTCTTCTGCTTTCCATACCCTGCCTCTTCCTGCAACTGAAGAAGACCAAGGACACCGGCGAGGGAACCGGTCATTTTTATTATGCAAGCACAAGTGCAAATGGAGCAAACAGAAGGCTCGATTTAGCAAAATTCATCTACAGCCACGGACTCAGATGAATACGAAGTTTGCACTCAAGGCCGTTGGCATAGCCTTGGCATCCGTGAGCTTCGCGCTGCAATTTTATGTGGTAGTTTTAGTCGTATTCGAGCTGTTCACCTTTGGGAGTGTAGGATTTCCCTCGGGACTCGCTTACGGCGCCAGTCTACCCTTCTCCTTGACCACCTATCTAAGCGCATGGGCGATCACATACAGCGTGCGAAATGAAATTCCCCTGAAAAAAATTCACGCCATATATGTTGGCTCACACGTTTTTATATGGCTCTGCATGTTTTCTTTTCCTGGAACGTTTGCTCCGCAATAACTAAAAAAATCGGCAAAGAATATGAGGTTCGCCCTGAAAACAGTTGCAGGCTCCCTTATTTTGATCAGTTTGGGACTTCAGGCCTATATCCTGCTCATGCTAATTTCCGACTTAGTTATCTTGCACCATACCGGAATTGTCACCGCTTTCGGCTACAGTGCGAGTCTTGCATTTTCCGTCCCAACCTATATCGCTGCCGTGCTTATTATTTACTGCGCAAACATCAGACTTCGAATGAAATGGATTCATGGATGTTATCTTGGCTCACACTTATTTATCCTGACTGTCATGTTCTTATTACCAGGAAACTTTGTATAGAAACCGAGCGCAGTTACGAATGCTCGTATATGGCGCCTGACTTCGTCAATCTTCGGAAATGCGTGCGGAGGATGCTTGCGGAATACGATATTTAGCTCAGCAAAGCTGGCGATCAAGGCCGGTACGATCAGACGCCCTTTGATGATTGCGCTGATTGCGTCGATGCTTTTCATCAGTCTGGGATCTCAAACCTGCACGCTGTATTTCGTCGCGTACGATATAGTTGCGACCGGAAAAGTAAATTTCGGAGCAATGTTTGCCTACATGGCGAGCCTTCCTCTGTCCGTAGCACCCTATCTTATTGCCAGCGCAGCCATTTACAACACCGGAACTGCCCTGCCGATGAACTGGATTCACCGCTATTATTGCTCATTACACGTCGCGATTTTGTCTGCGATATTTATGTTTCCTGGAAGCTTCAGCCCATGAAGTCGCACGTTGCGCACCTTCTCAAGTCTGATTTTTTGGATAGCCTATATACCCGTAAAGTATTCATTTTATGCCGGACATTCAAAAGCGCTTCCATAGCACTAAGCAGTAACCCAATAGCACAAGATAATGGCGCCCCGGTTCCCCAGAACGCCATGCACTCACCCAGCTAACCGAACCCGAACCTACGACGTCGGCCCCGGATCCGCCCCCGCCTGCTGCATCACCATCAATTCCTTCATCAGCGCATCGTTAAACGCCGGAATATCCGCCGGCTTGCGGCTCGTGATCAGCTTGCCATCCACCACCACCTCGTCATCGGTCCACTCCGCCCCCGCGTTGACGAAGTCTTCCTTGATTTCGGGATAGCTGGTCAGGTGCCTGGACTCGGCGATGCCGGCGTCGATCAGCAGCCACGGGCCATGGCAGATCGCTGCGATCGTCTTGTCCGCATCGTCGAACGCCTTCACAAAAGCGATCGCTTCCGGGATCTGGCGCAGCCGCTTGGGGTTTTCCTCGCCGCCGGGCAGCAGCAGCGCGTCGAAGTCGGCGGCGTTCGCCTGCGCCAGGCTCAGTTCGACCTTGAACCGGTCGCCCTGCTGGTCGTGGTTCATGCCCTGGACTTCCTCGCCGGCCTGTTTCGGCGAAATCAGGGTGACCTGCACGCCCTTCTGCTCGAGAAAACTGCGCGGTCCGGTGTATTCGACCTGCTCGACGCCATCGGTCATCAGGACCGCAACGCGCCGTCCCTTCAGGTCTTTTTCGCTCACTAGGTCTGCTTCTTCGCCCATATATCCTCCTGTCGGTTTCGTTCAATCGTTGGAAACGATTGTAGGTCGCCAGCTCCGCAGGCGTCGCGCGGAAGACTTGGGAAACGTGGCTACAGCAGGTAGCAGACGTCGTCGCGGTCGTGCCGGTTGGCGCGCGTGCTCAGGAAGCCGTCCAGACCGAGGCGCATGCTGCCGTCCAGGCTGGCGCCACCGACATCCTCGCGCCGCAGGACCACCTGCAGTTCGCGGTAGGGAATGTCGATGGCGAAGCGCTCTAACAAGGCGGCAATGCCGCGCGCCCCGCTGGCGCCCGGCAGGAAGCGCTGGAATACGGTGCTGGGCACCGGCCCCACCCGGATCCGGATGCCCAGCTCGGGCCGCGGCAGCCGGTCGCCAAGGGTGGCGCCGATGCCGACTTCGCAGTTGTTCGCACCCAGCCGGCTGCGCTCGCCCGGGCCGAGCACGTCCCAGCGGCCGGTGAACTGCTCCACTTTCACCGGCACCTGCAGGTATTCGCCCAGCACGCCCGCGATCAGGCCGGCCGACACCACACGGCTGCGCAGCTGGGCGGCAAAATAGGCCAGGCTTTCAAAGGAGAGGCCCGCTTCGGGCTGCCCGTGACCGGCGACGCCGCCGAGCGCCGCGAGCTGGGCCAGGAAGCGGTCGCGCTGATGCTCGTCCGGCCCGCCGCGCACGCGGTACTTGCACCAGGCGCGGTAGAACAGCGCCACCTGCCGGTTCGAGAAGGCGTCGTAGAAGGCGCGCGGGCCTTGGTCGTTCGTCGCGTGCTCCCACTCGCCAATGCGCTCGGTGTAGTGCAGCGGCAGCGTGCCGTTCACGCCCAGCAGTCCCATGACGGCGGTGCGCAGGCGCACGCGCGTGGCGCCATCTTCCAGCGCATCGAGCGCCAGCCCTTCGATTTCGCTGGACGGAAAGGCCAGCGACAGGCTGTTCTCGAAGCGGATGCTTGACTCCAGCGAGCCGCCCCCGCCATGGCGCCGTAGCCAGCGCGCCAGCAGCTTGATCGCCTGGAACAGCTCGACCTGCCAGGGTTCCTCGAGCAGCCGCTCGATCACACCAGGGTCAGGCTGCCGTTTCGGGGATCGCATCGCAGGAGTTCCCTGTCGGACTGGCTCGAGCGCACGACCAGCCGGGTGAAGCTGTTGATGTGCACGTACAGGCCGAAGAAGCGGTTCACCACTTCGGCAAACACGATCAGGCTGGCGCCGGCGAAGGCCTCCTCGTCGACCGTCATGCGTACTTCAGTGCCGTGCACCAGCGTGGCGCCGATCTTGTTGCGGATCCAGGCGGTGGACGGCAGGGTCTGCAGCGCGGTGATGCCGGCGATCTGGCGCTGGGTCGCGGCCGAGCGCGAGACGTCGTAGAGCGTCAGCACTTCGCGCAAGGCGTCGAGGTCGCCCAGCGAACGGTGGTTCAGGGCCAATTGCGCCACCAGGCGCCAGTGCGCGCCGCCCGATGAGGGAAAGCGGTGCGGCGGCGTGGGTTTGCGCAGCAGGTGGATCGGCAGGCCGCAGGTGGCCGTCTCGCTCATCAGGTCGCCCCCGGGCGCGCCCACGCCGGTAGTGGTCGCGTGCAGGCCATTGGTGCAGGTCAGGTCGATCGAGGCGACGCATTGTTCGTCGGCCGTCAGCGAAAAGCCGGCATCCGTAAACCCGATCTTCATGCGGTGGCGGTGCAGGCCGCGGTCGTCGCGCCGTGCGAACCAGTAGCGCTCGCGCAGCTCGCCGCCTTCGCCGTGCCGCAAGCCGTAGTAGGGACGGTATTCGAGCGACTGCGCCCTGCCCTCGCTGGTTCGCAGCACCGTGACGGCGTCGATGCTGTAGACCTCGACGTCTTCCTCGTGGCGGCCCGGTACGACGTCGTACATGGCCGTGCGGTGGGTAATCCGCACCGGCATGGCCGCCTGGTGGAACAGGTTGACCACCGGGGCGCAGCCGGGCACCAGGTGGGGCGCGCCCAGGGTGCCGAGTAGGCGCGCGGCGCCGGTGTCGCCGTGCAGGCCGTTCACGACCAGGTGCAGCGTGAAGCGGTGCGCGGCGGGAGGCAGCATCGGCGCGAGCTTGCCCAGGTCGATATCGATGAAGTGGAATTTTTCCGGGAAGGCGAAGTATTCGCTCAGCAGCCGGTAGGCCCCGTGCTCGCTCTGGCGCAGCGGCACCAGGGCGTCGTCGTCGCCGAAGCCGCCCAGCGCCAGCGGCATGCGTTCCAGCGGGCGCCATGCGCCGGTGTCGCCAGCCTCCAGGTAGCTGGCGCCGACGCGCATGAACAAGGTATCGAGCAGCGCGGCCGCCAGCAGCGGGTCGGCGTCGAGATACAGGCGCAGGCGCGGCATGCCCTGCTGCTGCAGCAGGCGCACCGGCGCCGCGCTCTCGATGGTGAGCGCGATCTGCCCGGTGGCGCGTGCCGGCAGGCGCACGCTGGCGGGCGCATGCACCACCGGCTCGTAGCGGGCTCTCGCCACGCCTACCCGCGCCAGGGTGGCCGGACTGGCGGTACGGAAGCGGCAGGCCGTGCCCTTGCCATGCAGGGCGCTCATTTCGGTGCCGCGCGGGACGGCATGCACACCCTCGCCCTTGCCGGAGGCATGCGGCCCCGGTTCGATGCCCACGCGGGCGATCGAACACGAAGGTATGCCCTGCAGGAAGTAGGGGTAGAGGCTGCCCAGCAGGGCCTCGGTAAATTCCGGATAGTCGTCGTCGAGCTTTTTCGCGGTACGCGCATTGAGCAGGGCGCAGGCCTGGATCAGGCGGCGGATGTGCGGGTCTTCGCTGCCGTCGGCGCCCATGCCGAGTTCGTTGGCCAGGCGCGGGTACTGGCTTGCCAGCTCGCGCCCGACTGTATTCAGGTAGACCAGTTCTCGCTCGTAATACGGCAACAGTTCTTCCATGGTGCGCTCCTGTCTAGTCTCCTAAGGTCGTGCAGTTTTGCGCAGGCGTTGTTGCGCACGCTCAAGAACAGATGAGCACTTGATTTATCCGCTGCGCGCAGGAGCCGCCCGAACTTGCCGCTTAGTCAGTAAAATGGCGGGCTCCCGCTAACGCCCCCAGCCTCCATGACCGCCGCTCTTTCCTCCGCCACGACCGCCGCTCCGGTGCGTACCGAAATCGCCACGCTGTGGCGCCTGTCCTGGCCGATGCTGGTCGGCCAGCTCGCGACGGTGGGCATGGGGGTGGCCGACGTGGCGATGACCGGGCACGTCAGCGCCGAGGAACTGGCCGCCGTCTCGCTCGGCACCTCGGTGTGGTCGATCGTGCTGGTCACCGTGATGGGCACGATGATGGCGATCAACACCGTCGTCGCCCACGAGATCGGCGCGGCGCGCTACGACCAGATCCCGCATTCGGTGCGCCAGTCGCTGTGGAAAGGCGTGATCGTCGGCTTGCTGGCCTGCCTGTTCGCCAACCTGTGCACCCTGCTGTTCGACCACGTCGGACTGGAGCAGCACGTCGCCGACCGCGCGGCCCTGTTCCTGCACGTGATCAGCCTGGGCATGCCGGCCTTTGCCTGCTACCGCGCCTTGTACGGCTACACCACCAGCATCAACCAGACCCTCCCGGTCATGTGGATCGCCATTTTCGGCCTGCTGTTCAACGTGGCCTCGAACTGGCTGCTGGTCTACGGCAACTGGGGCTTCCCGGCGCTGGGCGCGGTCGGCTGCGCGGTCTCGACCGCCCTGGGCATGTGGCTGATGCTGGGCGCCATGGTGTTCTGGGTGCGGTATGCGCCGGCCTACCGCCTCACCTACCCGTTCACCGGCTGGGAAGGCCCGGACTGGGCCGAGATCGGCCACATGCTGCGCCTGGGCGTGCCGATCGGCGTCACCTATTTTGCCGAAGTCAGCGCTTTCGCCCTGATCAGCCTGCTAGTGGCGCGCTTCGGGGTGGTGGCGGTGTCCTCGCACCAGGTGGCGCTGAATTTCGCCTCGCTGGTGTTCATGGTGCCGCTGAGCTTTTCGATCGGCATGATGACGCGCGTGGGACAGGCCATGGGCGAAGGCAATCCGCAGCGCGCCCGTTTCGTGGGCTGGGTCGGCGTGGGCATGTCGGTGGCTTTCGGGGCGCTGTCGGCGCTGTTCATCGCCCTGTTCCGCTGGGAGATCGCGGCGGCCTATACCTCCGACCCTGCGGTGCAGGCCGCCTGCGCCCATTTGCTGCTGTTCGCGGCCCTGTTCCAGCTGTCCGACGCCACCCAGGTGGCCACCGCATCCGCCATCCGCGGCTACCAGGTGACGCGCCCGCCGATGCTCATCCAATTGGTCGCCTTCTGGGGCGTGTCGCTGCCGCTGGGCTGCATCCTGGGGCTGGCGCCGCAGTGGTTCCCCTGGGTCCCGGCCGCGCCGATGGAGACCACCGGTTTCTGGATCGGCCTGGTCGCGGCATTGACCATCGCGGCGGTGCTGCTCACCTGGGCCTTCGAGAAGATCGCGCGCCAGCGCATCCGCGAGGGGGCGGCGCTGAAAGTCCCGACGTAATTACAGCTTTTCGAGGGGGACTCTGGTATCGTTCCGCCGTTGTAGCAAATTAACTTACACCAGAGACATTTCATGCGCCCTCTCCTGTTCCTCCTGGCCGCTCTCGCGGCCGCTCCCGCCTCGGCCGAACGCCTGACGCTGGACCGCATCTACGGCGATCCGGCCCTGGCCGGCGCTGCCGTGAAGAACCTGCGCGTGTCGCCCGACGGCGAACGCGTCACCTTCCTGCGCGGCCGTGCCGACAACCAGTACCAGCTGGACCTGTGGGAATACAACATGAAGACCAAGACCACCCAGCGCCTGGTCGATTCCAAGCGCCTGGTGCCGAACGAGGAGTTGTCGCTGGAAGAAAAAGCGCGCCGCGAGCGCGCCCGTACCGCCGGCCTGTCGGGCATCCTGACCTATAACTGGTCGCCCGACGGCAAGCAGCTCCTGGTGCCGATCGGTGGCGACTTGTACCTGGTCGATGCCGCCAAGCCGGATGCGCCGCGCAAGGTCGCCTCGGGCAATGTGATCGACCCGAAGATTTCGCCGAAAGGCCGCTACGTTTCGTTCGTGCGCAACCAGAACCTGGTGGTGATCGACCTGCAGACCGGCGCCGAGCGCCAGCTGACCACCGATGGCAAGGGCACGATCCACAACGGCGAAGCCGAATTCGTCGCCCAGGAAGAGATGGACCAGCACACCGGCTATTACTGGGCGCCGGACGATTCGGCGATTGCCTACCGCCGCTACGACGAAGCCCCGGTGCCGGTCGTGCGCCGCTTCGAGATCTTTGCCGACCGCACCGAAGTGATCGACCAGCACTACCCGGCTGCGGGCGATCCGAACGTGCTGATCGAGCTGATGGTCGTCAACCCGGCCACCGGCCAGCAGCGCAAGGTCGACCTGGGTAGCGAGAAAGACATCTACCTGGTGCGCGCCGACTTCAGCGCCGATGCCAAGACCCTCGTGTATCAGCGCCAGACCCGCGACCAGAAGCGCCTCGATCTCGTGGCCGTCGACGTCGACACCCTGGCCCAGCGCCCGCTGCTGAGCGAAACCTCCAAGACCTGGGTCAGCATCCACAACGACCTGCGCTTCCTGAAGAGCAAGAAGGCCTTCATCTGGGCCTCGGAGCGCAGCGGCCGCAACCACCTCTACCTGGTGGGACTGGACGGCAAGCTGATGCACCCGCTGTCGAAAGGCGAATGGGGCGTGGACAATATCCTGGCGGTCGATGAAACGGCAGGCAAGGTGTATGTCTCGTCGAACAAGGACGCCGTCATCGACAAGCAGACTTATGCGCTCAAGCTCGATGGCAGCAATGCCGGCGCCCCGGTGCGCATCACCAGCGGCGACGGCTGGCACGACGCTTCGTTTGCAGGCAACGGCAAGATTTTCGTGGACACCTATTCGAACCCGACCACCCCGCCGCAAGTCTCGATCCGCCGCGCCGACGGTTCGATGGTCGAATGGCTGGAAAAAAACGCGCTCGATGCGAACCACCCTTATGGCAAGTTCGTCGCCGACCACCTGCCGACCGAATACGGCACGATGAAGGCCAAGGACGGCCAGACCTTGCATTATTCGATCATCAAGCCGGCCAATTTCGACGCGACCAAGCGTTACCCGGTCTTCCTGTTCACCTACGGCGGCCCGCACTCGCAGCGCGTGACCCGCACCTGGGGCAATCACTTCGACCAGTACATGGCGCAGCAGGGCTTCGTGGTGTTCCGCCTGGATAACCGCGGCTCGAGCCGCCGCGAGCGCGCCTTCACCGACGCCCTCTACAACAACCTCGGCAAGGTCGAGGTGGAAGACCAGCTGACCGGCATCGACTGGCTGTCCAGGCAGAGCTTCGTCGATCCGAAGCGCGTCGGCGTATTCGGCTGGAGCTATGGCGGCTACATGACCCTGCGCCTGCTGGCGGCGGCGTCCAACAAGATCGCCATGGGCGTGTCGGTGGCGCCGGTGACCGACTGGGCGCTGTACGACACCCACTACACCGAGCAGTTCGTCGGCGGCACGCCGAAATCGGATCCGGAAGCCTACAAGCGCAGCGGCGTGTTCGCCCACCTGGACGGCATGAAGTCGCCCCTGCTGCTGATCCACGGCATGGCCGACGACAACGTCCTGTTCACCAACACCACGCGCCTGATCGACGAACTGGTCAAGCGCAACGTGCAGTTCGAACTGATGACTTATCCGGGCGCCAAGCACGGCATCTCGGGCAAGGTCAACCAGCGCCACGTGTACGGGATGATCGAGTCCTTCTTCAAGAAGAACCTGGGTGGCGTGCAGGCGAAGTAAGCCGGCGACACTTGTAACAGGACGAAGCAGCCGCGCCGACACCGCGGCTGTTTTTTTGCCCTTTCTTTATTCCATTCACGCATGCCGATGCCATTCAAACGCCTGTTTCAAACCGCTTTCCAAGGGACCAGCACCACCTGCGCACCCTGCCTTGCGCCGGCGCCGGCAAGCCTGGAGCGCCCCGAGGGCACCCGCGACTACCTGATCGCCACGCCGGCCACGCAGGCAACGGCCGGGCGCGGGCTGGTCGTGGTATTGCATGGCGCCGGCGCCTCGCCGGAACAGGTGCTGGGCATGGCCTTCCCGCCCTCGCCCCTCTCGGTATGGCTGGAAATTGCAGCGCGCGAAAACCTGGTGGTGGCGGCGCCCGGTGCGGGCAAAGCCGGCTGGAGCGATTGTTTCGCCAGCGATGCGCGCGTGGCCAGACAAGACGATGTGGCCTTCATCGCCGCCCTCATCGACCATGCGGTTGCCGAGCACGGGGTCGATCCGGGGCGCGTGTATGTGATCGGCGTCTCGCGCGGCGGCCACATGGCCTACCGCGTGGCCACCGAACTGCCGCACAAGCTGGCGGCATTCTCGGCAGTCCTGGCCTCGATGCCGCCGCCAGGCCGCGTCCGGATGCCAGAGCAGCCTGTACCGGCCCTGATCGTGGGAGGCACCCGTGACCCCCTGATGCCCTATTACGGCGGCAAATATTTCTACACCCTCTGGTTCGCCGATCCGGTGGGCAGCATCGAGGACACCGCGACGCTGTGGCGCGAGCTGGCCGGCCTGCCGGACGTACCGGAGGTCGTATCCATGGTCAGGCACAAGGACTCCGGCAACACCCGGGCTACCCGCTACATGTGGGGAGAGGCCGGGGACAGGATGCAGGTGGGACTCTATAAAATCGACGGCGGTGGCCACGTGGAGCCGAGCCGGCGCAAGCGCTACCCGAGCTTCATTCAGGCGCTGGTCGGCGCTCAGAATGCCGATGTCGAGGTCGCGGAAGCCGCGTGGGAATTTTTCAGGGACAAGCGCTTGAGCGCACCAGGCTGAGCCATCAAGCAAAACAGCCGCCCTCAGGGCGGCTGTTTCTCATCACGCGAATGAAACCGCGTTATGGACGGCGGGTCGTCGTCGTGGTCGTGGTGGTCGTGCGGCCATCGGTCGCATCGTCCAGCGCGTCGCGCACGTCACCCAGTTTCTCTTGGGTCTTGCCTTCGACCTGCTTTGCCAGGCCCTTGGCTTCCTGCGTTGGGCTGTCGATTGCATCGCCGAATTCTTCCTGAATCTTGCCGCCGATGTCTTTCAGTTTGCCTGCAACTTGGTCTTTGTTCATGGTCTTCTCCTAAAGAAAACATGCCCGGATGGCCATGCGTTGAGACCAGAATAGTGCAGCTCGCGGCGAGCTTCTGTTCGCGTTCACACATAGTGCGGCATCCGCTCCCGCGCGACATTTTGCTCCAGTGAATGCTAATCTTTTGTCAACGCGGCGCCGCCGCTCACCCAGCTCCCAACCATGACCGACCAACACGAAAAAGAACCCGCGGCCGATCCGCCCCACACCCAGGCTCGCGTCGCGCGCCGCGTCACCATGATCAGCGGCATCGCCGTGCTGTTCGCCGCGGGCGTCGCCGCGGTCGTGCTGGCCGCCGACGCCCTGTTGCTGGTATTCGCCTGCATCCTGTGCGCCATCCTGCTGTATAAACTCAGCGAGATCGTCGCGCGCAAGCTGCACATGAAGCGCAAGTTCGCACTGGCCCTGGTCGTGCTGCTGCTGCTCGCGATCATCGGCATTGGCGGCTGGGCAATGGCGCCCCAGATCGCCGAGCAGTCCGGCAAGCTGGCCAAGGAAATCCCGGCCGCCGTCGAGCGCCTGCAAAGCGAAGTGAAGCAGCACCCCTTGCTCAAGCGCATCGTGGCGGAACTGCCGCCGCCCGAGCAGATCGTCAAGCAGATGGGCAGCATGGTGCCGAACGCCGGCCTGTTCTTCGGCGGCGTGGTGGGCGCCTTGGGCAATGTGATCATCATCCTGTTTGTCGGCATCTACTTTGCCGCGTCGCCCCAGCTGTACACCAACGGCGCCATCCGGCTGGTTCCGCAAAGCAAGCGCCATCGTGCGCGCGAGGTCCAGCGGGAACTGGGACATACCCTGTCGAGCTGGCTGATGGGCAAGGCGGCGTCGATGCTGATCGTCGGCGTGGTCACTACCATCGGCCTGAGCCTGCTGGGCGTGCCGCTGGCGCTGATCCTGGGCATCATCGCCGGCCTGCTCGACTTCATTCCCTACCTTGGCCCGGTCCTGGCCGGCATCCCCGCCGTGTTGCTGGCGCTGTCGATCAGTCCGGACCTGGCGCTGTACACCATCCTGCTCTTCCTCGGCATCCAGCTGGTGGAAGGCTATGTCTTGCAACCAATGATCGAGGCCAAGGCGGTCGACCTGCCGCCGGCGCTGGTGATCGTGATGCAGCTGGTGTTCGGCACCCTGTTCGGTTTTGCCGGCGTGGCCCTGGCGACGCCGCTCGCGGCCGGTCTGGCGGTGCTGGTCGAGATGCTCTACATCGAGGATGTGCTGGGCGACCACTCCCGGGAAAAACACAAGGCCGGCTAGGGTCGGCTCGCCGCCCGCTATCGGTTCAACTGCCGCTGTAGCCGGTTGCAGACGGAGGCCGCTCTGCACGTATCGCAATGCCGGAAACTTTGATACGAGCATCGTAGGGCAAGCGGGCAGCCTGGTAAACGGTGCGAGCGGGACGCGCGGCCTCCGGGAAAAGTTCGGCAAATAATGTATTCGCCTCCGGGAGGTCCGCCAGGTCGATGAAGGCTATATCGACGAACACCAGATCCTGCAGCGTGAATCCGGCCGCCACCAAAACACGGCCAATATTTTGAAAGGCACGCCATGCCTCTTCTCGTCCAGTCCCGGGGATATAATGCCCATCGGCGCCGATAGCCAGTTGCCCGCTCAGATAACAGGTGTTGCCACTGACAACAGCATGACTGATCGGCGCCGACCATGCCGGCAGGCCCCCGCCGTCGGTGATGAATTTTTTCATTTCCGGTTCCCGAGTCGCAAAGATGATTGGCACTCTTCCGATGACGCTCTTTTCAAGCCTGGAACAGCTTTTTTAAGCGCGCCTGGCTGCGTTAATCGATGCGTTTAGCCTTGATCTTTTCTCCGCCCTGATGCAGCGTGACGAATTCAACCCGGCCTGACACTTCCTTATCAAAAGTCAGCACTGCATCAACTGCCTTGAAAAAGTAGCTGTATTCGCTTTCCGGATAGATCTCGAGCTGTTTCTGTCCCGACGCTTGGGCAAACAGGCGATCACCCTTGCGGGCAATGCTGAGAACCATATCGGGCGTCAGCTGGTAGCGCCCCTGAAGCAGCGCATATCGACGGCTGTCGACCCTCACCTGGCGATGGACTGGCGGCAGCCCAAGCGCCAAACGGGCCAGTTCGTCGGAAATTTTCCTTGCCAAAAAAACATCGCTGAAGTTACTCAACACGATGACCGTAAGCTTGTCGTCAGGATAGTAATCGAGCGTGGAATTGAACCCCGGCAAGGTGCCGCCGTGCTCATATACTTTCCGTGAGAACCGTTCGGCGATAAACCAACCCAGCCCATAGCGATGTCCGCCATCTGTGAACATCGCAGCCGTGCTCGCAGGGCTCAATATTTTCCCGTTCGCTAACATCTGCTGCCATGCGAGGAGATCGTCGACCGTGGCGTACATTCCTCCCGCAGCGCCAGCGAAACTCATATCGACGGGCCCTGCCTTGACGACATTATCGACCTCGTCGGAATAACCCTGCGCTGCCTGCTTGATAATCTTGCGGCCATCATCATAGCCAGAATTGACCAGATTAAAAGGTTTGAGAAGCTTTTGCTCAAGATAGTCCTGGTAGCTAAGCCCGCTGGCAGCTTCAATAATGAGTCCTAACAGAATATATCCCGTATTGTTATATTTGAATTTCGAACCAGGCTCAAAATCGAGGGGGACGGCCTTCACCAGTTCGAGCAACTGTTGCGGCGTGTGTTTGAGCCGGATTAACTTATCATCGAAATCCTTGTGTTCCGTATAGCTGGGAATGCCCGACGTGTGCGCGATAAGTTCACGTACGGTGACCTTTCCCCAGCTCGACGTTATACCTGGCAAGTACGTTTTGACAGGCTCATCGAGTTCAAGTTTTTTTTCATCCACGAGCTTCAATATCGCAGTTGCAGTAAACTGTTTCCCGATTGATCCGATGCGGAATCTCGTGCTCGTGGCATTTGGTATAGCCCACTCCCGGTTGGCGGCGCCAAATCCCTTCCGGAAAATGGGCTTCCCATTTTTCGCGACGAGCACCGTACCGCTGAACAGCGCATTTTTGACGTAGGCATTTATCAATACTTCCGCTTGCGCGGCATAGGCACTATCGATTTCTGCGTGAGCCGATGGCGGCATGAGTCCGATAAGGGCCAGGATTGACATGATCGACAACTGCATTATTTTGGCGAAACGCTTCATACACTTCTTTCTTGTTATTGATGTTATTTCTCTACAGGGAAAATCTACGGAAGCTAGGAGAACCGTGCACGGTACGCCAATGGGTTGATGCCGAAATTGCGAAGGAATACCCGCCGCAGATTTTGTTCTTCCGCGTACCCAAGCCTGATCGATATTGCCTTCAGCGGCAGCGTGGTGGACTCCAGCGCCCGGCAGGCGGCTTCCATTCGGATCGCCTCGACTGTTTTCGCCGGCGTTCGCCCAACCGTTGCGGTGTAAACACGCACGAAAGTACGAAGCGACATCTTGGCCTGTGCGGCCAGCCGTACCACGCTCAGGTCCTCATCGATATGTTCCGCGATCCAGGCGTGCAAACCTGCGAAATTGCCGTCGCTATTGGTCTGTGCGGTCAACGGTACGCTGAACTGTGATTGGCCGCCTGGCCGCTTGATGAACATGACCAATTGTCGCGCCGTCTGGATCGCAATCTGGTGCCCGAAGTCGGCTTCGATCAGCGCCAAACTCATATCGATACCAGCCGTAACGCCGGCCGAGGTCCATAACGCACCATCCTGGATAAACAAGGCATCGGCGTCGACTTCAATCTGCGGGTGACGCCGCTGCAGCCGTTCTGCCCAGGCCCAATGCGTTGCCACGCGGCGGCCGTTCAGTTGGCCCGCCTCTGCGAGAAGAAAAGCGCCGGTGCAGACCGAGCACAGCCGCCTAACGGTCGTGGCGCGCCTGGCGATCCAGGCAACGAGGTCCGGACAAGTGATGAATTCCTCTCCATTGCAACCGCCTGTCGTGATCAGGGTATCGATGTCCATGCTGTCCAGGCTGGCGAGTGCCAGCGTGTCAACGGAGAGTCCGGCACTGGTCGTCACGCTTCCACCACAGGAGGATGCGACGAGGGTCTCATAGAGCGCCGTGCCGCCACCACGTTCACTGATGCGATTGGCGGTGGCGAACGCTTGCAATGGCCCCGCCAGATCCAGCAAGTTCATGCCGTCATAGGTCAGAAAAACAAGCCGGCGGGATCGTGGAGTGAACATGCCGATGATCCTTATATTATTGCCATTTGGATATTGCCCTGGGAGCAGGACAAGGTCGCTTCCACAGGCGCTGCGCCCGTGTACCGAGAGGCGGTGGCGCCGCCCCTTGGTGACAGCGCTATGTTGGTAGGGATCTTACGTGGAGGAATATATGGCGTAAATGACAAAATATAGTCATTTCACGCCAAATTGCCGGCGCGGGTTACTTCGCGCAGCGCGATAACGATGGCGTTCCAGGCATCCGCACATGAAAAAGCCGCGCAGTGCGCGGCTTTTTGGGGAGGGAGGAACTTACCTGTTGCCCTTGACGATGTCTTTCACATCGCCGACCTTTTCCTGCACCTTGCCTTCAGCCTGGTTGGACACGCCTTCACGCTGCTGCTGGCGGTTGCCGGTGACTTCACCGACCTTTTCCTGGATCTTGCCGCCGATGTCCTTGGCCTTGCCTTTTACCTGGTCCTTGTTCATTGCAGTCACCTCTGGTTCGTGAAACGGAGCCCCACCTTAGGCCCGAACGTCGAGGGGTTCTGTGCGCCATTTAACCTACCGGTTTGCGCCAGACGCTGGCCAGCCAGGGCTGCTGCTCGCGCGGCAAGCCTGGCGGACGGTAGTAATGGTGCAAGGGAACAAACCCTGCCGCGACCAGGTAGGCTTCCCAGCTTGCGTAATCGTGGTAACTGCCGTAGCGCGGCCCGTTCCAGCCTTCCCGGTTGTCGCCGCGCGGGTTCGAGCTGAACAGGACGCCGCCAGGTTTCAGCGCAGTGTTGAGGTGCGCGAGCACGCCGGGCAGCTCGGCGCTCGGAACGTGGAACAGGGAAGCGTTGGCATAGACCCCGTCGAACATGGCTGGCGGCAGGTCGAGGTGCAGGAAGTCCTGGCACCAGACCTCGCAGCCGCTATAGGCGCGGGCCATGGCGGCGAAACGTTCGCTGCCGTCCAGGCCGATGGCCTTGTGGCCGAGTTCGGTAAACGTCTTGAGGTCGCGCCCCGGGCCGCAGCCGAGGTCGAGGATCGTGAACGGCGCGGGGGCCTCGATCGCGTTCAGCAACGCCTCGATGTTCTGGCGCACGTCGTGGTCGATCGTGCCGGCGAAGAAGGCGTCGGCGTTGCGGTTGTAGTGGTCCAGCGTGCGGTGGGAGATGTCGTCGGGGGTCATGGCGGCGCCGATAAGGAATGAGCCATTATCGGCGTAATCTCCAACAAGTGCTGCAAGGATGGGCGGCACGACAAGCGCCCATCCCCGCGCTACGCCTTTACCAGACGCGCACCCGCTGCTCCGGCGCCAGATACAGCGCCTGCCCCGGCTTCACATCGAAGGCCTTGTACCAGGCATCCAGGTTGCGCACGGTGTAGGTGCGGTACTGGCCGGGCGCGTGGCCGTCGGTCAGCACCACGCGGCGCATCGATGCTTCGCGCATCTTGCTGCGCCAGGCGTGCGCGAAGCCGGTGAAGAATTCGCGGTCGGCTTCCACGCCGGTACCCTTGCCGCTCGGCGAGACCTTGAACGCGTCATAGGCCGCTGCCAGGCCGGCCAGGTCGGACAAATTCTCGCTCAGCGTCAGCTGGCCATTCACGGCCAGGTCGTCGAAAGGCTTGTAGCCGTTGTACTGCTGCACCAGCTTCTGCGATGCGGTCTTGAAATGCGCCAGGTCTTCCTTGGTCCACCAGTCGCGCAGGCGGCCCTGGGCATCGAACTGGGCGCCCATATCGTCGAAGCTGTGGCTGATCTCGTGGCCGATCACCGAACCGAGCGCGCCGTAGTTCTGCGCGTCGGATGCCTTCGGGTCATAGAACGGCGCCTGCAGGATCGCGGCCGGGAAGTTCAGCGCGTTCTGCAGCGGCAGGTTGACGGCATTGACCAGCTGCGGCGGCATGGCCCACTCGGTCTTGCTCGGCTTTTGCCTGAGCTTCGCGAGCTGCTGGGTGTAATGGAATTCCTGGGCGCGCATCACGTTGCCCAGCGCATCCTTGTTCGATACCTGCAGGCCGCCATACGATTTCCAGGTATCCGGATAGCCCACACCGACATACATCGTGCGCACTTTTTCCTTGGCCTGGGCGCGGGTCGACGGCGCCATCCAGTCGAGCTTGTCGATGCGGCGGGTAAAGGCGTCCTTGATGTTGGCGACCATCTTCTGGATGTGCGCCTTGTTCTCGGCCGGGAAGTATTTGGCGACATACATCTTGCCGACGGCTTCTTCCATCGCGCCATTGGTGGCCGCCAGGGCCCGCTTCCAGCGCGGCGACTGCTGCGGCGAACCGGTCAGGCCCTTGCCGTAGAACTCGAAGCGCAGGTCGGCATAGGCCTTCGGCAGCGTGCCGGCGTACTGGTTCAGGCTGTGGAAGGCCAGGTAATCCTTCCAGGTGGCCAGGTCGGTGGCCGCCACCTGCTCGGCCGCGCCCTTGAGCGCGCCCGGATGGTAGGCGATGAAGCGGTCCTGGCCGCTCAGGCGCGCACCCTTCATGAAGGCGTTCCAGTCCATGCCCGGGGCCTTGGCGGCGAAGTCTTTCATCGTCCAGGGGTTGTTGGCTTTCTGGATGTCGCTTGATTCTTCGCGGGTGGCGTGGCTTTCGGCCAGCTCGGACTCGAGCGCGAAGATTTTGGCGGCGCGCTGCTCGGCATTGTCCATGCCGGCCAGCTTGAGCATGGCCACGATGTATTGCTGGTATTTGGTGCGCAGCTCGGCCATCTTCGGGCTGGCGTCGAGGTAATAGGCGCGGTCCGGCAGGCCGATGCCGCCCTGCAGGAAGTAAGGCAGATTGCGCGACGGGTCGGTCAGCCCCTGGTTGATCCACACGCCGAACAGGTTCGGGGTGGAGAAATTGGTGGCGTTGAGCGGGTCGACGTCGGCACGCAGGAATTCGCCCAGCACCCGCGCCAGGCCGGCGCGGTCCTTGATCGCGTCGATCTTCGCCAGGCGCGGCTTGAGCGAAGCCAGGCCGGCGGCCTCGATCGCGCTTTCATTCATGTAGGCGGTGTAGAAATCGGCCACCTTGCGCGCTTCGGCGCCGGCCGACTTGCCGGCTCCCGCTCCTTCGATCAGCTTGACGATGCGGCCATTGCTTTCGTCGGCCAGCGCGGTCATCGCGCCCCAGGAGCCGCGGTCGGCCGGGATCTCGGTCCTGGCCATCCACTCGCCATTGGCCCAGGCGTAGAAATCGTCGCCCGGCAGCATGACGGCGGCGGCCGGCCTGGCCGTCTGGGCCGCCGGCGTGGCGGCCTGCCCGGCGGCCTGGGCCGGGGCAAATGCGAAGGCGGCGCCGCACATGGCGAGGGTGATTGCAGTCTTGATCGGAGTCCAGCTGGTCTTCATAGCTTCCCTTCAATGAATAATGGTGGCTTAGTTGTGGTGCAGGTATTGTAAGGCGGCGCGTACCTGCGGCAGCAGGCGCGCCTTCTGGGCCGCGCGCACGCGCACGCCATTGCCGACGCGCTCGGCTTCGACCACGGCATCGGGGCCGAAGTTCTTGCGCATATAGGCTTCCATCATCTCGGCATGGGCCGGATTGCTCGACGAGGACACGATGCTGGCGAACAGGGCGTTGCGGCCCAGGGCTTCCATATTGTTCAGCAGCGCGTCACGATGGGCAATAGCGAAATTCCAGGTCTGGTCCGGATGCTCGCTGGCGATCCCGCCCACGATATACGGCACCAGATCCGGCGGGGTTTGCGGCGACAGCAGCCATTGCAGGGTACGGGCGGCCAGCGCCGGATCTTGCGCGCCGGCAAGTGCGCGGCCGTAGCGGTTGCGCTCTTCGCTGGTGGCGGCGTTGGCGGCGCGGCTGGCCAGGATGTCGTAGGTGGCGGCGTCGGCATAGCGGCCGGCGGTGGCGGTGACGAAATCGATCATCGAGGGCGGCACCGCGGCCGGATCTTGCAGGAGCCGCGCAAAGCGGGCGCGGCCCTGCTCGATCGCCACCGGGTCGCCGGCGCGCGCCAGCGAGGTCGCGAGCATGCCGCGCAGCTGGGCGTCCTCCGCGGTTTCGCCCGGCTTTTCGTCCCAGCCGAGCCCGTCGAACTTCGGGCGCGCCAGGTCGATGAAGAAGCGCCGGATCAGCGCCCGCTCCGGCTCGCCGCGTGCGAGCGAGTCGAGCGTGCGCAGGTGCGACAGGATGGCTTCCCACACGGCCAGGCGCGGCTCGTCGCCATAGCGCCGCACCAGGTTCAGGTAGCCGTCCAGGCCCATGCGGCCGTTCGAGGCCAGGCTCCAGGTATCGGCCAGCAGGCGCAGGCGCGTGCTGTCGGGCAGGCGCGGCGCCTGCTCGGCCAGCGCACGGAAACTCGCCGGGTCGTAATGCAGGCGGAAGTAACCGACGCTGTGCGGGTCCACCACCAGCGCGCCCTCGCAACTGGCCTGGACCAGCGTCGTGCTGGCGCCTGATAGCAGCGTGTACCAGGCCTTGCCGTTGACGGTGCCGACCTGAAGCGGCACGTTCCACAAGCGTTTCTCGACGGGCGGCTCGTCCAGGCGGTATTGTTCCTGCGACAGCGTGACCTTGCGCTTGCCGTCCTCGCACACCTGCTCCACCTTGATCAAGGGGAAGCCCGGCTGCGTGGTCCAGTCCGAGGCCAGTTTTGCCACCGGCTTGCCGGACGCCTTTTCCAGCGCCGCCCACAGGTCGGCGGACGTCGTATTCGAATACTGGTGCCTGGCCATATAGGCGCGCATGCCCTTGCGGAAGGGTTCTTCGCCCAGGTAGGCCTCGAGCATGCGCAGGAAGGCCTCGCCCTTTTCGTAGGTGATGGCGTCGAACGCGGCCGCGGCCTGCTCCTCGTTGTCGATCCGGGCCTGGATCGGGTGGGTGGTCTTGCGCGCGTCCAGGTTCATCACGTATTCGCGCTCGGCCACGCCGTCCAGGTAGGGACGCCATTCCGGGTGGAAGTGCTGGGTTGCCTTGGACGCCATCCAGGAGGCGAAGCCTTCGTTGAGCCACAGGTTGTCCCACCAGGCCATGGTCACCAGGTTGCCGAACCACTGGTGGGCGACTTCGTGGGCATTGATGTTGAAGGTGAATTTCTTGACCCGCTCCGGGGACTTCTTCGGGTCGTACAGCAGGGTCGGCTCGTTATAGACCACGGCACCCCAGTTTTCCATCGCGCCATTGAAACCGCCCGGAATCGCGATCTGGTCGAGTTTCGGCAGCGGGTACGGGATGCCGAAGTAATTATTGAAGTAGTGCAGCAAGTCGCGCGTGGCGGCCAGCGGGAAGACGGCCGAGCCGAGCTTACCCTCGGTCGTGACGATGCCGATGTCGACGCCGTCCTGCTTGCCGGCCAGACGCTCCAGCTCGCCCGCCACCAGCACCACCAGGTAGCTCGGCATCTTCGGGGTATTGCCGAAGGAAATGCGCTGCATGCCCCCAAGAAGCTTTTCCTGCTTCTCGATCGGGGTGTTGGAATAGGCCTTGAAATGGCCCGGTACGTCGACCGTCAGTTTGAAGCGGGCGCGGAAGGCCGGCTCGTCCCAGGTCGGCAGCATGCGGCGCGCGTCGCTCGGGGCCATGGTGGTGGCGATCAGCTTCTTGTCCGCCCCGCCCGCCTTGTAATTGACATAGAACAGCCCGCGTCCCTCACGGTTGATCTGGCCGCGGAAGCGCATGGCCAGTTCGTATCTACCCGGCGGGAGCAGCTTGGGCAGGTCGAAACGCAGGGTCTGCTGCGCCTTGTCCAGGATGGGAGTGAGCGCGAGTTTGCCGACGCCCTTGCCGGACAGGCTGGCCGCCTCGATCTCCAGGTGGTCGGCGTTGAGCATGATGGTCGAGGTCGCGTTCAAGACTTCGATTTCCACCGTTTGCGACCCGCGGAAGCTGTTGCCCGCGACGTCAGGCATGATATGGGCGGCATATTGCAGCGGAATCACGTCCTTCGGCAGCTTGCCGGGCGTGGCCGCGAACGAAAACGGCGCCTCGGCCTGGGCCGTGGCCGCAGTCAGCGCGAACGCGGCTGCTGCGGCGGTGCGCGCCACTAGCATGTCTCTCATAGAGTTCTCTCTCGAATCTGTTTTTATTTGATGTCGGTCGCGCGCCGTGGCGCAACGACCCAGGATGCAGGGTAAGCAAGCCGGCTGCCGCCTGCGCCTGGAATGCGACAGACTGCAAAAAACGCGGCCAAACTGCTGAATACGGGGAATGGCGACCGGCATTCTGGCCCATGCAGGATCGCTTGACCATGCATGACTGACAACATTCATGACTGGCGAAAAATATTTCAATTATTTTTCGTCGAAACCCTAAAGTTCCCGAAAGCGCATCCGTAAATGGCTTAGATAGCCGGTAATCCAGCCGGCGAACCTTGCCTCGGTGCTGACATGAAATCGAACGACGTTCTCTCGATGTACGAAAACCTCGCTGGCCTCACCGGCCAGATGAAGCACGCGGCACAGGCAGGCGAATGGACCGCTTTCGACAAGCTGAACGTGCAGGCCAGCGTGGCGGCAGGCGCCGCGATCTGCGGCGTGCCGGCCCTGGACGGCGCCAAGCGCCAGCGCAAGATCGATTTGATCAAGCAGCTGATGGCCAACGACCGCGCGATCCGCGACGTGACCGAGCCGTGGATGGGACAGCTGGACCGCGCGATGTGCGCGCATTGATTTGGTACGGATCTGGATGAAGGCACCTGCGGGTGCCTTTTTTGTTGGCTGAAGGTTCCGTAGGGTGGGCGGCTACGCCGCCCGCGCGTTCAAACTTCCTTCGCTTCGTCGGACGATGTTGGGACTCACGCACTGGTTGAACGCGCGGGCGGGAAGACCCGCCCACCCTACTCTTCCAGATTACTCAGCTTCCCCAGACACCTGCGCTGGAAGCTGTTGAGCCCCTCCGCCACCAGCGCATCGTCCTCCGACAGCATCCCCGCATCGATCAGGATCCGCAGTTTGGCAATATGGTCACCCTGCGCCACCGCCTGCGCCAGGCTCGATCCGCCCGGATCGCCCGCCAGCGCGATCGCGTCGGCCACGTCGTTCGGAAAGTCCCAGTGCGTGGCGATCACCGCCGACAAGGCCCGGCTGCGCGCCAGCAGTTCCGCGCCGAAGGCCGCCGATTTCGGCGCCTTGCCGTTCTGGCAGACCCGGTCGGCCAGGCGGAACGCCACGATCAAGCCGACGTCCTGCATCAGCCCGGCCAGGCAGGATTCGAAAATGTCCGCCGTCAGCCCCGGCGCCATCAGGCTGGCCGCGACCGCGCACTTCTCGGAATGGTTCCAGACCAGCGGCGCCGCACGCCGGGCGAAGCCGGCCTCCTGCATGCGGATCACCGGACGGAAAGCGACCCGGGCCAGCAGCATGCGCAGGCCGTTCTGGCCCAGCAGCATGATGGCCGCGTCCAGCGTCTTGATGGGAGTGATCGGCCGGTAATAGGCGCTGTTCGCCTCGCGCAGCACGTCGGCCACCAGCACCACGTCTTCGGCCACCTGGCGCGACAGCTCGCCGGTGGTCACGCTCTCGTCGCGCAGGCTGCGCAGCAGCTTGGGGATCAGCTCGGGAACGCGCGGCACCAGTTCGGCGGCCACGGCCGGATTCTGCGCCACACTACGGACTTGCTCCAGGATCAGTTGCTCGGTCTCCGCGGGCGCGTCGAACCCGGCCGGGCCCAGCAGCCAGCGGTAATACAGTTCGTCGGCCTGGGCGGCGCCAGATGGCGCATCCGGGGCGCCGGCGTCGAGCTGCGCGGCGGCGGCCACCTGGCTGTCGGCGCTGCCCATCAGACGATTGATCCAGTTTTTCATAGTATGCGGCTGTTCCTGTGCCCAGATTGTAGCGCCTTCAGAAGCCGGAAATGAGAAAAGCGCCCGCAGGCGCTTCGTTCATGCCCGGGCGGGCGCCCAGGCAAGGAATTCGGGAGAGCGAACACCAGGTATCTCCTGGCGTCGCCTCTTGCCGGTTGCATCCGGCGTCCGCTGCCTAAGCTGGCTCACGAACTGCTTCCGGACACAGGCGTTTCTTCAACGTTACCTGGTTTCCGCGCCACGCTATCGGTGGTGGCTGCGCCAGGCCTCTGTGCCGTTTGTGATCTAAACGACCACATTTTTAGTATAACGCAAAAATCAAACTTGTGTAGACGACTCTTGTGCAACTGTTTCAGCTGGTACATGCGCTTTCGCGGACTTGCCCAGTGTGCCCAGGCGCGCCTTCAGGCGCGTCCCCAGGGTGACGGTCGGCTCGACGTGGCGCGGGGCTGCCTTGCGCCTGGCCGCCCGCTTGCGGCGCATCAGCACCAGCACGCCCGCCAGCAGCGCCAGCAGGCCGGCAATGCCGGCGCCCACCTGCAGCCAGGGGAACCCGGCCTCCGGCGGCGGTTCCAGCTTTTTCTTCTTCAGTTTATAGGGCCTGGCAGCCGGCGCCGTCCCCATCGCCACCTGCAGCTGCTTGACCTTGCCCTCGAGCTGGCCGAGCTGCTCGTGCAGTTGCGCGTTCTTCGCGCCCAGGGCCACGCAGGCGTGCTGCTCGGGCTGCACTTGCGGCGCGCAGGCGGCCGGCGCAGGCGAAGGAGCCGGCTCCGGCTTGGGCGGCGCAGTAATAGGAACCGGCTTGGGACGCCTTGGGACAGGAGCCGGCTTGTCGACCTGCACCGGCTCCGCAACCGCGATCCTGGCGGGGGCTGGCTTCACCACGACAGGCACGACCGCCGCCACCGGGATCGGTGGCGGCGCCGGATGCGGATCCGGCGTCAGCCACAAGGTAGCCAGCCGCACGCCGCGCTGCGCGCCGTCGCCGAGTTCCAGGTAGAGGTGCAGGTGGGCCTCGTCGACCGGCTTCAGGGAGGTGACGTGCAGGAATTGCCGGCCGTCGCGCCGCATGACGGAGAAGGTCAGGCTCGACAGCACCGGCGGCATCGAGATATTCGCGCCGTGGTAGACGTTCGGGCTGGCCAGGCGCACCTGCACCGGCGTGGCGGCGTCTTCCAGCATGGTGAGCTCGATGTCGGCCACCAGCGGCTGCCTGATGTAGGAGCTCACGCGCGGCTCACCGAGCTCGGCAGCCTGGACGGCGCCGGCCAGCAGCGCGCAACTGAATAACAATAACAAGGGAAGGCGAAGCGCCATAAGTCGATGCAAGAATGAAGCCTGTTCGTCATTAACGGACATTGCGATAAACTCTTTAATCCCAGCCTTGCATTCGACAGGACATGCCCATGAACAACAGGATTGAAAAGGACAGTTTCGGCCCGATCGAGGTTCCCGCGGATCGCCTCTGGGGCGCCCAGACCCAGCGCTCCCTGCACCATTTCCACATCTCGACCGAACGCATGGCGCCGGAACTGGTCGCCGCCCTGGCCCAGGTCAAGCGCGCCGCCGCCGCCGTCAACCGCTCGCTGGGCAAGCTCCCCGCCGACAAGGCCGACGCCATCATTCGCGCCGCCGACGAAGTCCTGGCCGGCCGGCACCCCGAGGAATTCCCGCTGGCCGTCTGGCAGACCGGCTCCGGCACCCAGAGCAACATGAACATGAACGAGGTGCTGGCCAACCGCGGCTCCGAGCTCATTGGCGGCGAGCGCGGCGAGAAGCGCCTGCTGCACCCGAACGACCACGTCAACATGGGGCAATCGTCGAACGACATCTTCCCCACCGCCATGCACGTGGCGGCGGCGCTGGCGGTGGCGAAAAACCTGTTGCCGGCATTGTTGCAGCTGCGCTCGACCCTGCTGCGCAAGTCGCGCGACTTCGAGGACATCGTCAAGATCGGCCGCACCCACCTGCAAGACGCCACGCCCCTGACGCTGGGCCAGGAATTTTCCGGTTATGTCGCCCAGCTCGAGTTCGCCGAAAGCGCGATCCGCTCCACCCTCCCCGGCCTGCTGTCGCTGGCTGCCGGCGGCACGGCGGTGGGCACCGGCCTGAACGCCCATCCGGACTTCGCCCCGCGCATCGCCGCCGAGCTGGCTTCGCTCACGGGGCTGTCGTTCAAGACCGCGCCGAACAAGTTCATGGCGCTGGCCGGGCACGACGCGCTGGTGTCGAGCCACGGCGCCCTGAAAACCCTGGCCACGGCCCTGATGAAAATCGCCAACGACGTGCGCTGGATGGCTTCGGGGCCGCGCTCGGGCCTGGGTGAAATCACGATTCCCGAGAATGAGCCGGGCAGCTCGATCATGCCGGGCAAGGTCAATCCGACCCAGTGCGAGGCGCTGACCATGCTGTGCTGCCAGGTATTCGGCAACGACGTGGCGATCACGGTCGGCGGCTCGCAGGGCAATTTCGAGCTGAATGTGTTCAAGCCGATGATCGCGCACAACTTCCTGCAGAGCGCGCGCATGCTGGCCGACGGCATGCGTTCCTTCGACACCCATTGCGCCCAGGGCATCGAGCCGAATCACGCGCGCATCGGCGAGCTGATGGAAAAATCGCTGATGCTGGTGACCGCACTGGCGCCGCACATCGGGTATGATCGCGCCGCGCAAATCGCCAAGACCGCGTCCCACGAGGGCCTGACCCTGCGCCAGGCCGCCTTGCAGTCTGGTTTTGTGGACGAGCAGCAATTCGACCATTGGATCGTGCCGATCGACATGACCCGGCCGGATGCGGTCGAATAAGCCCCCACCCTGAGGAAAGTATGCAAAAAATAGTGTTCGATTTGACCGAGGAATTCGTCGAGGTCAACCAACTGCTCAAGCTGGTCGGCCTGGTCGACAGCGGCGGCGCCGGCAAGCACCTGGTTGCCGGCGGCGGCGTGAAGGTCGACGGCAAGAAAGAGTTGCGCAAGACCGCCAAGATCCGCGCCGGCCAGACCGTGACCCTGGGCGACGTACAGATCCGCGTTCAATAACTGCGCATGAATGGCGGGCTTATGTTTGCGCGCTAACAAACAGAACGGGGCTTCCTTGTTTATATTTTAGCCATCAGGTATCGACAAATATCAACGGCTAAAGGTGAAGCGATGGAAACCCCGAACCGCTGCGCGCAGTCGCAGTCGCAGGATCAGCTCATCGGAGACTTGCGTCTGGTGATCGAAAACGCGGAAGAATTGCTCAAGAACACCGATCACTACACGAGCGTGCTCTACCAGACTGCGCGCGCCAAGCTGGCGCTGGCCCTGGAAGCGGCGAACGAAGAACTGGCGCGTTTCGAAGACGCCCAGCTCGAGCGCATGATGGCCGCCACCCGCGCCGCCAACGAGCGCTACCAGGACTATTCCGGCGAGCAGCGCATCCTGCGCGCTTTCCACTAAGCTTTATCTTCCGGCAAGCCGTCCTCAGTCCAGGACGATGGCGGCCACCACGCCGCGCCTGAACCAGGCTTGCAGCATGGCGCCGATATCCGCTGCGCCGCTGCCCTCCCCGCATGCCAGCATGGCGTCGATCGCCGCGCCGAAGCTGGCGCCCGCCGCCAGCCGCTCCAGGGCGGCAGCTTCCGGCACGCACAATTCCACCACGTCCACCTTCCAGCGCGGCCGCACGACCAGCGCCACCGATGGCGCATGCACGCTCGATGGCAGGGCCGGCCCATCCGGCTGGTGCGCCTGCCAGAGCGCAGCGGTCGCCCAGGGGCTGCGCAGCAGCGCCACGGACGGATGCAGGATGAAGCGGGCCGCCTCGAGCGCTTCCGGCGCGAGCCGGGCTAGCGCATCGATCCCGGGCGGTTCCACGTCCGGCGCCAGGTAGGCGCGGTGGACGGCCCATTCCAGGCGCGCCATGTCCGGCATGTAGGGCAAGGACGCGGCCGGGGCAAAACCTTCAAGGAAATCCGCGAACCTGTGGCCGAAGCCTGCCAGGTCCGGATCGAGCGAAGGAACGGCCTTGCCGTAGGCGCGCGCGAGGCCCCCGAAAAATTCCTCGCCGACGAGCTGGCGCACAACCGGGTAGGCATCCGCCAGCGCGCGCTCCCAGCCGGCGCCCAGGTTGCCGCGGTAGAGCGCCAGGCGCCCTGCTCCACCCTCGATCAGGAACGGCGCAAGGCTGGCTTCCTGCCGGTGGTCGAACAGCGCGTTGCCGAACTGCTGCTGGACGCCGGCAAGCGCCTCGTCCGCCGTGCCGGCCTGGCCTGCCTCCCGCGGCTGGAAGGGTGTCAAGACCGCCAGCGGGTAGTTGCCTGCAATCCGGTCGGCCTGCGCAGCCTCGCCCAGGAGGACCTCGAGCGGCGGGATATCGGCATCCCACTCGACCAGGGTCGGCACGCGGCCGAAGCGCTGCAAGGCGGCGCGGTACAGTTCCCAGACGGCGTCGCTGACCGCCGCGCCATGGTGGTCGACCAGCGCCAGCGGCGTTTCCAGGTGGCCGGCCAGGTGGATTTCGCCGACACTCCCCCTTGGGAGCGCGGCGATGGCGGCCAGCGCGTCTTCGCCATGGTTGTGCTGGTTGACGTAGAGATTGTTCACATCCAGCAGGATGGCGCAGCCGGTGCGGCGCGCCAGCTCGGCCAGGAATGCCGCTTCGCTCATCGCATCGGCGCGAAAGCGCACATAGGTCGAGACGTTTTCGACCAGCAGCCGGCGCTTGATCGCATCCTGCACCCGATTGATGCGCTCGCTCACCAGGGCCAGCGCGGCATGGTCGAGCGTGACGGGCAGCAGGTCGTTGAGCTGGCGGTCGGCCAGCGCGCCCCAGCTCAGGTGTTCGGAAACGAGGAAAGGATCGACGGCCTCGACCAGTGCGCGCACGCGTTCCAGGTGGGCGAGGGAAAAGCCGCGCGCCGAGCCGAGGCCGAGCCCGACGCCATGCAGGCTGATCGGGTAATCCTGGCGCAGTTCCTTGAGGACGTGCCAGTCCCAGCCGGCGCGGGCCAGGTAGTTTTCGCTGTGGACTTCGATGAAGCCGACCGCCGGGCGCCCGTCGAGGAAGGCGCGGCAATGCGGCGTGCGCAGCCCCACGCCGGCCTTCACAGCCGCGTCCGGGGCGCGCATGGGATTAATTCTTCGGTTCGGCTTTGGCTGGCGCGGCCTTGTCTTGCGCGACCCGGCCCGCCTCGAGCGAACCGCCGAGCTTGGTGCAGCTTCCCTTGGCAACGTACTTCCACTCGTTCGGGTCGTTGTCGGTCCTGGCGGCAGCCGAGCAGCCGTGGGTGGAGGTGCCGCAATCGTTCTGGCCGGCCTTGGCGACGCCGTAGCAGGCTTCCTGGTCAGCTTTCGGCGCCATGTCCTGCGCGGCGGCTTGGGTGGCGCACACGCTGGCAAGGGCGGCGGCGATCAGGGCGTGGCGGTGGGTCATGCGAATGCTCCAGTGCTGGTTGGAAGCCGACAGTATTTATCAGGTGGGGGAAAGATGCAAGGCGGAGGTTGTGAGCTCGCGTCCGCTCAAGCCGTCGTATCGATCTTGTTCCCCAAATGCGACGGCAACTTCGCCGACTGCACCGCGGGCAGCGCCTCGAGCAGCTGGGTGGCGGTCGCCGCCTCGATCTGCTGCGCCTTCTTGAAGACGGCCAGGCTCACTTCCTGACGGGTGCCGGTTTCGGCGATGCTGGTGGACAGCTTGGCAATGCTCGACACATCCATATCAATCTCCCATTGAGGCGTATCCACCGTTATCGGCGGTCCCAACCGGAACTTTAGGGCAATCGCGCATCCAGCCGGCCAGCCACTCCAGCACTTGATCTGGATCATTCAAGTCCAGCCAGGCCCGCCCTTCCAGCCCCTCGGGACGCGCCGCGTCCGACACCACCGCGACGATGTCGGGATCAGTCGGGTAGAGCGCCGCCTTGCCCAGCAGCGGGCGGTACACCTCGAGCTTGGGAAAGCGTTCCCATTTATAGCCCTCCACCAGGGTCAGGTCGCCTGGCGCCAGCCTCGCCAGGTGCTCGGCCAGCGTGGGCTCGGCCTCGCCGCGCAGCTCGCGCAGGATGGCCACGCGATAGGGAGACGCGATCATCACCTCGGCCGCGCCGGCCATGCGCAGGCGCGCGCTGTCCTTGCGCGGCGGCTCGAGCTCGATGTCGTGGTGGCTGTGCTTGACGATGTTCACGCGCAGGCCCTGGCCCGCGAGCCGGCCCACCAGGTGTTCCAGCAGCGAGGTCTTGCCGCTGCCCGACCAGCCGACCACGCCCAGCACCGGGCCCCGGACTTCAGTAGGCGACACGGTAGCGATAGCCACGGAAATTCATGATGGCCGCCTTCGGCAGCAGGCGTTCGAGCACCAGCCCGGGCGCGACTTCTTCGCCTTCGCGGCGCAGCATCTTGTCGACCAGGAGCAGGCGCTCGGCCGGATTGGGCGAATAGATATAGCCGCCGAAGGCCAGTTTCGGCAGCTCGCGCTGCAGCGCTTCGGGCAGCGACTGCACCGGTCCGACGCTGTCGTCGGCGCTCGGCGGGGCCGCGGGCAGCACGGCTGCGCGCGGGGCCTCAAACACCGGCTCGACGGTTTCCGCGCGGCGCGGCTCCGGCTCGACGGCCGGGGCAACTGGTTCAGGTTTGATGCGGGCCGGCGCTTGCTTCGGTCTGGCAGGCGCGGGCTGCTCAACCGGTTCGGCCGGCACGGGAACGGGAGCCGGAACCGGAGCCGGCACCTGAGCCGGCACGACCAGTGCGGGCGCCGGCGCGCCGGCCACCTGCACCGGCGCGGCCGGCGGCGGCTGGCGCAGCAGGAAAACCGCCCCCGCCGCCACGACCAGCGCGCCGGCGCCCAGCCCGATCAGCAGCGGCTTGCGGTTGCCGTTCGATGCGGGTGGCGCATACGAAGGGCTGGGCGCGTGGATGGTCGGGGCGTTGCCGAGCTGGCGCTCCGCCTGTGCCTTCTTGAGGGCTTCGAGGATATAGGACATGACTAGTTTCCGGTGCGGGCCAGCAGGCGCGGCTCGGGCACGCCGGTGAGCTGGTTCAGGCGCATGTAGGTGCGCGGGCCGGCCACGCCGTCCGCCTTCAGGTTTTGCGCGGCCTGGAAGCGCCGCAGCCCTTCGCGTGCATTGGCGTCCAGCGCGCGCCCGGCCTGCGGGGCCGGGGCCCGGTTCAGCTGCGCCAGGCGCGCGGCCAGCCAGTCGGCGTCGGGACCATGGTCTCCTTCGGACACCTGCTCGCGAAAACCGCGCGGCATGCGCCAGAAGGTCGTGAACTCGCCGCCGAAACGGGCGACGAAGGTGGCCAGGTCGATGCGTTCGCGGCGCGCACCGGCGCTCAGGGTCACGCCATGCGCGTCCATTGCCGACAGCACGGCGTAGCCCGTACGCGGGCCGTCGTGCAGGGTGACCACCGCCGGGCGGTCGAGCAGACGCAGTTCGTACAGCCCGCCGCGGCCCTCGTGGCAGCGCAGGTTCTGGCGCAGCGCGGCCTCGCAAGGATTGCCGGCCGCCAGCGGCTGGCCCCACAGCGCCGCCAGCTCGCGCAGCGCGTCGGCCTCGATGGCCTGCACCGGCGGCACGGCCGCACCCGCCGGCCTTGTCGGCTGCGCCGCGACGACGGGCGCCGCCTCGCGCGCCGGCATGGCCTGCCACGCGGCGGCGCTGATCGCTACCGCCGCCAGCACCCCGCCCACGACCAGCGGCAGGCGCAGGCGGCGCGGGCCGGGTTCGCCGGCAAACACTTCGCTCGCTGCCTTGTCCAGGATGGGGCGTGTCACCTGCGGGCTGTTCTCGACATAGGCGCCGAGCAGCGCGCGGTCGCACAGCAGGTTGATACGGCGCGGCACCCCGTGGGTCAGCGCGTGGATGGCGGGCGTGAGCGCGGGCGGAAACGGCTGGCCGACGGCCCCCGCCACCGCCAGCCGGTGGGCGACATAGGCGCCCGTCTCCGGCATCGACAAGGGCCCCAGGTGGTAGCGCGCGATCACGCGCTGGGCCAGCTGTTCGAGCTCGGGCCGGGCCAGCATGGTGCGCAGTTCCGGCTGGCCGATCAGGATGATCTGCAGCAGCTTGCGCTCGCTGGTTTCCAGGTTGGTCAGCAGGCGCAGTTGTTCCAGCACCTCGGCCGACAAATTCTGGGCCTCGTCGATCACCAGCACGTTGTTCAGGCCCTGGGCATGGGAGTCGAGCAGGTAGCGGTTGATGGCATCGACATAGCCCTTGAGGCCGGGCGTCGCCACGCCCATCGGCGTGCCGGCGGGGGGCAGCTCGATGCGGAACTCGTCGCACACGCTCAGCAGCAATTCCTCGACGCTCAGGCGCGGGTTGAAGATATAGGCTAGATGGCAGTTCTCGGGGATCTGCTCGATGAAGGAGCGGCACACCGTGGTCTTGCCGGCGCCGATTTCGCCGGTCAGCAGCACGAAGCCGCCGCCGCTGCCGACTCCATAGAGCAGGTGGGCCAGCGCCTCGCGATGGCGCTCGCTCATGAACAGGTAGCGCGGGTCCGGCGCTATCGAAAACGGCGCGCCCTTCAGCTGGAAATAGTGGTTGTACATGCGTGGCTAGCGAACCGGCGGCGATTTGAACTTCGCGCAGTATATTTTGCTTTTGTCATTCATGTAGGCGATCGTGCTGCCCGGGTTCGATACGCGCAAGGGAAACGGCGTCGCGTCAAGCGGCTTATGGACGATGCCATGGGCAGCCCGGATGCCCTGTTCCAGCTCTTCCGGGGTGGCGTCGGTAATTGCCGCGATGAATACCAGCGCGCTGCTGTCGTCGCTGACCATGACTTCCTTCACCTCCGCGCCCCATAACGTGGCATCAAGCTTGAACCACCAGGCCCCGCCCTCGCGCTTGTAGGCCGGGCCGAAGGCGGTGGTGAGATAGTCGTGGAAATAGCGGTTGTCGAGGTGGCTGCGGCACAGCAGCGCATTGCCGATGACCGGCCCGAAGGTCGAGGGCATGGCCTGCGCCGCCCCGCAGGTAGAGGCGAGCAGGATTGAGCCGGCAAGCGCCCGGCGCCAGGTGGCCATGAAGGAATCAGAGCCTGGACAGCCAGGCGCGGTTGGCCGCGATCCTGGCCTTGACCGACGCAGGCAGGGCTTCGAAGCAGCCAGGATGCTGCTTGAGCGCGTGCTCGCGCACTTTCTTCTGCATGCCATTGACGATGAAGACGTAGACGGCCGCCCCCTCGCCGTTCGTGCGGGTGCCCATATAGCGGATCACGGGAATTCTCCTTGCATGGCCCCATTATGACATCGCCCGGCCCGCTCCTGCCACCCGGCAGGGCCAGGACCGCTCACGGCGCGCTGCTGCGGATCGCGCGGTAGGCGTCGCTGTTGCGGTCGAGCCACGTTTTGACGAGGGCCCGGTTGTCATGCCGCCAAGGGTGGAAGGTCGGCGAGAAATACTGCAGCACCGGCCCGGCCATGTGCCAGGCCAGGCCGCGCCGCCCGAACCACATGCGCGCGGCGCTCAGCCAGGTACCCGGTTGCCACAGGGCACCGTCGCGGTGCAGGTTATGCAAGGTCTGGATGAAGTTATCGAACCAGAACACCAGGCTCACGTGCACGAACCACAGCACCCGGCGCCAATAGCCGCCGCCCGCGGCGCGGTAAACATCGAAGGCCACGCCCTTGTGCTCGAGTTCCTCGACCGCATGCCACTCCCACAGGCGGCGCAGCGCCGGCTCGGCATCCGCGATCCATTCGGGGTGGCGCAGGATGCCGTCGGCCAGCATGGCGGTGTAGTGCTCGAAGGCGCAGGTGACCGCGACCTGGCTGCGCACGTCCAGGCGCGCGACCCGCCTTACCCGCCACAGGATGCACTTCTCGGTGACGAAGGCCAGGTTCTGGCGCGCCAGTTCGGCGTTGTACTGGATGTGCACGTGGCGGTGGGTGGCTTCCTGGCCGACGAAGTCCTTCACCTCGGCGCGCAGCACGGGATCCTCGATGCACTCTTCGGGCACGGCGCGCAGGCTGTCGATGAACATCTGCTCGCCGATCGGGAAGGTCATCGACAGCGCATTGAACCACTGGCTGCGGTAGGCGTCGCCACCGAGCCAGCGGCGGCCGAAGCCCTTGCCCAGGTCGAGGTCGAGCTTGCGGACGGTGAGTGATGACATGGCGGCTTCCCGGTGAAAGATGCGCCGACTATAGCACCACTGCCGCAGTCAAAACACCGGTCCACACAGGGAAAAACCGGCCTTTTGGGCAGGTTCCTCCCCGATCATGCGGGGTGCTTAAAAATGGTTCATCACGGATTTCCGGGAAACGCGGCTTTGATCTTCAGGAAAAAGAAGTCGCTATCCCGGTAGCCGTAGGCCATTCGCTTCATCACTTTGATGCGGTTATTGATGCCTTCGAG
>NZ_JCASIH010000029.1:0-43581 GCF_059685935.1 Telluria sp. ZT3P39
GTCTCACGAACAGATCACCAAGCGCTTCAATGCACCAAAGTACAGGAGAGCCTAAAACTACTAATCTCACTTGACAGTCATCATAGAAGGGTGGGCGGCGAAGCCGCCCACCCTACATTTTCAGCGGGTAAAGCTGAAGCGCACCGGCGCCGCCGGGCTGTGACTCACCGCATCGAGCTGCTTCAGGTCGGCCAGCCACGGCCCGTCGTAGCGGATCTCGTAGCTATTCTTCCCCTTCCTGAACGCGTAGGCCGGCGTGATGTCGATGGTATTCATGTGCATCGTGTGCGGCTTCACCGGGTGGTAGTCCTGGGCCGTCAGTGCGCCGCGCTTGACCATCATGCCGGTGTAGTCGAGCGGCTTGCCGGACTTGTCGAGCACCTCGAAGCGGCGGCCGGTAAGTTCGTCTCCGGCGGCCACTTCGCGCGGCACGTAGATGGTGGTCTCGCCATGGTTCTCGACCGTCAGGCGCACTTTCACCTTGCCGCCGGTGGTCTCGACCTCGAGCTGATGGCGCACGATCGCGTCTTTTTCCACGGCGCCGACGGCGCTCACCAGGCCGCCCAGGGCGAACAAGAGCAGCGGGAGGATTCGTTTGACATGCATTCGTGCTCCTTGAAAGAATATTTCAAACAGACGGCAAAAATGACATTTTATTTCAAGGCGGCCGGCAGCGGTTCCGGCGTCGTTGCCAGGATCATCACGGCAACGCGCCGGTTGCGCGCCTGGTTGACCGGGCTGTCGTTGCGCGCCACCGGCCGGGTCGAGCCGTAACCGATCGCCGACAGGCGCGCCTCCTGCACGCCGCCCTCGATGAACAGCCGCACCACGCTGGCCGCGCGCACCGCCGACAGTTCCCAGTTCGACGCATACTGCGGTGTCGCGATCGGCAGGTTGTCGGTATGGCCTTCGACTTCGACCATGTGCGGGTCGTCCTTGAGCAGGCCGGCCACTTCGCGCAGCACGTCGCGCGCGTCCGGCTGCAGCACCGCTTCGCCCTGGTCGAACAGCGCGCTGGCATTGATCTCGATGCTGATGCCGCGCGCATTTTGCGTCACGCGCACCTGCCCCGATTTCACCAGCGGCAGCAAGGTCGCCGACAGGTCTTTCGACAGGGTCTCCAGGCGCTGGCGGTCGCGCCGCGCGGCCTCGATCCGCTTGCGGTTGACGATGTGCGACAGCGGCAGCGCCGGTTCGACCCGGGTAGCGGCTTGCGGCGCGAGGCTGCGCCCGCCGAAGGCGTCGCCCAGCGCTTCGGACAGCACCGCGTACTTGCCTTCGTTGACGATGGAGATCGCGTACATCACGACGAAAAACGCGAACAGCAGCGTGATGAAATCGGCGTAGGAAATCAGCCAGCGCTCGTGGTGTTCGGCCGAGCCGTTGGAATCGTCGTAGCGTTTGCGCGCCATGCCGCTTAGTGGCGCGCCAGCAGCGACGCCACCCGTTCGTCGACCACGCGGGTGTGGTCGCCGCTGGCGAGGTCGTGGAAGACTTCGGCCAGAATTTCGTACTGCGCCACCTTGTCGCTGACGATGGCTTTCAGTTTATTCCCGACCGGGAAGAAGAACAGGTTGGCCAGCCCGACGCCGTACACGGTGGAGACGAAGGCCACCGCGATGCCGGAGCCCAGGCGCGATGGGTCGGACAGGTTTTCCATCACGTGGATCAGGCCCAGCACCGCACCCAGAATGCCGATGGTCGGCGAATAGCCGGCCGCCGATTCCCAGATGCGCGCGGCCTGGCGCTGGGCGAATTCGTAGGCGCTGATTTCGCTCTCCAGCAGGCTGCGGATCTTGTCCGGATTGATGCCGTCCACCACCAGGCGCAGGCCCTTCTGGATAAATTTATCGTTCGTTCCCATGTACTGCTCGAGCGAGAGCAGGCCGTCGCGCCGCGCCGTCAAACTCCACAGCGCGATCTCGCGCGAGAGCTTGTCGCGGCTCGACTTCGGCGGGAAGAACACCCAGCGCAGCATGCGCATGCCGCGCAAAAAGCTGCGGGTCTCGCTTTGCAGCAGCACCGCGCCGAAAGTGCCGACCACCACGATGGCGAAGGCGGCCGGCTGCACCAGCGACGCGAACTTGCCGCCGTCGAGCGTGTGGCCCACCAGGATGCCCGCCAGCGCGAGCACCAGCCCGGCTACGCTGGCCCAGTCCATAATTGCTCCTTGAGCGAGGCACGCAGCCGCGACACCGCCTGGGTGTGCAGCTGCGACACGCGCGATTCACTCACGCCCATGACCGCGCCGATTTCCTTCAGGTTGAGTTCTTCCTCGTAGTACAGGCCCATCAGCATCTTCTCGCGCGGCGGCAGCTTGTCGATGGCGTCGATGACGGCCTGGCGGAAGTCGGTGTCGAGCAGCGAGCGCAGCGGGTCGGCATCGTCGACCGCATAGCGGTCGAGGAAGCCGGCGCTGCCGCCATCGCCTTCGTCGTCGTGGAAGTCTTCGTAGTACAGCAGCTGGTGGCCGCCGCCGTCGCCCAGCATGTCCTGGTATTCGGACAACGAGATCTTGAGGGACTTGGCGATTTCGGATTCGCTGGCCGGGCGTCCCAGGCGCTGCTGCAGCGCTTCCATCGCGGCCTCGACCTTGCGCATGTTCTGGCGCGTGCTGCGCGGCATCCAGTCGCTCGAGCGCAGTTCGTCGAGCATGGCGCCGCGAATGCGCAGCACCGCATAGGTCTCGAACTGGGCGCCGTGATTGTCTTCGTAGCGGTTGATCGCATCGAGCAAGCCGATCATGCCCGCCTGCACCAGGTCATCGACTTCCACGGAAGGCGGCAGCTTGGCCTTCATGTGGTGGGCAAGACGCTTCACCAACGGCATGTGCTCCGTCAGCAAATGGTTCTTGTCCGTTTTCCCTTTGACCGTGTACATGCGTTGCTTGTCTTCTCTTCTTCTCTAGCAGGTCAGGACCCGAAATGTGCGTTGCCTCCCCGGCCCATCGCGTGCAGCGCGAACTTGCCTGCCAGCTGGCGGAAAGCAACCGACGCACCCGCCAGCGGGAAGGCATCGACCACGGCGCGCCCCAGGCGCGCGGCGCGGTGCAGGTATTCGTCGGCCGGTACCGAGCCCATCGAATTGAGGGTCACCGCCAGGTAGCGTGTTGCCGCGGTAGACATATTATCGTATACAACCTTGGCTTCGGCCTCTGTCGCGCCGGTAACCAGGATGCCGAAAGGACGGCGGCCCAGCTGGTGCGACAAATGCTTGATCAAGGCATAGGCATTCGTGATCGAGGTGGCCGAGGTACCGACCTGCACCACGATCTCGGAACTGGCCATCAGCGGCAGCGGCAATTCGCCGTCCGGGCCCAGTTCGGCGTCCACCATCACGATGCCGGCCTGCTTGACCAGCACGTCGAAGGTCTTGGCCAGGCGGCGGGTATCGTCCGCGCGTTGCGGGGTGCCCAGCGACGCCACCGAAAAGCCCTGCGGCACGGCGTGCAGCACCTGGTTCAGGCCGCACTCCTGGCGCGCCACGTTGGTCAGCAGAGCGGCGCGGCTGATGCCCAGTCGGCGGGCGACGCCGTACTCGCGCTCGCAGGCGTCGACGATCAGGACGTCGTTGCCGGTCCGGGCCAGCGAGGCGCCCAGGTTGACGAGCATGGCGCCCTTGTCGTCTTCAGGGGTGGCGGACAGGAAGGTGACGATGCGCGGGCGCGGGCCCTGCAGCATCCGGCGCAGGCCTTCGGCCTGGTCGAAATCGAAACTAGCCAAGGGACACCTCGCGCAGGCTGCGGTCGTTGTGCAGGTTGGCCGTGCCGGCCATCATCAGCGGCAGGTCGGCGTCGCTGATGCCGTTGGCGCCGCTCTTGCTGCGGAAGGCGCGGTCGACCAGCATCGCGCGGTCGGCCAGGTGCAGGTCTTCCGGCACGCGCTGGCCGTTCGAGATGTAGTGCAGGTTCAGCTTCTGGCGGATCACGACGTCGAGCACGTTGCCGATCGAGGCGGCTTCGTCCAGCTTGGTCATGATGCAGCCGGCAAGACCCGTGCCCTGGTAGGCGCGCACCACTTCGTTCAGCGTCTCGTTGGTCGAGGTCGCGTTCAGGCACAGCAGGCGCTTCACGTCGGCGCCGGATTCGCTCAGCATGGCCACTTGTTCCGTCACCATCTGGTCGCGCTGCGACATGCCGATGGTGTCGATCAGCACGGTGTGCTTGTTCTTGAGTTCTTTCAGGGCGATGCGCAGGTCGGCTTCGTCCTTCACCGAGTGCACCATCACGCCCAGGATCTTGCCGTAGATGCGCAGCTGCTCGTGGCCGCCGATACGGTAGGCATCGGTGGTGATCAGGGCCAGCTTGTCGGCGCCGTGGCGCATCACGCAACGCGCGGCCAGCTTGGCGGTGGTGGTGGTCTTGCCGACGCCGGTCGGGCCGACCAGGGCGAACACGCCGCCGCGCGAGAGCAGGTCGTCTTCGTTGGCGATGGTGGTCAGGTTACGGGCCAGCACGGTCTTGATCCAGCGCAGCGCTTCGGCCGCGTCGCGGGTAGCCGGCATCTTGTCGATCAGGTAGCGCGCCAGCGTCGCCGAGAAACCGGCGGCCAGCATCTCGCGCAGGACGGCGTTCTTTTGCGGCTCGCGCTGCGAGCCGGCATTCCACGACAGCTCGGCCAGCTGGGTTTCCATCATGCCGCGCATGGCGCGGATTTCATTCATCATGCCGCTCATTTCGAGCGTGGCCGATTCCTTGGCCTGGGCGATGGCGGCGCTCATCATCGAGCTCATGGCGGCCATGTCGATGGTGGCTGCCGGGGCCGGGGCGCGGCGGTTTTCGTAGGTCGGCGGCACTTCCTCGGCGACAGGCGCTGGCGCTGCGCGCCGTGGTTCGGGAGCGGTGAAGGCGGGGGCAAAAGCGGCCGGGGCGCGGGCAAAGACCGGTTCCGGGTCGAAGCCGTTGTCGAAGGCGCCAAACTGCGGCTGCGCTTCTTCGATGCTCGGCGAGGACAGCGATGCGACGTCGTCGTTGTCCAGCGCCAGGATCTCGACCACGCCGTCGACCGGACGGTTGGACAGGATGACCGCGTCAGGACCGAGCGCCTCGCGCACCTTGCGCAAGGCGTCACGGGAGGTAGCCGCTGTAAATTTCTTCACGTTCATCGTTGTTCTCCGCACTTCAACTGGTCTGTTCTACGTTTTCTGCGGGCGCAATCGCCCGTCCATAGTCAACATTATTGACGATGCCGTGCGGAAACCATCTGGGGAGAAGGAAGGGGAAAAGGGTCTATTTCCCCGAGGATCAGGCTCCGTGTCCGATCGGAGTAAGCAGCCAATGCAAAGTTGTGACATCTCAGCAAGCAGTTCTTGATACTTGCCTATGCTCGAAAACTTGTGACAAGAAGCCTTTTTGGGAGAAACGCAGATGCTTAAATGCTCATTTGAACTGAACGACAAACCGATGAGTGTGCTTAAAATGAACACTATGCAATTCCCAGCGTTTTCAGGCTTGGGGGCCCATGCAAACCGCCGAGAATTTGCTTGTCATGCAGGAATTGGCCCCATTCCTCCCGGTATTTACTATGTACTCGATCGCCAGTCAGGCGGCGTGCTGGGCCCGCTGCGCGACCTCTTCAGTAACCGAGGGGACTGGTTCGCCCTCTATGCGACTGACGGAAGAATTGACGATGAAACTTTCTGTAACAAAGTAAAGCGAGGCCGTTTTCGGCTCCACCCGAAGGGAAGCCTGGGAATCAGCCAAGGTTGCATTACCATCGACAGCCATACGGATTTCCGCATTCTGCGAGCTCGCCTGAAGGCGAGCAGTCAGATCGCCATCCCAGGCAGTACCTTAAAGGCTTACGGCCAAGTAACAGTAAAGTGAAAACGTTTATCACGCATGTCATGCTTGCCGCTTGGGTGCTTGTCGGCACCGCTGCCCTGGGATGGATGTGGCTCGCCCGTCCCGACCTTGGCCCACAGGTTCCACCAGTGCTGTCTGTCTGGCTCGTCGAACTCTACGGCTCAACAAATGGAGAGGAACTGCGGGATCTCGAAACCCTGCTTGCGCTCGGTAGTGCGTTCGTCGTTGTCCTTGTCGTCACCTATTCGGCCGTACTCATCTTCCGGCGATACCGGCATTGACCAATGACGCGCGGCGAGTCCTGCTCACATCGGCACGCCGACCAGGCTCGTCACCCGAATCGTCTTGGTCTCCGGAATCTCGTTATGCGACAGCACCTTCAGCTGCGGCACCGCGCGGCGCAGGAAACGCGACAGCAGGACGCGCAGCGGCGCCGGCACCAGCAGCACGGGGCTCAGGCCCAGCTCTTCCTGCTGCTGGGCGGCATTGGCCGCCTGCTGGGCGATGGTGTCGGCCAGGCCTGGCTCGATACCGGCGCCGTCCCCGCCCGTGCCCATGGCCTGCATCAGCAAGCGCTCGAGGCGGTTGTCGAGGGTCATCACCGACAGCTCGTTCATGCCCGGGAACAGCTGCTGCACGATCGCGCGGCCCAGCGCCACGCGCACCATGGCGGTCAGCTCGTTCGGATCCTGCGTCTGGGTGGCGTACTCTGACAACGCCTCGATGATGGTGCGCATGTCGCGGATGTGCACCCCCTCTTGCAGCAGGTTCTGCAGCACTTTCTGCAAAGTGGACAGCGACACGATCTTCGGCACCAGGTCTTCCACCAGCTTCGGGGTTTCCTTGCCCAGGTGATCCAGCAGCGCCTGCACTTCCATGCGGCCCAGCAGTTCCGAGGCGTGGGTCGTAATCAAATGGTTCAGGTGGGTCGCCACCACGGTGCCGGCGTCGACCACGGTATAACCCATGCTCTGCGCCTCGTCGCGCAGGCTGGCGTCGATCCAGGTGGCCGGCAAACCAAAAGCCGGATCGACCGTCACGATGCCCGGCAGCGTGCCGCTGGCCATGCCCGGGTTGATCGCCAGGAACTGGCCGTTCATGGCTTCGCCGGTGCCCACTTCCACGCCCTTGAGCGTGATGCGGTAGGCTGAAGGCTTGAGTTCCAGGTTGTCGCGGATGTGCACGGGCGGGGCCAGGAAGCCCACTTCCTGGGCGAATTTCTTGCGGATGCCCTTGATGCGCTTGAGCAGCTCGCCGCCCTGGGTCTTGTCCACCAGCGGAATCAGGCGGTAGCCCACTTCCAGGCCCAGGGTGTCGACCGCCATGACGTCCTGCCAGGTCGCTTCTTCCGATTCGGCCGGTGCCGCCGCGCCGGCTGTACCGGCCGCCGCAGCCTCAAGCGCCGCGGCCGCTTCCTGGGCCGGCGCGTCCCTGCGGCGCTTGGCGATCATGTAGCCGCCGCCGACCAGGGCGCCGCCCAGCAGCAGGAACACCAGGTTCGGCATGCCCGGGATCAGGCCCAGCGCCAAAATGATGCCGCCGGTGATGTAGAGCGCTTCCGGACGGGCGAACAGCTGGCTGGTCAATTGGGTGCTGATGTCTTCGTCGCTGGCCACGCGCGAGACCACCATACCGGCCGCGATCGAGATGATCAGCGAAGGCAGCTGGGCCACCAGGCCGTCACCGATGGCCAGCAGCGTGTAGACCTCGGCCGCCTTGCCGAATGCCATGTCGTGCTGCACGATACCGATGATCAGGCCGCCGATGATGTTGATCAGGGTGATCATGATGCCGGCCACGGCGTCGCCCTTGACGTATTTCGAGGCGCCGTCCATCGCGCCGTAGAACTCGGCCTCTTGCGCGACTTCGTTGCGGCGCTTGCGGGCGTCGGCTTCGCCGATCAGGCCGGCGTTCAGGTCGGCGTCGATCGCCATCTGCTTGCCCGGCATCGCATCCAGGGCGAAGCGCGCGCCGACTTCGGCGATACGGCCCGCACCCTTGGTAACCACCGAGAAGTTAATGATGGTCAGGATAATGAACACGACGATACCGACCGTGTAGTTACCGCCGATCAGGAAGTGGCCGAAGGCTTCGATGACCTTGCCGGCCGCGGCGCCGCCGGTATGGCCTTCGGTCAGCACAATGCGAGTAGAAGCGACATTCAGCGACAGGCGCAACATCGTGGAGACCAGCAGGATGGCCGGGAAGGCCATGAAGTCGAGCGGCTTGACCGTGTACAGCGCGGTCAGCAGGACGATGACGGACAGCGCGATGTTAAAGGAGAAGAACACATCGAGGATGAAGGCCGGCAGCGGCAGGATCATCATCGCCAGCAGGACGATGATGAGCAGCGGCGCGGCCAGTGCGTTGCCGCCGCGGGCGCCCAAGCCGTTCATCCATGCCGGCAATCTGATGCTGTTCATTAGTGCGTTGCTCCGTTATTCAGGCTGCCCGGACCCTTGTAGGCCGGATCGTTCGGGTCCATCTCTGCCGGCACCGCCAGTCTGGTCGGGCGATCCGGGTATTGGCCGTCCCCTAGCTTGTAGGCGCGCAGCTGGTAGACATAGGCCAGCACTTCGGCCACGGCCGAGAACAGCTTTTCCGGGATCTCTTCGTCGATGTCGGTGTGCTTGTACAGCGCACGGGCCAGGGCCGGGGCTTCCAGCAGGGTCACTTTGTGCTCGGCGCCGAGTTCACGGATCCTGGCCGCCACGTCGTCGATACCCTTGGCCACCACGCGCGGCGCGCCCTTCTGGCCGTCGGCATACTTCAGCGCCACCGCATAGTGGGTCGGGTTGGTGACGATCACATCGGCATCAGGCACATTCTGCATCATCCGGCCGCGCGCCATTTCGCGCTGGAGCTGGCGAATCCTGCCCTTCATCTGCGGATTGCCGTCCGATTCCTTGGATTCCTGGATCACTTCCTGGCGCGTCATCTTCAGCTTGTCGTTGTAGTGCCACAGCTGCCACGGCCCGTCGATGGCCGCGATCAGGCCCAGCGCGCCGGTAATGAACAGGAAGGCCTTGCCCATCAGCTCGCCCACGTGGGCGCTGCCGGCGTTCAGCGGTTCGACCGCCAGGCCGAGGAAGGCTTCTTTCTGGCCATTGATGACGACCCAGGCCACGGCGCCGACCACCAGGGTCTTGGCGATGGCCTTGAGCAGCTCGATCAGGGCATTGGTGGAGAACATGTTGCTGATGCCCTTGATCGGGTTCAGCTTCATGAAGTTCGGCATGAAGGCCTTGGACGAGAACAGCCAGCCGCCGATCAGCAGCGGCGAGGCCAGCGCGACCAGCATGATCAGGCCGGCCAGCGGCAGGCAGGCGATCAGGACGTCGATCAGGTCATTCGTGATGCGCTGGATCAGGACGTCGGGGTTGTAGATTTGCTCACGGCTGAGGGACAGGCCGGAGTGCAGGGTCTGGCCGAGCTTGCCCGCAAGGGTGCCGCCGGTCATGTAGAGGCCGGCGCCGGCGGTCATCAGGACGGTGAAGGTAGCCAGTTCGCGCGAGCGGGGAACGTCGCCATCCTCACGGGCTTTTTCAAGCCTTCTGGGTGACGCTGGTTCTGTCTTCTCTGCATCGCTGTCTTCCGACATCCCTGCTCCTGTTAATTACCACTAAGAACAGGATTATCGCAGGTGTTGCCGTACGGCTAGAAGCGAAACAGGCTGCGAAACACCCTCTATTTGCCATGTTGTGCGTAGAAGCTACTCAGCAGTAAACGCGCCGGAGCCAGGACATTGACGGACCGGCAAGGAATTCCTCACCCGGGCGGATCCCCTGCCTTGCCGGCGCAGCCCGGCGGCCCCACCGTCTCCCCGGCGCGCTGGTAGCTGCTTTCGAAAATCGAGGCGGCCACCACGGCCAGGTCGCAGCCGCCATAGTCGATGACGACGTCGCCGGCGCCGGCGCGCAGCACGCCGCGCCCGCCGGACAGGGCGATCTCGACGGGCGCGCTGCTGCGCCAGGCCCATACCGCCTTGCGGCGTTTGACATACGCCCCGTTGTCGCCGGCCTGCACCGGCGCGACCGGTTCGTAGGAGGCAAGAAAGCGGGCGCGCGGAACCGGCCAGCGCTCTCCTTCGATGCCGGACAGGATGGCATCCCCGGCCTGGTAGCTCACCTCGCCCTCGCGGGTGCCGAGCCTGCCGTCCCGCGCGGCGAATTCGACGGTCACGGGCAGCGGCCGCTTGACGGCCAGGAAGGCCCCCGGCTGGCTGGCGATGTCGAAGGCGTTCATACGAGCTCGAGCGGCTGGTCGGACATCAGCTCGGCCCATGCGTCGTGCTCGGCATACATGGTCGCGGCGGCCTGGATGGCAAGGGCGCGCAGGGCCAGCGGATCATGATGGCGGCGCACGCCTTCGATCGAGCGCCGCAGCATCGTCAGCTGCCGCTGCATGCGATCGGAGTTCTTGGCCAGCCGCTGCAGCTCCGCCTTGGAGGCAATGCCGTGCATGGCCGCTGCGAGCGCCGGCAGGAATGCGGTCAGGAAGAGCGGCCAGCGCAGGCCATGGAAGCGGTCCGCCTGCAGCAGCTCGCAGGCAGGGCGCAGGATCGCGGCGGGCTCGTGGCAGGATTCGATCACCAGGTGGAAGACGACCCAGGCCACCACCAGCCAGAACAGCCGCTCGATCCAGTGGCGCAGATGGTGGTGGGTCTGCCGGAGACGGCGGCTGCTGCGCTCGTGGTAGCGTTCCTGGTCGCGAATCAAGGCGTCGAGGCTGTCCACGAGGTCGTGGAACTGCGCCTCGATACTGTGTGGGCCCTCCCGGCCCGGTATGCCGGTATCGCGCAACAGCTGGATCACGAGCCAATGGAAGGGCTTGTCGAGCACCGGCCGCGGCGTCTCGGCGGCGTCGTATTTCCACACACCGCGATGCAGCAGCGGCAGGCTGGCGAGCAGCGGATGAAGCAGCGCGCTCAGGCGCAAGGCTTCGGCCGACTGGCGAAAATGCAGCCACCGGTCGTGGTTGTTCAGTTGCCGGTGGCGGTTCCCGTAGACCGCCCGGAAAATGAGTGCCAACATGAACAGCTCGGCCACCGGCCAGATTTTCCAGGGGGGCCACACCTCCCCTGCCACCGCGAAGAAGACGGCAAGGCTTGCCGCCAGGTTGACGACCACGACCTGGTCACGATGGCTGTAGGCCGCATAGGTCGCTGCACGGTCGATCCGGTCATACCAATCCCAGGTATCGGCCGAAAACTGGCTGGCCAGCACGAGTTCCGCAGGCCCGCGCTGCGCTTCCACCGGGCTGAAGAACCTGACCTTCCAGTTGCCGAACAGCCGCAGGAACATCGTGTAGAACATGCCTTTCCAGGTGGCGTCCCGGCCCGGATCGCCATAGTCGCCGCGCAGCATCGCGTCGATCGCCACGGTGGTGTCGGCATTCCAGTAGATGGCCAGCAGTTCCGCCATCTCGCCGGCCAGTTGGTCGGCATCGACCTCGGAAAAGAAGCCGGCGATACGCCGCACCTGCTCGGCATCCTTGCCAAGGGTGGTCACGGCCAGTTCATCGAGGGCCTGGGGCCTGAGGATCCAGGTGGCGCCCGCGCCCTGCGCGCTGGTGTCGATCCACACGATCGGCATATGCCGGCACAGGGCTTCGACCAGGATCCCGTCGCGCTCGGCGGAATAATTGCGCAGCGGGGCGCCCTCGCCCAGCACCACCGCCGCGTCGGCATATCCCAGCTTGGCTTCGTCGGCGGCCGCCAGCGCCGCTTCCGGCGAGGCGCCAGGCGTTTCCGTGATCGTGGCGACGCGCTCGGGCTGCATCGTTCCTTCAGTCCAGGACGGGGCCACGACATGCCATTCGCAGCCGTATTTCCTTGCCATCCCCGCCGCGCTGGCGTCCATGCCGCCGGCGCCGCCGGTGATGAGCCGCAGCTGCGCGCCCTGCTCCCGGGCCAGCTGCCGGACCGCGCGGATGGCCTGGCCGAGGGCGCCGACGATGCGCTCCGCGTGCGCCGCATCGTCCGGCAGCCCCGGGTCGCGCGGGCTCATCACCCACAGGTTGCGTGCCTCGCGCTTGAACGGCCGTGACGGCTTCTTATCCACGCTTGCGCTGCCCCGCGGGACATCGTCCGCCGGCATGCCCATCGCCTCGTCCCGGGCGCGCTTCATGGGGGCACCGTATGCCGTTCGGAGACGATCTTCAGGGTGCCGTCGACCATGCGCAGCTCCATCACTTCGCGCACCCGCCCCCGGTCTTGTGTTTCGGCATTACTGGCGCTGAAATCCACCGTGAAGGCCAGTGTGGCGCCCTGGCCATCCTCGGAGAGTTCGTAGTCGATCTTGCTGTCCAGCCTGAACCGCATGTCCGTCCATTTTCCGTACATGAACTCCTTGTCGCTGGCCACGGCCTGTGTGCCTTGTCCGGCGCCGAGGTAGTCCACCTCGTCGGCATAGAGCGCCAGGATCTGTCCCACGTCGCGGCGGTTGTGGGCGCCGATGAAGCTGGCGACAAACAGCGGAAGCTTGGCGGCGTCGACGGGCGGGGGCGGGGGCGGGGGCGGCGGCGCAGGCGGAGGATCAGGCTCGGGCGACGGGGCCGCAAGCTCTGGCGCCGCCTGTTCAGGGAGGGATTGCGTGGCGGGCGGCGCGCCATCGGCAGCGCCGGTGCCGGTGCCGGTGCCGGTGTCGTCGCCGGTGGCCGTGCCGGGGCCGGCTTCGGTCCCCGCGGTCGCGGAATCGGCCGGGGCCGGCCCGGATGGCGCGGCCTCGACCGGGGGCGACACGGCCTGTGCCGGCGCGCTCACCGGCCCATCCTTGCCTGTCTGGCTCACCAGGCCCACGATCAGCAGGGAGACGAACATCAGCGCGCCGCCCAGGGCCATGTGGCGCAGCATCCTGCCGCGCGGCGGCGCGGGCGGCGCCGGCGGCGCGGTGACCGGCTCGATCACCGGCTCCGGCGCCGCCGGCGGCGCCGGCCGCTGCCGCGCCGAGCGCTGGGTGAGCGTTGCCAGCAACTCCTCGTAGCCTTGCTGGTATCCGGTGCTGAAGTCGATGTACTGGATCCGCTTCAGGCGGAAGGGAATCTCGCACGGGTGCAGCAGGATTGGAACGACCCGTTTGCCCTCGCCCAGGGTGTAATACACCTCGTCGAGCACGTTGAAGGAATTGACCGAGGCCGGCGACAACACCACCACCAGGCAGGAACAGCCCTTGAGCGCGCCTTCGACCGATTCGTCCCAGCGCGCGCCTTTGGGGATGTCGAGCTGGTCGACCCACAGCTCGACGCCATCCACCCGCAGCGCGCGGGCGATTTTCAGGACAAATTCTGCGTCGCTGCGCGCATAACTGAAGAAGACCCTGCCGGATGCGGGAGGCGGCGTACCGCCTTCATTGCCGGAGCCGGAACCGGCCTCGCCGGCGGCGTGAAGCGTCATGGCAGCACCGGGCGATCAAGCCTGGCCCCGCACGAGCATGTCCCACGCATCTGCTTGCATCTTTGTCCCCTTCGTTTTCTTGTCGGCTGTTCTCCCGGGTGCGCGCACCGCGTGGGAACCCGCCAAAGATCACGTCACACTGCGCCTGCAATATGACGACACTTTGTGCCAACGCAAAGGTGTGGGACCGGATTCGAAAAATAGAGGGAGTGCTGGCGAAATTGTCAGGCGGAAACCTGACCCCGACTCCTTTTACCCGCCAATTGTCACCACCTGCCGTCAGCCTCGCTCACAGCAGCGTGATGCCGAACCGTTTCAGTACGAGCGCAAACATCCCGAAGCACACCACGGTGATCAAGGCGCAGGCGCCCAGCGTCCACCAGAAGCCCAGGCGCTGCAGCAGCCATGGGAAAGCCAGGAACATCGGCAGCGTCGGCACCACATACCAGAACGTGTACCACGCGTGATTCGCCAGCCTGGCCTCGGGCTGGTTTTCGATATGCAGCCATACCAGGGTCAGCAGGGTGATCATCGGCAGGGCCGCGACCAGGCCGCCGATGCGGTCGCTGCGCTTGGCGGCCTCCGAGACCAGCACCACGACCGCCGCCGTGATCAGGTATTTCGTGATGAGCCACTTCATCCGCTCTCCTTTTTTTTTCAATTGTTGCAAGCTGTGCCGGCGAACGCCGCAACGGTCGCCAGGGTGTTCTTACTTGACCGAAAAGCGTACGCTGACCGTCTTCTTGTCGGCGAAGGTCACGGCCGCGACAGCCTTGCTGCCCTTGACCAGACCGGCATCGCCCTTGACCACCAGTGTGTTGTCACCACCGGATGCCAGCGGCAGCTCGGTCTTCTTCACGCCCTTGAGTACGGTCAGGGTGCCGGTTGCGCCGGCGGTCGGCATTGCCTTGCCGTGGTCGTCGACATAGATCGTGGCGCCGCCATCCCTGGCGACCAGTTCGAAGGCCAGGTCGCCCGCGCTTTGCACGATCCCGCCATGCCTGGGCTTGGCGCCGTGGGCCAAGACCTGACCGGACCAGGCGACGCTGGCTGCCAGGGCTGCTAATGCAAAAATCTTCTTCATTGGATGCTCCTGAAACTGTGGCGACTGACAAGGGGCGCCGCCACTTGGCCCCGGTGAATCAATAACTGTCGCCGCCCTGCTCCGCCAGCAGGCGCTCGAGCGGCTTGCGGCCGACTTTCCAGAAGATGAGCGGCGTGAGCAGCGAATCGAGCAAGGTGGAACTGATCAAGCCCCCGAAAATCACGACCGCAACCGGATGCAGGATTTCCTTGCCCGGCGCGTCCGCTGCCAGCAGGAGCGGCGTCAGCGCGAAGGCGGCCACCAGAGCCGTCATCAGGACCGGCGTGAGACGCTCGATCGAGCCGCGCACGATCATCGGCCAGCCGAAGGTCTCGCCCTCGAACTTGCACAGGTTGATGTAGTGGCTCACCTTGAGGATGCCGTTGCGGGTGGCGATGCCCGCCAGGGTGATGAAACCGACCATCGAGGCGACCGACAGCGACACCCCGGCGATCCACATGGCGATCACGCTGCCCACCAGAGCGAACGGAATATTGCCCATGATGACCAGCGCCAGCGTCGACGAGCGGTAGCGCGAATACAGCACCAGGAAAATCAGCACGAGCGAGGCCAGCGACATGCCGGCGATGAGCCGTTGCGACTGCTCCTGCGCCTGGAACTGCCCTTCCACGCTCACAAAATAGCCGCCCGGCAGCGGGCTGGCGGCGACCTGCCGACGCACGCCCTCGATAATGCGCGACATGTTCGAGCCATCGGTATTGGCATACACGACGATCCGGCGCCGCCCGTTCTCGCGGCCGATCTGGTTCGGGCCGTCGCCCTCTTCGATGGTCGCAACGCTCGACAGCGGAATGCTTCCGACCGGGCTGGCCAGCATGACCCGCGCCAGGTCCTGCGGCGAGCGGTCGACGTCAGCCAGGCGCACCACCAGGTCGAAGCGGCGCGGACCGTCGATGACCTGGGTCACGCGCGTGCCTTCGGCCAGGGCCTGCAGCGCCTGCAGCACGTCGCCCGCGGCCAGGCCATGTTGCGCGGCCTTGCGGTAGTCGATGCGCAGCTTGATCTGCGGGATCAGTACCTGGCGCTCCACCGACAGGTCGACCAGGCCAGGCACCGCGCGCAGGCGGCCCTGCAGCCCATCGGCCAGGCCGCGCAGCGTGTCGATGTCGTCGCCGTAGATCTTCAGCGCGATCTGCGCGCGCACCCCGGACAGCAGGTGGTCGAGCCGGTGCGAGATCGGCTGCCCGATCGCGACCGCGGCCGGGATCACGGCCAGTTGGTTGCGGATGCTCGCCATGATGGCTTCGCGCGAGCGGCTCGAGGGCTTCAGGTCGACGTCGAGCTCGGACGAATGCACGCCTTCGGCATGTTCGTCCAGTTCGGCACGGCCGGTGCGGCGTCCGACCCGCGTGAGTTCCGGCACCTGGGCGATCAGGGTTTCGGCCAGGGCGCCCATGCGGTTGGCCTCCGCCAGCGAGGTGCCGGGCGTGAAGGTCATGCCCATCACGAGCGAGCCTTCGTTGAACGCAGGCAGGAAAGCGCGCGGGAAGAACGGCACGGATGCCGCGGCGGCGGCCACGACGATCAGCGCGATCGAGAGCAGCAGGCGGATGCGCGCGAACGACCAGTTCAGCGCGGCCGTGTCCCAATGCTTCATGCGGCGCACGATCGGGCTGTCCGCGCGGTGCAGGCGCTTCATGGTCGGCAGCAGATAGTAGGCCAGCACCGGGGTGACCGTCATCGACACCAGCATCGAGGCCAGGATCGAGGCGATGTAGGCGATGCCCAGCGGCGCGAACAGGCGGCCTTCGATACCGGGCAGGGCGAACAGGGGCACGAACACCAGCACGACGATGACGGTGGCGTAGACGATGCCCGAACGAACCTCGACCGATGCATGCCAGATGGTGTCCAGCACCGGGCGGCCATCTGCTTTCCTCTGCCTGAGCCGGCGCAGGATGTTCTCGACGTCGACCACCGCATCGTCGACCAGCTCGCCCACGGCAATGGCCAGGCCGCCCAGCGTCATCACATTGATCGACTGGCCCAGCAGGTGGAAGGCCAGCGCCGTCACCGCCAGCGACAAGGGAATCGCGATCAGCGAGATCAGCGTGGTGCGTACGCTGAGCAGGAACGCGAACAGGACGATGGCGACCAGGATCGCGCCGTCGCGCAGGGCCTCGACGACGTTGCCGATCGACGTATCGATGAAGTTGGCTTGCCGGAACAGCACGACCGGGGCTGCGATGCCGGCCGGCAGGCCCTGCTTGAGTTCCGCCAGCGCGGTCTCGATATCGCGCGTCAGGCGCACGGTGTCGCCGGTCGGCTGCTTCTGCACGCTCACGATCACCGCGGGCTTGCCGTTCAGGCCGGCGTCACCGCGCTTGAAGGCTGCGGCGTAGCGCACGCCGGCGACCTGGTCGAGCAGCACCGGCGCGCCGTTGCGGTAGGCCACGGCCAGGCCCTTGACGTCGTCCAGGCGGTTGGTGCGCCCGAGGTTGCGGATCAGGTATTCGCGGTTGTTGAGATCGACGAAGCCGCCGCTGGTGTTGGCGGCAAAGCCGCGCAGTGCCGATGTCACCTGTTCCAGCGACACGCCGAACTGGGCCATGCGCGCGGTATCGGGCTCGACGCGCAGCTGGCGCACCTCGCCACCGATCGGGATCACCTGGGACACGCCCGGAATCGAGAGCAAACGCGGGCGCAGGACGAAATCGGCATATTCGCGCGCCTTCATCGGATCGGTCCGGGCGACGTCGATCGGCAGGGCAATCAGCATGATCTCGCCCATGATCGAGGACACCGGCCCCATCACGGGCGAGATATTTCCGGGCAGTTGCTCCTTGACGAGCGTGATACGCTCGGACACGAGTTGCCGGTTGCGGTAGATATCGGTTCCCCAGTCGAACTCTGCATACACGATGGACAGGCCGACGCCCGACACCGAGCGCACCCGCGTCACGCCCGGCATGCCGTTGAGCGCGGTTTCGATCGGGAAGGACACCAGCTGCTCGACCTCTTCCGGGGCCATGCCGCCGGCTTCGGCCAGCACCGTGACGACCGGCTTGTTCAGGTCGGGGAAGACATCGACCGGGGTATGCCAGGCCGTCACGGCGCCGTAGACCATCAGCATCAGGGCCGCCGCCAGCACGAACAGGCGGTTGCGCAGGCTGAAACGCACTATCGAATCGAACATGGATGGCTAGCGGATCTGGTTGATCAGGGAGGTGCCGGCGACGACCACCCGGTTGTCGGGGCTGAGCCCCCTCGTCACGATCACGGTGCGCGCATCGAGCGCGGTCGCCTCGACCGGCAGGGCAATGAACCGCTGGGCGCCGGACTTGATCCAGACCACCGTTTCATTGGCCGGGTTGCGTGCCAGCGCCTCGGCCGGCAAGGCGATGCCCTTCACCCTGGTATCGAGCCGGGCCAGCACCGTCACCGGCTGGCCCACGGCCAGGTCGAGCGCCGTCGCCCGCGCGCGGAAATGAATCGGCACGGCGCCGTCGCGCAGGCTGCGCCCTCCCCCGAGCAAGCTCAGCTCGGCATCCGGCAGGTCGACCAGGGTCGCGGCGCTGATCCTGCGGGCCAGGCCCGCATCCGGCGACCAGGCTTCGATCAGCATGCGCTGTGGATCGACAATCTCGAACAGCACGTCGCGCGGCTCGACGATCTGGCCGTTGAGCACCGCGGCGCTGGCGATGATGCCGGCGGCAGGCGCGACGATCGCCTCGACGCCGGCGATCGAACCGGCCACCGCCCGCTCCTGGCCGATGACGGCGGCCAGTTGCGCCCGGGCGGCTTCGATTTCCTTGGCCGGCACCACGCCTTCGAGCGACTGCAGGCGTTCCACCCGTTTGGCCAGCATGCCCCGGTTGGCGCGCAGCTCGGCGAGCTGGGCGGCCTGGTTGCCGCGTTCGATGGCCCCACCAGTCGGGCGCAGTCGGGCCAGCACCTGGCCTTTCGCCACGCGCTGGCCGGCCACCGGCAAACCGTTCGGTCCCGGCGCGATCTGCCCGGCGAACGGCGCCTGCACGCGCCCTCCGAAGTTCGGATCGATGCTCGCGCGGCCATTGAGCTGCACCGTGCGGGCATGGTCGCCGTCCCTGGCCATCAGCGTGCGCACGCCCATCCGGCGCTGCGCCAGTTTCGGCACGTTGACGCTGCCGTCGGGCAGGCGCGCCAATCCGCCGACGGCGGCATTGGCCTGGCCGTCGAGGTGTTCGCCGTTCGGACCGTGCGCGCCGGGCGAGGCCAGCAGCGAAGTCGTGGCCAGGGCGCAAGCCAGGCCGGCCGCGATGCGTTGTATTGTTTTCATCGTTACATGTCCTTGCGTTGGCGGCGGCGCCGCGCGAATACTGCTGCGGCGGCCGCGGCCACGATGGCGCCGCCGCCTGCCAGCAGCCAGCGGCGCTCGCTGGCGTGGCCGGGCCCATGATCGTCGGCGGCCTGGGTGACCGTGAGGGTGCCTTCGAGCAGGTCGCTTTCTTCGCCTGCGACCAGGGTGAACAGCAGCGCATGCTTGCCCGGCTTCGAAATCGCGGCCAGGAAGGCCGGATCGTCGACGGCATAGTCGCCAAGGTCGGCGTGGAACCTGGCTGTGGCCTTGAGTTCCTTGTACTGCACCTCGAGCGCAGCGCCCAGCACCGGCTCGTTGGTCTCGTAGCGGTCGACCATGATCGACAGTTCGTCCCTGGTGAGGTGGCCGAGCAGCTCGAAGGCATCGCTGAAGGTCTCGATGCGGGGCAGCGTGGAGACGGCGCCCGTGGCGCCGGCCTGGCCATCGAGGTGCTCGCCGTTGGGGCCGTGGGCGCCGGGATTGGCCGATGCCGGCGATATGACCAGCATGGCGGCGAACAAGAGGTTCAGGTGGCTCATGGAAGAATTCCTAAGGCTTGGTTGCGTTGGGCATGCGCGAACCCCAGCGCGACTTTCTGTTGGGCGACGGCGACGTCTGCCTCGTGCGTCAGCGCCCGCGAACGGAGTAACTCGGCCAGCCCTTTTTCACCCTGCCGAAACGCCTTCTCGAACAGCGCCGTGTGTTCATGCAGGACGCGTGCGCGTGCGGTGGCGATCTCCAGGGCCGTACGCGCATTGGCAAGCCGTATGTGCGCGATATCGAGATCGGCCACGGCACTGGCCTGGGCCTCGGCCGCCTCCGCGGCTGCGGCCGCGATGCCGGTCTGCGCCTGGGCTTCGTCGGGCCGGTTGCGCGCGGCGCTTCCCAAGGGTATCTGCAGGGCCAGGCCGATGCTGTTGACCGGCTCGCGCAACATTGTTTCTTCTTCTCTGCGCAGCGACAAGGCAACGGTCGGTGGAGCCGCACGCGATGCCACCGCCAGGCGCAGCGCCGCCCGCGCGCGCTCTTGCGCAGCCTGGACGGCTGCCAGGCGCGGATGGGCAGGAGCCTGGCCTTGGGAGAGGGGTTCGGGTTCGAGCGCAGGCAAGACCGGCAGGCCGGTCAGGACCCGATAGCGTGCCAGCGCTTCGAGGGCGGCGGTGCGGGCATGCGAGACGTCGATCCGGGCCGCCAGCACCTCCTGCTCGGCGAGCAAGGCGTCGCTCCTGGCAAGGTCGCCCGCCTTGACGCGCTGCTGCACCTCGCCCAACAGCCCTTCCAGGTGTTCCAGGTGGTCCTGTTTTTCCTCGAGCCTGACCTGGGCGGCCGCGGCTTCCCAGATGCGCTCGCGCACCAGGCCGGCCACGGCCAGGCGCGTCGCCCCGATCTGCGCCGCCACTTCCTCGCCGCCGCGCGCGGCCATGTCTTCGCGCGCGCTTTTCTGGCCCGGCAGGTAGAACGAGGACGACAGCGACAGCTCGGATTCGCGCTGCGCGCGTGCGGAGCGCCCCTGGTCGGCGCGCTGCGACAAGCCCAGCGTCGGACTGGCAGCCACCCAGGAGCTGGCGATCGCGCGCGCGGCGAGCGCTTCGTCCTGACGCGCCTCCAGGGTGCGGGCGGCGGGCACACGCTGCCATGCGCCGTCGATGGCCTGTTTCAGGGTGGGGCCGGAGGCAGCCGGCGTGGCGGGCGCTGCACCGGCCCAGCCGGGCAGGATCAAGGCAGCACTGAAAACGTACAGCGACAGGCGGCAAGCGCGCATGTGTTCTCCATCGGGTGATCGTCGAAATCACCGGGGGCGAGCACGCCGGCGCAAACCAGGCTTGGGCCTGGACCTGCCGGTTATGCGTGCAGCGTCCCCCCGGCGGCGTGGCCGGGGGACGACGCAGGAGGCCTGTGGGGCCCGTCGAGGAAAGGTTCGGGGACTGCCTGGGCGATATAGGGCCCGGGTTCGGATGGTGTCTTGCAGGATGGCAGCGTCAGCCGCGGCAGGCCGACACTCGCCGGTTGGGAGCATGAGGCGTGCTCCTGGAAATGCGCCACCGATTCGTCGGACTCGTCGTAGTGCACGCTGCCGTCATCGTCATGGTGATGCAGGATGCGTTCATCGTGTTCGAGCGTGTGCACGAGCGTTGCCGCGCCGGCAGTGGGCGACACCCCGCCTTGCATGGCAAAACCATACAAAGGCAGGCACAACAACAGGAAGAGGTAGACGATCCGGCGCAAGATGCACATATCCAGGGTGACGTGGGCGGAATTATAGCAGCCCGCTTGCCGGCTGGCTGGCTGGCCGGCTGGCATGCACCGTACGCCCGCTTAGAAGGTCGCGCGCACGCCTACCGTGATATTCCGCCCAGGCAGCGGCGCGATATCCTTCAGCACCGAGGTCGAGATCCGGATTTCCTTGTCGAGCAGGTTCTTGCCGATGATGAACCAGGTCAGGTCGGTCTGCTTCAGGCGCTGGGTATACGACAGGTTGGCGTCGAGCTGGGTATAGCCGGGGGTCGGGTTCGCCTCAAAGGACGCCAGGCGCTCCTGCTCGAAGGCGCGCAGCACCGACACGCCGCCGCGCAGCGGGCCCTGCCTGTAGCCGGCTTCCACGCCCAGGCGCCTGGCAGGTTGCAGCGGCAGGCTGCCGGCGCCGTCCAGCGCGCCGCGCGAGAGGTCGCCGAAGGCACGCAGCGACAAGCCTTCGTTATGCTGGTTCCAGCTGATTTCGGCCTCCGCGCCGCGGATCGTCGCATTGGCCTGGCGGAAGGTACGCTGGCGCAGTTCGTCGCCCGGATTGCCTTCGTCGTCCACCAGGATGTCGCTCACTTCCCCGTAGATATAGTCGCGCACGCGGTTCTGGAACAGGTTCGCCTGCCAGCGCACCAGCCCGGTCGTCTTGCGGAACGAGAGGTCGATATTGCGCGAGGTTTCCTTCCTGAAGCCGGCGTCGCCGATGTCGAAGGTCTGGGTCGACTCGTGCGGGCCGCCCGAATACAGTTCGTCGGCGCTCGGGGCGCGCTGGGCGACCGAGGCTGTCAGGCCGGCGTTGTAGCCGGCCGTGATCGGGAAAATCGCACCGGCCGAGTAGGACAGCAGGTCAAAGCTGCGGCGCGGCGCGCCTTCCGGTTCGCGCTTGACCGACTCCATCCGCACGCCGGCGTTGACGCGCGCTACGCCGAAATCGCGCTCCTCGACAAGGAAGGCGGCATGGGTGTCCGACACCGTGACAGGCACCGTCACCGATTCACCGCTGTCGGCGGACAAGCCCGAGAAGCGCACATGCTCGGTCTGCATCCCGAAGCTGCCGGTCCAGCCGGCGACCGGCTTGTGCTTCATCTCGAGCCGGGTTTCCAGCGCCCGGTTGGCGAACACGGTTTCCGGGCCGCCTTCGGCGTTCAATTCGACGTGGCCGTAATCGTTGTAGCCGACCTTGAAGCGCAGCGTCTCGAAGCCCGGCAGCGGGGCGTCGAGCAGGCTGTCGATGTCGTAGCGGGTCTGGTCGAGGTCGATCTGGGCGCCCTCGCCGCCCGGGATGCCGTATTGCTTCTTGAGCGAGCTGACCGAGGCGCCGACGTAGCCGCCCTTGCCGATGTAGGAGGCGCCGGCGCCCAGCGTGTGCTGGCGCAGTGCCGAATTGGGCAAGGTATCGCCTGCCGGTGCGCCCGGCACATGGTAGTCGCCGGCGTCGCGGCCGCTGCCGTCGACATGCAGGGCCATCTTGCCGGCCGAGGCGTCGCCCGAGAACGACACCGCGCGGCCATGGTCGACGGTGCTGTAACGGGCTTCCACCAGGCCGCCCGGCTTGTCGTGGTGCTCGGTCGGGATGCGCTCGTTGACCACGTTGACCAGGCCGCCGATCGCGCCTGAACCGTACAGCAGCGCGGCCGGACCGCGCAGGATCTCGATCTGGCGCGCGGTTGCCGGTTCGCCCGTCACGGCATGGTCGTTCGACAGGCCGGACAGGTCGGAGACGGCCATGCCGTTTTCCAGCACCTTGACCCGGTTGCCCTCCATGCCGCGGATGATCGGGCGCGATGCGCCGGCGCCGAAGGCCGAGGCCGAGACGCCGAGTTCATTCGACAGGGTTTCGCCAAGCGAGCTGCCGAGTTTGCTACGCAGCTCGTGGCCGGCCAGCACCTTGGCCGGCGTCAGGATCTGGTCGCCTTCGGAGGCATTGAACGGGGTGGCGGTGACCACGACGGTCGCGATCGGCTCCGCCGTGGTGGTCTGGGCAAACGAGAATGGTGCGAAGGCGGTCAGGACCGCGCTCGCCAGGAGAGTGCGCTGGACATGCATGATGATTCCTTGATTGAAAATTGAGCGGACGCGCGTGCGGGCACAAGCCGGCGCAAGCGGGTCAGGAAGTCAGGGCAGTCAGGCGACAGGTGGAGCGCGGGAAGAAAAATAGGCGGTGAACGGGACGTCCCACGAATCGAACGCGGCCCACAGGGCCAGCACCTGGCCGCCCGGCATGATGCCGGCGACGCAGCCGGGCGTGCTCAGGGCCGGTGCGACCGTGGCGGCGTCATAGGCCAGGCAGGAGTGCTGAAGGGCTTTCTGGTGTTCGGCGTCGGCAGCGGTGGCCGCAAAGGCCAAGCCGCCTGCGGCGCTCGCGGTCTGCGATGCGTGCGAGATCCGGTGCGACAGACCCTGCCAGTGCGCAAACACCATCGCCAGCGCCAGCGCCAGGATGCAGACCATGGCGAAGCGGGTAGACCGAATGCGTGAGCGCTGGACAACCATCGATATGTCAATACGAGTAAGCGTGTGCCTGCGTGGCGAGGCCCTGCATTATAGCCTGTCCGATGCGCGCGGCAAGCCACCCAGGCGTGTCAGCCCATCTCCGCCAGCGCGAACGGCGCGCCGCGGGCATCGCGCGCCGACAGCGACGGCTCGAACGCCAGCGGCCACACGATGCCCAGCTGCGGATCATTCCAGGCAATGCAGCGCTCATGCTCCGGGTAATAATAATCGGTCGACTTGTAGACGAACTCCGCGCCCTCCTCCAGCGCCAGGAAGCCATGCGCGAAGCCCGGCGGAATCCACATCTGACGCCTGTTCCCGGCGCTGAGCACATTGCCGACCCATTGCCCGAAGGTGGGCGAGCCGCGCCGCAGGTCCACCGCCACGTCGAACACGCTGCCGGCCACCACGCGCACCAGCTTGCCCTGCGGGTGCTCGATCTGATAATGCAAACCGCGCAACACGTTCGGCGCCGACTTCGAATGGCTGTCCTGCACGAATTCCACCGGCCGCCCGAGAATTTCCTCGAAGCGGCGCGCATTGAAGCTCTCGAAGAAGAAACCGCGTTCGTCGCCGAACACGCGCGGCTCGAGCAGGAGTACGTCGGGGATGGGCTGGGGCGTGGCGATCATGGAATGACGTTCGGCTCGCTGAGTACGCGCATCAGGTACTGGCCGTAACCGTTGTTCTGCATCGGCGCGGCCAGTTCGGCCAGCTGGGCGGCGCTGATCCAGCCCATGCGGTAGGCGATCTCTTCCGGACAGGCGACCTTCAGGCCCTGGCGCCGCTCGATGGTGGCGATGAAATGGCTGGCGTCGAGCAGCGACTCGTGGGTGCCGGTGTCGAGCCAGGCATAGCCGCGGCGCAGGATCTCGACCTGCAGCCGGCCCAGCTCCATGTAGGTGCGGTTCATGTCGGTGATTTCCAGCTCGCCGCGCGCGGAAGGGGTGAGCGAGCGCGCGATCTCCACTGCTTCGCCATCGTAGAAGTACAGGCCCGTCACCGCATAGTTCGAGCGCGGGGCGCGCGGCTTTTCTTCCAGGCTGATGGCGCGGCCGTCAGGCCCGAACTCCACCACGCCATAGCGTTCCGGGTCCTGCACGTGATACGCAAACACGCTGGCATCCTCGCGCTCCGACGCCCGGTGCAGCATGTGGTACAGGTCGTGGCCGTAGAAGATGTTGTCGCCCAAAACCAGCGCCGAGGGGCTGCCGGCCAGGAAGTCCGCGCCGATCAGATAGGCCTGGGCGATGCCGTCCGGGGACGCCTGCACCGCGTACGAGATGTCGAGGCCGAAGCGCGCGCCGTCGCCGAGCAGCTGCTCGAAGCGCGGCGTGTCCTGCGGGGTCGAGATGACGAGGATGTCCTGGATCCCGGCCAGCATCAGGGTGCTCAGCGGGTAGTAGATCATCGGCTTGTCGAACACCGGCATCAGCTGCTTCGACACCGCCAGCGTGGCCGGGTACAAACGCGTGCCGCTGCCGCCGGCCAGGATGATGCCTTTGCGCTTCATGGTTTTCCTTGTTGCGCCAGTTCTGCGATCAAACGGTTGACGTGGTGGCGCCAGTCGGGCAGCGCCAGCCCGAAGGCGCTGCGGAATTTGCCCGTGTCGAGCAGCGAATTGGCGGGACGCGGGGCTGCCGCGCCCCAGTCGCATGCAAGGACCGGCGTGATGTGGTCCATCTTGACTTTCAGGCGGGCGCCATGGGCCAATCCCTGCGCCACGACATGGCAGGCGTAGGCATGCCAGGTGGTCTGGCCGGATGCCGCCACATGATAAGTGCCCGACAGCGCTTGCGCGGCGCTGCCGATGGATGCGATGCGATGCAGCGCCAGTGCCGTCGTATCGGCCAGCAGTTCCGCGCTGGTCGGCGCCCCCGTCTGGTCCACGACGACGTCGAACGGCCGGCGCTCCCCGGCCAGTCGCAGGATCGTCTTCGGAAAGTTGTCCCCATGCCTTCCGAACACCCAGCCGGTGCGCAGGATCAGGTGGCGCGCGCCGCTGGCGCGGATGCGTTCTTCGCCCTCGAACTTGCTGCGGCCATAGGCCGACAGCGGATTGGCGGCGTCGGTTTCCAGGTAGGCGCCTTCCTTGCGGCCGTCGAACACATAGTCGGTCGAGTAGTGCACCAGCCAGGCGCCGCAGGCCTGCGCTTGCTCGGCCAGCACGCCGGGCGCCAGCGCATTGACGCGCCGGGCCAGCGCCTCATCACGCTCGGCGCGGTCGACCGCGGTGTAGGCGGCGGCGTTGACGATGATGTCCGGCTCGAAGGCCCGCACGCAGGCGCGCAGCGCATCGAGTTCCAGCAGGTCGGCGTCAAGGCGGCCGAGCGCGCGCAGTTCGCCCAGCAGGGCCAGCGAACGCCCCAGCTCCCAGCCGACCTGGCCATCCTTGCCGAACAAGAGGATCTTCATGCCTGGTAGTGCCCGGAAATCCACTCGCGGTAGGCGCCGCTGGTGACGTTCGCCACCCAGTCCTGGTGCGCGAGGTACCAGGCGACGGTTTTCCGGATGCCCGATTCGAAAGTCTCCGCCGGGCGCCAGCCCAGTTCGCGCTCGACTTTACGTGCGTCGATCGCATAGCGGCGGTCGTGGCCCGGACGGTCCTTCACGAAGCTCACCTGGGCCGCGTAAGACGCGCCGCCCGCGCGCGGGCGCAGCTCGTCGAGGATGGCGCAGATGGCGTGGACGACGTCGATGTTGGCCATCTCGTTGCAGCCGCCGATGTTATAGGTCTCCCCCACCCGGCCGGCGTCCAGCACCCGGCGGATCGCGCTGCAGTGGTCCAGCACATACAGCCAGTCGCGCACCTGGCGCCCGTCGCCGTACACCGGCAGCGGTTTCCCGGCGAGCGCGTTGTGGATCACCAGCGGGATCAGTTTTTCCGGGAAGTGGAAAGGGCCGTAGTTGTTGGAACAATTCGTGGTCAGCACCGGCAAGCCGTAGGTATGGTGCCAGGCGCGCACCAGGTGGTCGGATGCGGCCTTGCTGGCGGAGTACGGGCTGTTCGGAGCGTAGGGATGGTCTTCGGTAAAGGCCGGTGCATCGGGCGCGAGCGAGCCGTAGACTTCGTCGGTGGAGACGTGCAGGAAGCGAAAAGACGCGCGCTCGTTTTCCGGCAGTTCGGCAAAGTACCCGCGCACCGCTTCGAGCAGGTGGAACGAGCCCGTGACATTGGTGGCGATGAAATCGGCCGGGCCGGCGATGGAGCGGTCGACATGGCTTTCGGCGGCGAAGTTGAGCACCGCCCGCACCCGGTGTTCACGCAGCAGGCGCCCGACCAGTTCCGCGTCGCCGATGTCCCCGCGCACGAAATGGTGGCGCGCGTCGCTTGTGAGGCCGGCCAGGTTGGCCAGGTTGCCGGCATAGGTCAGCTTGTCGAGGTTGACGACCGGCTCGCTGCCCTGCGCCAGCCAGTCGAGCACGAAATTCGAACCGATGAAGCCTGCGCCCCCGGTGACAAGGATGGTCATACGCTAACCCGTTTTTGAATCCGGGCATGCGCCCGCCAACCCGGATTATGGCGCTTTTACGCCACTTGTGGGGCTAGAGCCCGCGCTGGATGAAGGAAGAGTTCTGCTGCTCGAGCACGATGCTCTGGATCGGCTCCGGACGCTTGGCGCGGCGGCGGCGCGCCCACCAGGCCGAGACCACGAAGGCATACACCGACAGGTACAGCAGGAAGCTGGCCAGCACGCCCTGCAGCAGGGCTTCGGGCATGTCGGAAAAGCGCACCGCCAGCATGGCCGGCACCACCGCGACCGCCCACGAGAACGGCGACACGCAGGCATTGCGCAGCGGCGCCGGCAGCGCGCGGAAATAGCGCGCCGCGATCGCGGTTTTCACGAGGCTGTGCAGGTGCCAGCTGTCCGGATGGCCCAGATGGCGGCGGCACCACAGGCGGCGCCCGATGGTGAACAGGGTTTCGAAGATCGGGTAGGCGCAGGCCAGCAGCGGCGCCCACGGCGAGACGCCCGGGTTGCGGTAGACCAGCATGACCGACAGCCAGGACAACAGGAAGCCGAGCAGGTAGGCCCCGCCGTCGCCCAGGAACAGCTTTCCGAAGGGGAAATTCACCACGAAGAAGCCGGCGGTGACCGCGCAGACGATGAAACACAACTGCGCCAGTTCGGCGTCGCCCGCGTTCTGGGCAATCAGGCCGACCGCCGCCATGCCGATCAGGACGGTGCCGCTGGCCAGGCCGTTGAAGCCATCGATGATATTGACCGCATTGGCCACGCCGCCCACCGCAAAGGCCGTGAACAGCACCGAGAAAGGCAGCCAGGCCAGCAGCGCGTCGAGCGGCTCCACGCCGCTGGCGACCAGGCTGATGCCGGTGAGGCCCCAGCAGCAGACACCGCTGGCCATGGTGGCGAGCAGGCGCGCCCGCACCGAGACCTTGCCGGTCAGGTCTTCGGCCAGGCCGAAGACAAAAGCGGGCATGGCGGCCACAAGCACCGGCAGCAGCAGTTCCTGCTGGCCGTCGGACAGCGCACACAGCGTCAGCCACAGCCCGAGCATGATGGCGGCGCCGCCGACGCGCGGCGTCGGGGTGATATGGAATTTTTGTACGCCTTGCGTCGCGTCGAGCGAATAGCGGCCGTGCCAGCGCGTCGTCAGGACGAGCAGCAGCGAACAGACCAGCGTGATGGCGAAGCCGAGCTCGAGGCCGGCGTAGGGAAGATTAAAAATACTCATAGAACCACTTTGTTAACTCGTCAATTCTATCGCATTTCAAATTCGCCAAGGCCCAATCATGTTACAAGCTGTTTCACATGCAGTGAATGCAAGTCCTTGATTGTGAAAGAACAATTAAACGATTCTAAGGAGTTTGATTATTCCCAATCAAGCTTCCTGAAACTTCTCATAATATTTCCCCACAATTTGTTACACTTTTCTTGCAGAAACTTTATTGCTGAGTAGCGCAGCAACTAACGAAAGCTGGTCCATGGCTTCCTGTCTCCGGCGTCCTGCCACGTTGCGCCTTTTTCTCCTCTTTTTTCTGACGCTCACTGCGGCGGCGCAGGCCCAGCCCGCTACCGAACTGGCCGAACTGCGCACCCGCCAGCTCGAGGCGGAAGCCCGCCAGGCGACCGCGGAAGCCGAGCGTGCCGAACTGCTGGCGCGGCTGCCGCCAAGCCAGTCCAAGGCCCTGGCCGGCAGCGTCGACACGCGCCAGTTCGGCGCCGCCGGGCTGGTGCGCGCCTTCGACCTGGCGCGCGAGCTTGCGCTCGAGCTCTGCACGCGCCTGCCCACCGACCGCCAGGCCGCCCTCTACGATCCAGTCACGGCCCAGGGCATGGTGGCGGCGCGCACCGTGGACAGCGCCCTCGCCCGCCTGTCCGGCGATATGGCGGCCAAGAACAAGGAACTCCAGCATTACCTGGACACCAACCGCCCGCCCGGCTCGGGTGCGGCCGCGCTGCCGCTGGCGGTGCTGGCCGTGGCGCCGGCGGTCGTGCGCGCCGGCGCCGATGTCGCCGCCCTGCTGCGCAGCGACGTGACGGCGGCCGGCATCGGCTATGGCGAAGGCGCGCGCAGCCTGTTCGCCAGCGCGCTGGCCCAGGCCTGCCCGGGCCGCATCAGCGGGCTGGGCGCCGGCTATCTCGGTGAGCTCGACTGGACGCGCTACGAAAAGCTGCTGGGCCGGGTCGGCGCCCTCGCCGGGCACCGCGCGGCCTACGCGGGGCGCATCGCCGAGCTGCAGGGCCTGCTCGACGCCGCAAAAGGCGAGCAGAAGAAGGAATTCGCCGCCGTGGCCCAGGCGGCGCTGGCGCAGCTCAAGGTCGTCGATACCTTCGTCGACTCGCTCAAGGCCGGCGAAGCCAGCGACAAGAGCCCGCTGTTCAACGCCGTCCGCTACCTCGGCTACAGCGAACGCACCGCGGGCAGCCTGGTGCTGGACGCCGACCTGCGGCTGGAAGGCTTGAGCATCGTGAAGGAAAACCTGTTCACCGGCCAGCACCTGCGCCTGTCCGGCGTGGCCTTCCTCTGGTACCGGCTGCACGAACCGGATGGCCGGCTGCTGCAGGCCGAGGCGCTGCGCCGGATCACCCGGCCGGTCGAGATCGACCTGCGCGGATCAAGCGCGCCGGACACCTTCTGGTCGGGCCGGTAGACCGTCTTCACCGTCAAGCCCTGGATCGCGAGTTTCGGCGCGTAGGGTGGGCGGCTATACCGGTCTGTATGAACATCGCACACGGTTGCGCCGCCCGCGCGTTCAAACCACGGTAATCAACCCGCTCCGCGATTTTCATGGGTTCCTTGAACGCGCGGGCGGCGCACACGGCACGGAACCATCCCCGCAGGAGGTGTAGCCGCCCACCCTACGGACGTTGCTTCACCGCCTGGTCGATCGCGCCGAATATCGACTTGCCCTTCTCGTCCAGCATCTCGATGCGGATCGTGTCGCCGAAGCGCATGAAGGGCGTGCTGGCTTCGCCGTCGGCGATCATTTCCAGGCAGCGCTGCTCGGCGATACAGGAATAGCCCTTTTTCGTATCCTTGTTCGAGACCGTACCCGAGCCGACGATGCTGCCGGCGCGGACGTTGCGGCTCTTGGCCAGGTGGGCGATCAGTTGCGGAAAGTTGAACACCATGTCGGTGCCCGCATGCGGCTGCCCGACCAGGTGGCCGTTCCAGGTCGAACGGAGCGGCAGGTGGACCTTGCCGCCGCGCCAGGCATCGCCCAGCTCGTCCGGTGTCACGGCTACCGGCGAAAAGCTGGTGGCCGGTTTCGATTGCAGGAAGCCGAAGCCCTTGGCCAGCTCGTCGGGGATCAGGTTGCGCAGCGAGACGTCGTTGGCCAGCATCAGCAGGCGGATCTGGCCGTGGGCTGTGTCGGGCGTGGCGCCCATCGGCACGTCGCCGGTGACGACCGCCACTTCGGCCTCGAAATCGATGCCCCATTCCTCGTGCGCCAGCACGATATCGTCCGTCGGCCCCAGGAAATCGTCACTGCCGCCCTGGTACATCAGCGGGTCTTCCCAGAACGAGGCCGGCATTTCGGCCTTGCGCGCGCGCCGCACCAGTTCCACGTGGTTCACATAGGCCGAACCGTCGGCCCACTGGTAAGCGCGCGGCAGCGGCGCCATGCAATTGGCGGGGTCGAAATCGAAGGGGCGGCGGGCGCGGCCCTCGGCCCTGCCCTCGTTGAGCAACAGGTAGAGGTCGTGCAGTTGCGGCGCGATAAAGGCCCAGTCGTCGAGCGCGGCCTGCAATGTCGGCGCGATGCCGTCGGCGACGTGGGCGGTTTTCAGGTCGCGCGAGACGACCAGCAACTGGCCGTCGCGGCTACCGTCCTTGAGTGTGGCGAGTTTCATATGGCAGGCTCCGTTGGCAACCCGCCATTCTAATCGGCCCGGGTAATTATCACCGCGTGGGCAGGGGGCAGCTCAGGGTACCAACAGGTCGAGCTGTTCCTTCTCGAGGAAGCACCACTCCCCCTCCTGCAGCCCCAGCGCCTCCAGCGTCAGGGCGCCGATCTGCGAGCGGTGCAGCGCGCTGCAATGGTTCCCCGCCGCAGCCAGCATGCGCTTGACCTGGTGGTACTTGCCCTGCTCCAGCACGATCTCGAGCAGATGCTCGCCACGCTGTACACAAGACAGGGCCTTGAGCGGCGCCGGCTCGTCGTGCAGTTGCACGCCGGCCAGCAATTGCTCTACCAGCTCAGGCGTCACCGGCTCGGCGGTCGTGGCCTGGTAGACCTTGGGGACGTGGCGCTTGGGCGAGGATTGGGCGTGGATGAAGGGGCCGTCGTCCGACATCAGCAGCAGCCCGGTGGTGTCATGGTCGAGGCGGCCGACCGGCTGCACTTCGCGCCAGGTGAACTGCTCGGGCAGCAGGGTCAGGACGCCGGGGTGGTGGCTGGGTTTGCGCGAGCATTCGAAATTGGCCGGCTTGTACAGCGCCAGGTAGAGGTGTTCGCGGTAGCGCCATTCCTCGTCGAAAACCGTCAGCACCAGGTCGGCGGTATCGAAAGTGGCCTTGTAATTGTTCTCAGGCGTGCCGTTGACCGACACGTCGCCGTCCTCGATCAGGGCGCGGCAGTATTTGCGGGTGCCGAAACCCTGCGATTGCAGGATACGGTCGAGGGAAAGTTTGCTCATGGGGCGCCACTTTACCAGAACGCACTAGCCCGAACTAGCCGGAACACCCCGGCAGTTCCCTACCCCAACCGAGTAAGGATTCCTACCCCCGCTGCCGGACTATCCCCCGGGGGTTCGTGCATACGCTCATTTGACAAACGTCAAGCTTCGGAAATTTCCTATTGATAGACTTCAACGCATTAGGAATCCGCCTAACGGCCCGAGGCAATCGTTACAGCAGACTTACCTCGCATCGAAGAATAGGACATGACCGTGCATACCGACGCGCAACTGACCAACGAATCATTCCCGCCACGCAATAACACCGCGGACCGGCACAGGATTGCCCAATTTCACGTTTCCGGATTTCCGGCCCAGCTTGCACTGGCGCGCTGGCAATATGGCGGCGAGACGCCCCACCTGCATCCGGGCGTGCCTGCAATACGCGCCGCGTTTTACGCAGCAGCGCGGCATGACTTCCAGGCCTGGCTCGCGTGCGGCGGCTTCCACGCGGCCGAGGACCCGGCCGGCGACGTGCCGGTGAGCGCCCAGACACCCACGACATGCCAAAATGAAAACGACGGCCGGAGCCGTCGTTTCCAATTCCTGAAAAGGAACACAACTGTGAGGAATTGAATTCTCTCGAGCCGCACTCTGGGTGCGGTTGGGGGGTGCGTCTTTCAGTTGGGGATCTTCACACGATCTGGAAGTGTGGCCTGCCCGTCCCGCAAGTCGCTACACACAATATAGAACAAGAAACGCAGGATGCAAGCAAAATGTCATCGTAATTGCGGCACCGCGCCGCGGTAGGCGGCATTCACGGCCCCGTTGCCCACTGCCGCGCCGAACTTTTTCAGCACCCGTTCCGGCAAGCCTTCGTGGGCGGTGTAGTCGACGATGTCCTCGGCCTTGACGATGTCGCGCGCCACGGTGTCGACCGTGCCGAAGCCGTCGGCCAGGCCCATTTCCACGGCTTTCGCCCCGGTCCAGTACAGACCCGAGAACATGTCGGGCGTCTCTTTCAGTCGCTTGCCGCGCCCGGCGCGCACCACCGAGATGAATTGCTGGTGGATTTCGTTGAGCATCGCCTGGGCATGCGCCTTGTGCTTGTCCGACTGCGGGCTGAACGGATCCAGGAACCCCTTGTTCTCGCCGGCCGTCAGCAGGCGCCGCTCGACGCCCAGCTTTTCCATGGTGCCGGTGAAGCCGAAGCTGTCCATCAGCACGCCGACCGAGCCGACGATCGAGGCCTTGTTCACATAGATGCGGTCGGCCGCCGAGGCGATGTAATAGCCGCCCGAGGCGCACATCTCGTCCACCACCACGTAGAGCGGCTTGTCCGGATAGCCGCGCTTGAGGCGCTGGATCTCGTCGACGATGATGCCGGCCTGGACCGGGCTGCCGCCGGGGCTATCGATGCGCAGCACCACCGCGGCCGAGCCGGAATCGGAGAACGCCTTGTTCAGCGAGGGAATCACGGTATCGGCCGCGCCGCTGCCTTCTGCCTCGATCTCGCCGTTAATTTCGATTAAAGCCGTGTGACGTCCGAGGTTTTCGTCGCCGCCCAGTCCGAAGGTGGAATCGTAGTAGGTCAGCAGGGCAATAATGCCCAGCAACAAAAACCCCAGCTTGAAGAAAATGCCCCAGCGGCGCGCGGCACGGCGTTCGCGCACGGTGGCGAAGACGAGCTTTTCGAGCGTCTCGCGCTCCCAGTTGCCCGCGGTGGGGTTGGCGGCGAGCCGTTTTTCGGCTGGCAGCTCGGCTTGATGATCGTGACTCGGTTGGTCGCTCATAGGTTCCAAAATCGGTTCTACATCTTAAACTGCCCCACTGGCTGTCGGGGCCTGCACCATGGCGTCGGGCTGCCACCAGATGCCGCCGTCGTGCTCGAGCACGGCGATCGGCCGCAGCCGCCCTCCCCGGCACGGGCCGCCGGCGCACTTGCCGGTATCCGGTTCGTACATGGCGCCGTGGGTGGAGCACATCAGGTACAGCCCGCTGGACTCGAAAAAATCGCCCTGCGACCAATCGAGCTCGATCGGCACATGGGCACAACGGTTCAGATAGGCAAAAGGTTTACCATCATAACGTACCACAAAGCCGGTGGTGGGCTGCCCATAGGCAATAACCGGGAAGCGCACGCCCTTGCCGCCATCGCGCAGCGCGGCGGCTTCACAGACGAACATGCCGCGATCTTCCACGATTACTCCGCCATCCTCATGCATTCTCCAGCAGCCAGGCATGCAGCTCGGGAATCGACTTGGCCGAGAATAATGGCCGGCAAGCCTGCAGCTGGTGCACCGGATGGGCGCCGAACTCGACCGCGATGCCGGAGGCGCCGGCATTGGTCGCCATCATGAGGTCGTGGGTGGTGTCGCCGATCATGACGGTGCGGCGCAGGACCTGGCCCAGCTCGCGGGTGAGCTCCTGCAGCATGGCCGGGTGGGGCTTGGAGAAGGTCTCGTCGGCGCAACGGGTGGCGTCAAACGTGGACAGCAGCCCGGCCGCGTTCAGCGCCCGGTTCAGGCCGACGCGGCTCTTGCCGGTCGCCACGGCCAGGAAATAGCCCTCTTGCTTGAGTTCGCGCAACATCTCGCGAACGCCCTTGAACAGCACCAGTTCATGGTCTTTCGTCAGGTAATGGTAGCGGTAGCGCTCGACCATCCGCGGGTACATGGCCGGCTCGATGTCCGGCATCACGGCCTGCATCGCCTCGGACAGGCCGAGGCCGATCACGTGCGCGGCCGAGGCGTCGCTCGGCACCGGCAGGCCGAGGTCGCGCGCCGCCGACTGGATGCAACGGACGATGGTCGCCGTGCTGTCCATCAGCGTGCCGTCCCAATCGAAGACGATCAGGTCAAATTGCTTTCTTGGCATTGTTGTCGGCAGGGTTGCTGCCGGCTCCTTATGTATTGATCAGTATGCAAATGTGGCAGTTAAGCCACGGGTTGCCCCAAGCTTACCAAGAATCGGTCGCACTCGGCAGGCAAAGCCGCGCGCAGCGTCATCGGCTGGCCGGTGTCCGGATGCGTGAAGGTGATCTGGTGCGCGTGCAGGAACATGCGCTTCAGGGCGCCGCGGGTGGCGGTGCCCTTCTGCAAGGCCTTGTTGAACGGGAAATCGCCGTATTTGTCGTCGCCCAGGATCGGGAAGCCGCTGGAAGCCAGGTGCACGCGGATCTGGTGAGTGCGCCCGGTTTTCAGCTCGGCCTCCAGCAGGGCGAACTCCTGCCACTTGCGCTTCAGGTTGAAAACCGTGTGCGATTCCATGCCGCCGGCCTGCACCACCACGCGCCGCTCGCCATCCGCCGTCGTGTATTTATGTAAAGGAAGCTTTACATGCTGGCGCTTGTTGGTCCAGTCGCCATGCACCATCGTGAGGTAGCGCTTGTCGGTGTGGCCGTCGCGCATCTGCTCGTGCAGGTTGGTCAGTGCGGAACGTTTTTTTGCCAGCAGAAGCAGCCCGGAGGTTTCGCGATCCAGCCGATGCACCAGTTCCAGGAACTTGGCTTGCGGACGCGAGGCGCGCAACTGTTCGATCACGCCATACGACACGCCCGAGCCGCCATGCACGGCCACGCCGGCCGGCTTGTCGATGACGAGCAGGTGCGTGTCCTCGAACACGATGTCGAATTCGGCGCCGGGCGCCGCCTGGCTGCTGCTTTTTTCAGCGATGCGGATCGGCGGGATGCGCACCACATCGCCTTCGACCAGCCGGTAGAGCTGGTCGATGCGGCCCTTGTTCACCCGCACTTCGCCGGAGCGCAGGATGCGGTAGACATGGCTCTTCGGGACGCCTTTGCAGATGCGCAACAGGTAGTTGTCGATGCGCTGGCCGGCTTCTTCTTCGGTGATGGTGAGGAACTGCGCCTGCAGTGCTTGCTGTGATGAAGGGGGAACAACATCGTTTTGTATCGCCATTCGCATTGTCTTCCCAGAAATTCTCTCTAAGTCCTTCATTTTGAATATATAATCGACAGGCGGCGGTCAAACCTCTGCTGGTGTAAGAATTAAAACGATATTTTACACAGGGGCGCGCTCCATCGGCCCCGCCAGAGTGCAAATCGATGGAAAAAACGTGTACGCACATTCAGGCGCGAATCAGGGTTGCACCTGCAGTTGTAATCGGGTTGCGCGCGTGAGTGCAGGATTGGATTGTTTGGATTTATAAGGATAAGTACCAGCAAGCCGCCCCGTTTGGCGGCTCGCCGGTTGATGGTGTCGATAACGCTTGTCGTTGTGGCCCGACCCGATGGTGGCTTCACCTGAAGGCTTGAGACGATGGACTGATGAATCGGGCTGGTTGATCGCCCGCTATCGAGATCCTGGTTCTTCGCTTGCTGCGGTCAGGCTCGTTCTTGCACACCGCCTCGCTGTTCCCGCCGTGCCCACCCCAACGTGGTGGCAGTCGGAAGCAGTTGCAGGTTGCGGCGTGCGTAGACAATGACGTTCGGCTCCATTTGCGCCCTGTGCGGCCGCGACGCTACGCGTCGCCGTGCCCCATGCCCGGGCATTCCCCCCTCCAACATTCTTTCTCCGCGTACATCCCCCATGTACTTTCGCCGCGTCTTACAAACGCGGCATGACACGGCCCCCGGGCCGCGGAGTTAATAAAAATGAAACGTATGTTGTTTAACGCTACGCAGCAAGAAGAGCTGCGCGTAGCGATCGTCGATGGACAGAAACTGATCGACATCGACATTGAGACTGCAGGACGCGAACAGCGCAAGTCCAATATCTACAAGGGTGTCATCACCCGCATCGAACCCTCCCTCGAAGCCTGCTTCGTCAGCTATGGCGAAGACCGCCACGGTTTCCTCCCCTTCAAAGAAGTCGCCCGCACGTATTTCCGTGACGGCGTCGACGTTCGCAACTGCACCATCAAGGAAGCGCTGCGCGAAGGTCAGGAAATCATGGTCCAGGTCGAGAAGGAAGAACGCGGCAACAAGGGCGCCGCCCTGACCTCGTTCATCTCGCTGGCGGGCCGCTACCTGGTGCTGATGCCGAACAACCCGCGCGGCGGCGGCGTGTCGCGCCGCGTCGAAGGCGAGGAACGCCAGGAACTGCGCGAGACGATGGACAAGCTCGACCTGCCGCAGGGCATGTCGGTGATCGCCCGCACCGCAGGCATCGGCCGCAACGTCGAAGAACTGCAGTGGGACCTGAACTACCTGATGCAACTCTGGCGCGCAATCGAAGGCGCCGGCAAGTCGGCCGGCGGCGCCTTCCTGATTTACCAGGAATCCTCGCTCGTCATCCGCGCGATCCGCGACTACTTCCAGCCTGACATCGGCGAAGTCCTGATCGATACCGACGACATCTTCGACCAGGCCCAGCAGTTCATGAGCCACGTGATGCCGGACATGGCGCACCGCGTCAAGCGCTACAGCGACGACGTGCCGCTGTTCTCGCGCTTCCAGATCGAACACCAGATCGAGACCGCCTACGCGCGCACCGTGCCGCTGCCATCGGGCGGCGCGATCGTCATCGACCACACCGAAGCGCTGGTCTCCATCGACGTCAACTCGGCCCGCGCCACGCGCGGTTCGGACATCGAGAACACCGCCTTCAACACCAACTGCGAAGCGGCCGACGAAGTCGCCCGCCAGCTGCGCCTGCGCGACCTGGGCGGCCTGATCGTGATCGACTTCATCGACATGGAAGTGGCCAAGAACCAGCGCGAAGTAGAAACCCGCCTGAAAGACGCCCTGCACCACGACCGTGCCCGCGTCCAGATGGGCAAGATCTCGCGCTTCGGCCTGATGGAACTGTCGCGCCAGCGCCTGCGTCCGTCGCTGTCGGAAGGCTCGCACGTGACCTGCCCGCGCTGCTCGGGCACCGGCCACATCCGCGATACCGAATCGTCCGCCCTGCAGGTGCTGCGCATCATCCAGGAAGAGGCGATGAAGGAAAACTCGGCCGCGATCCACGTGCAGGTGCCGGTGGACGTCGCCGCCTTCCTGCTCAACGAGAAGCGCGGCGAAGTGCTCAAGATCGAGAGCCGCCACCGCATCACCGTGATCCTGATCCCGAACAAGCACCTGGACACGCCGCACTACAAGCTCGAGCGCATCAAGCACGACGACCCGCGCCTGGAAGACGCCCACGCCAGCTACACCATGGCGGAATCGGCCGACACCGACATGGCCTACGCCAAGCGCCAGAAAGAAGAAGCCAAGCCGCGCCAGGAAGCCGTGGTCAAGACCATCACCCCGGCCCAGCCGGCCCCGGTGGTGGACCGCAGCGAAGCAGCCAAGCCGGCCAAGCCGGTCGCCGCTCCGGCAGCGGCCCCGGTCGTCGCCCCGGCGCCTGCCGAAACCGGCTTCTTCGCCCGCATCCGCAAGTTCTTCATGGGCGAGCCGGTGCCACCGGCGCCAGCTCCTGCTCCAGTCGTGGCTGAAAAGCCGGCTGCTGCGGCAACGGGCGAGCGCGGCGAACGCGGCCAGCGCGGCCGCAACGGCAGCGGCCGTGGCGCCAAGGGCGGCCGTGACCGCAGCGAGCGTGACGCAACTGGTAAAACCGACGACACCGTGAAAGCCGCGGAGCTCGAAGGCAAGCCGGCACGTCCACCGCGTCCTCCACGCGAACCGCGTCCACCGCGCGAGCCGCGTGAGGGCGCCGAGGCGGCACAGGCCGCACCGCGTGGCGAACGCGCCGAGCGTGGCGAGCGTCCGGAACCGGGCGAGCGCAAGGAACGCGCACCGCGCCAGCCGCGTGAGCGCGGCGAACGCGCCGCCCAGCCGGTCGAAGCCAAGGCGGAAGAACTGAAACTGCACGCTACCCCGGCGCCGGTTGAAGCCGAACTGTCCACCAGCACGCCGCACGGCGACGTGCTCGAGCACGCAGTGAAAGTCGCCTCGACCGGTCCTGCCGGCGAGGAACTCGACGCCGACGGCGACGAGCCACGCCGCCGCCGCCGCCGCGGTGGCCGCAACCGCAACCGCCGCGACCGTGATGGTGCGGAGGGTAGCGAAGGCATGGAAGGCGCAGAAGGCGCACCAGCGTTCACGCCGGTTGCCGACGAAGAAGCTGCCAAGGTAGCTGCCCAGGGCCGTCCGCCACGGGCCAAGCAGGCTGCGGCATCGACCGAGCCGGCGCCATGGGTCTTCCCGACCTCGGCCTCGGTGGCTGCCGCCGCCGCTGCCAAGGCGCAAGCCGAGGCGCCTGCTGCTGTTGCTCCGGCTGCTGCACCTGCGGCCGCACCGGTGGCGACCGCTGCCGGCGAAGCGGGTGCATGGGCTTTCCCGACCGCCGCGTCGGTGGCTGCTGCGCAAGCTGCGGCTGCTCCGGCTGTCGAGGCTGCTCCTGCTCCGGTTGCTGCTCCTGTTGCTGCTCCTGTTGCTGCTCCTGCTCCGGTTGCTGCAGCGCCAGCGCCTGTGGAAGTTGCTCCGGCGCCGGTCGCACCTGCACCTGCACCTGCACCTGTCGCCGTCCAGGCTCCGGTCAACATGGACGACGTGCTGTCCAAAGCCGGCCTGCAACTGGCATCGACCGATCCGGAAAAGCTGCGCGCCGCACAGGAAGCCGCCGCCCAGGCCGCGTCGACCCAACGCGTCGGCCGCGCCCGCAAGCCGGTGGTCGTACCGGTGGACGAGCCGCTGATCCAGGTGGATACCAGCCGCCAGTAAGCCTTGTCGCATAGAAGGTAAGAAAGGGAAGCTTCGGCTTCCCTTTCTCGTTTCAGGGTGCTGGGTACACGAACTGGATGGGTTACGATCACTCTCATGCAAGCCCCCGCCCCCGTCACCTTCCGCCAAGCCCTGCTCTACTGGCTCAAACTCGGCTTCATCAGCTTCGGCGGCCCGGCCGGCCAGATCGCCCTGATGCACGCCGAACTGGTCGAGCGGCGGCGCTGGATTTCGGAGCAGCGCTTCCTGCACGCGCTGAACTACTGCATGCTGCTGCCCGGCCCGGAAGCGACCCAGCTGGCCGTCTACATCGGCTGGCTGCTGCACCGCACGCTGGGCGGCATCATGGCCGGGCTGCTGTTCATCCTGCCTTCGCTCCTGCTGCTCATCGGGCTGTCGTGGATGTACCTGGCCTGGGGCCATCTGCCGGCGGTCGCGGGCATCATGGCCGGGATCAAGCCGGCCGTGGTCGCCATCGTTATCGGCGCGGCCTGGCGCATCGGCACCCGCACCCTGCGCAACGGCCTGCTGTGCGCGATCGCCGCGCTGGCCTTCATCGGCATCGCCGTGTTCGACGTCCCCTTCCCGCTGATCGTGCTGCTGGCGGCAACGGCGGGTCTTGTCGGCGGACGCATCTGGCCGCACCGCTTCCAGCCCGGCGGCGGCCATCCCCTCGAGCGCAAGCACTACGGCCCGGCGTTGATCGATGACGATACGCCGACGCCCGAACACGCGCGCTTCTCGCTGCGCGGGCTGCTCAAGGTGGCGCTGGTCGGCAGCGGGTTGGCGCTCGCCGCCTGGCTGGTGCTGGCCGCGATCTACGGCGTGGACGGCACACTGGCCCGGATGGGCTGGTTCTTCACCAAGGCGGCCTTGATGACCTTTGGGGGCGCCTACGCGGTGCTGCCCTATGTGGTGCAGGGCGCGGTCGAGCAATACGGCTGGCTGAGCGCCGCCCAGATGATCGACGGGCTGGCGCTGGGCGAGACCACGCCCGGGCCCCTGATCATGATCGTGGCCTTTGTCGGCTTCGTCGGCGGCTGGACCCATGCGCTGTTCGGGCCCGACGCGCTGCCCCTGGCCGGCGCCGCCGGCGCGCTGGTGGCGGCGCTGTTCACCTTCCTGCCCTCCTTCGTGTTCATCCTGGCGGGCGGGCCGCTGGTCGAGTCCGGGCGCGGCAACGTGCGGCTGACCGCGCCCCTGACCGCCATCTCCGCCGCCGTGGTCGGGGTGGTCGCCAGCCTGGCCGTGTTCTTCGGGCAGCACGTGTTCTTCGCAGGCGGCACGGCCCAGCCGGCCGCGATGCTCATCGGCGCGGCCGCCAGCGTCGCGCTGCTGCGCTTCAAGCTCGGGCCCATCCGCCTGATCGCCGCCTGTGCGCTCGCGGGGCTCGTGCTATCGTATTGGCATGGCTGAAAAAATCATCATGATCAACGACTTGCGCTCGCCGATGCTGGCGGTGCCAAGCCAGGTCGACGCACCGATCGGACAGCTGCTCGATGCGCTCGGCCGGCCGCTGCACGACCTGCGCATCTCGGTCACCGACCGCTGCAATTTCCGCTGCGTGTACTGCATGCCGAAGGAAGTGTTCGACAAGGATTACGCCTACCTGCCGCACAGCGAGCTGCTCTCCTTCGAAGAGATCCAGCGCGTGGCGCGCATCTTCATTGCGCACGGCGTCGAGAAAATCCGCCTGACGGGCGGCGAACCGCTGCTGCGCAAGAACCTCGAGCGCCTGGTCGGCATGCTGCGCGCGCTGCCCACCCCAAGCGGTCGTCCGCTCGACCTGACGCTCACCACCAATGGCTCGCTGCTGGCGCGCAAGGCGCAGGCCCTGAAAGATGCGGGCCTTGACCGCGTCACGGTGTCGCTCGACGCGCTGGACGAAACCATGTTCCGGCGCATGAACGACGTCGACTTCTCGGTGGCCGACGTGCTGCACGGGCTGGACGCCGCGCACGCGGCCGGGCTCGGGCCGATCAAGGTCAACATGGTGGTCAAGGGCGGCACCAACGATGGCCAGATCCTGCCGATGGCGCGCCACTTCAAGGGCTCGCCCTTCATCCTGCGCTTCATCGAATACATGGACGTGGGCGCATCGAATGGCTGGAACATGGACGAGGTGATTCCGTCCGCAGAAGTCATTCGGCGCATTGGGGCCGAGCTGCCGGTGGCGCCCGCCTCGGCCAACTATGCGGGCGAAACGGCCGCGCGCTGGCGCTACCTCGACGGCAGCGGCGAAGTCGGCGTCATCTCCAGCGTCACGCAAGCCTTTTGCCACGACTGCTCGCGCCTGCGCCTCTCCACCGAGGGCAAGCTCTACACCTGCCTGTTCGCCACCCGGGGCCACGACCTGCGCGCCCTGCTGCGCACCGGCCGCGACGATGCCGAGCTGTCCGCCGCCGTCGCCCAGCTCTGGCGCGGGCGCACCGACCGCTATTCGGAAACGCGCACGGTCGACACGTCCAGCCTGGCGCCGGGGGCCAAGCGGGTTGAAATGTCTTACATCGGCGGTTAAAAAAACATGGACAAAAAACTCATCACAGGACTGGTCCTGGCGGGCGGGCGCGGCTCGCGCATGGGCAATGTGGACAAGGGCCTGCAGCCTTTCCGCGGCAGCACGATGGCCCAGCACGTGATCGACCGCCTGCTGCCGCAGGTCGGCTCGGTCATGGTCAACGCCAACCGCAACCTGGAAGCCTGGCTGGAACTGGCTGCGCCCGTGTGGGCCGACGAGACGCCCGGTTTTGCGGGTCCGCTGGCCGGAATGGAAGCGGGCCTGCGCCACTGCGTGACGCCCTGGCTGCTGGCCGTGCCCTGCGATTCGCCCTTCCTGCCGCATGATCTCGCCGTCCGGCTGGCCGCCGCGGTGGAAGACGCGGACGCCGACCTGGCTTTCGCCGTGACCCAGGAGCCGGGCATGCGCCCGCAAGCGCATCCCGTGTTCTGCCTGGTCAAGGCAAACCGGCTGCCGGTGCTGTCGCAATACCTTGCCGAGGGTGGACGGCGCATGGATGGCTGGTACAAGGACCTCAAGGCAATGGAGGTCCTGTTCGAAGACGCCGACGCCTTCCGCAACATCAATACCCTCGAAGAGCTGCACGTGCTGGACGACACGCTGCCGCCGACGCTGGCGAAGGTGACCAGCTGCCTCGATGGCTACGACCCGGACGCCCTACCCGTGCGCGACGCCCAGCGCATCATTCGCGACTTCGTGCAGCCGGTACGTTCAGTGGAAAAGGTCGCGCTGCGCGCTGCGCTGGGCCGCGTGCTCGCAGCAGACGTCATCTCGCCGATAAACGTACCTGCCCACGATAACTCGGCGATGGATGGCTTTGCCTTGCGTGGCGAAGACCTGCCGGCCGATGCGCCGGTAACGCTGCGCGTGATCGGTACGGCCTTCGCCGGCAATCCATCCGGGCTTGTTCCCGCCTCGGGCGAATGCGTGCGCATCATGACGGGCGGTGTCATGCCTGTCGGCTGCGACAGCGTGGTGCCGCAGGAATTCGTCAAGCAGGATGGCGACAGCATCACCTTGTCCGCCGGCGTAATCCGCCCTGGCGATAACCGCCGCTTCGCCGGCGAAGACCTGAAGGCCGGCAGCCCGGCACTCAAGGCCGGCCGCATCGTGCGTCCCGCCGACCTGGGCCTGCTCGCGTCGCTCGGCATGCCCGAGGTCGCCGTGCAGCGGCGCCTGCGCGTCGCATTTTTTTCGACCGGCGACGAACTGCGTTCGGTCGGCGAACCGCTGATTGAGGGCTGCGTCTACGACAGCAACCGCTACACGATCTACGGCATGCTGCAGCGCCTGGGCTGCGACTTCATCGACATGGGCGTGGTGCGCGACGACCCGAAAACGCTGGAAGACGCCTTGCGCAGCGCCTGCGAGAATGCGGACGCCATCATCACCTCGGGCGGCGTCTCGGTCGGCGCGGCCGACTATACCAAGCAGGTGATGGGCAAACTGGGCGACGTGACCTTCTGGAAGATCGGCATGCGCCCCGGGCGCCCGCTGGCCTTCGGCCGCATCAAGTCCAATGGCCGCAGCGCCTTCCTGTTCGGCCTGCCCGGCAATCCGGTCGCGGTGATGGTGTCCTTCTACTTCTTCGCGCGCGAGGCGCTGCTGCGCATGATGGGCGCCGACGCCCCGCTGCCGCTGCTGCGCGCGCGCTCGAGCGTGGCGATCCGCAAGAAGCCCGGCCGCACCGAATACCAGCGCGGCATCCTGTCGGCAGGCAGTGACGGCCAGCCCGAAGTGCGCATCACCGGCTCGCAAGGCTCGGGCATCCTGCGCTCGATGTCGGAGGCGAATTGCATGGTCGTCTTGCACGACGAGCAGGGCAATGTCGTGTCGGGCGACATGGTCGACATCATCCCCTTCGAAGGCTTGATGTAACCCGCGGCGGGCATTCGACACGCCCGTTAACCATTCCAAACAAAATCGGGGTCAGGTCCTGACCCTTCCCCACATATTTTCCTTGTAGGCGGGCCGGGTTGCTGCTAGCTTCCCTGTCAAAAAAGCGGTGCATGCATGGCTGTGTTAGCCCTCTCTT
>NZ_JCASIH010000030.1:0-41878 GCF_059685935.1 Telluria sp. ZT3P39
TTGCTCACCGTCGACTCCAGATTATTCAGAGTCGACAGCATGAGCTATCTAGCAAAATCGGACATTTCTACTTTGCTAGAACCGGACATTACTACTTTGCTCTTACACACCCTACGGACCGGCGAGATGCGAGCCATGCGATCAATGCGGACAAAAAAAGAGCCGGGCAAGCCCGGCTCTTCTCACATCGATACAGTAGATTACAGGTGCGGCGTAATCAGCGGCATCAGGTCGTCGAAGGTGCGCCCCGACCCGTTCTCACCGATTGCATGCATCTTCCACTCGCCGCCATGGCGGTACAGCTTGGCCATGATCTGCGCGGTGTGCGAACCCTGCACCGACAGGTTGAAGCGCGCCACTTCCTGGTTGTTGCCTGCGTTGATCAGGCGGCAGTAGGCGTTTTCCACCGTCGAGAAGTTCTGGCCGGTGAAGCTGTTCACGGTGAACACCAGCGACTTGATGTTGGCGGGCACGCGCGCCAGCTCGACCGAGATCTGTTCGTCGTCGCCGTCGCCGGCGCCGGTGCGGTTGTCGCCGGTGTGGGTGATGCTGCCGTCCTTGCTCTTGAGCTGGCGGAACCAGACGGTGTCGACCGGGCGGTTCGATTCGTCGAACATCACGACCGATGCGTCGAGGTCGACCGCGTCGCCCTTGCCGCCGCCGAAGCCGAAGAAGCCCTTGGACTTGGCCACGTCCCAGCCCAGGCCCATGGTGACGCGCGAGAGCGCGCCGCCGGCTTCCTTGTCGAGCGAGATCTTCTGGCCTTTTTGCAGATTAACTGACATATCAATTCTCCTATTAGCGCGCCGGCTGCTGCATCCAGGCTTTGAATGCATTCCGGTTGCGTGAACATACGTAAACCTTCCCTTTGCCCGAGAAGCGCAACACCATGCCCTCGCCGCTGGTCTGGCTGTTGATCAGGTTGCCCAGGAAGCCGCCGCTGGTGCCGGTCGTGATCGAGATCTCGTAGCGCAGCGTGCTGTCCCAGCACACCACGTGGGCGTTGTCGATGATCGCGTCCTTGCCGGGCTCGACGTCCAGCATCGACATCGACCCGAAGCCCGACACCACCACCTGGCCGCTGCCGCCCGTCTCGGTGACGAAGAAGCCGCCGCTCTGCGCGAACAGGGCGTTGCCGATGTTCTGGGTGCGCACCTTCAACTCGACGCCGTTGGTGGCCGCCACAAAGGCGCCATCGCTGATGATGTAGTTGTTCGGACCGACGTCGACCACCTGCATCGCGCCCGGCAGCGTGGGCGAGAGCAGGCAGTCGCCGTCGCCGCGGGTCGCTTCGATGTGCTGCTGGAAGAACGACTCGCCGTTGGCGAAGGTGCGCATCAGCGCGCTGCCGAGGCCTCCCTTCATCTTGCCCTTCAGGTCGAGCGTCGATTCCATCATCACCATCGCATCCGACTCGCAATAGATGGTTTCGCCGCGTCGCATCGAGACATGCAGGAAGGGATCGACATCCCCGGTCACGGTAAATACTGGCATTGCTGGCTTCCTTTCCAAGCGGCCCGCCCTGTGGAGCGGGCCGCAGCTGTTGAATTAGACGTTCACGCCGTAGTTCTTGGCCAGTGGGCCCAGGCCGCCGGCGAAGCCCTGGCCGATGGCGCGGAACTTCCAGTCGGCGCCGTTACGATACACCTCGCCGAAGATCATCGCAGCTTCGGTCGAGCTGTCTTCCGACAGGTCGTAGCGGGCGATTTCGCTGTTGTTGCCGGCGTTGACGCAGCGGATGAAGGCCTTGCCGACCATGCCGAAGTTCTGGCGGCGGGTCTCGGCGTCGTGGATGGTCACGGCCAGCACCACCTTGTCGACATCGGCCGGCACCTTGGACAGGTCGATCGATACGCTTTCGTCGTCGCCGTCGCCCTGGCCGGTGGTGTTGTCGCCCGAGTGGACCACCGAGCCGTCGGCCGACTTCAGGTTGTTGTAGAAGATGAAGTCGCTATCCGAACGCACTTTGCCCGACGCATTGAGCAGGAACACCGCGCCGTCGAGGTCGAATGCTGCGCCATCGGTGGCGCGGGTGTCCCAGCCGAGGCCGACCTTCAGCTGGGTCAGGCCAGGAGCTTCTTTCGACAGGTTGACGTTGCCGCCTTTTTGCAGACTGATTGCCATGATTGTGAGTCTCCTAAAATAGAACTGCTTGTGAACACCGGGTAGTAGGCGCAGCGAGCTGGTGTTCTGCCACTCGCCGCGCGGTTCTTGCGGGCGGCCCGTGTGGGCCGCCTTCGTGCTTATGCCAGTTTTTCTTCGACCGAGCCGTTCAGCTTCTTGTGCTGCAGCGAGCTCCACAGCGAAGCCGCGATGAAGGCCACACCGATCAGGCCCGTGAACAGCTCGGGCACGTGGTACTTCATACTCACCAGCATGATCACGGCCAGGATACCGATCGCATAGTGTGCGCCGTGCTCCAGGTAGACGTATTCGTCCAGCGTGCCCTGGCGGACCAGGTAGACCGTCATCGAACGCACGAACATCGCGCCGATTGCCAGGCCCAGCATGATGATCACGACGTCCTGGGTGATCGCGAAGGCGCCGATCACGCCGTCGAAGGAGAACGATGCGTCCAGCACTTCGAGGTACAGGAAGCCGCCGATACCGCCACGCTTGACCATGTCGCCGACGTTGCTGTTTTCATCGGATTCGCTCTTTTCCAGCAGGCTGCTGAGCATATCGACACCGATATACACCACGATGCCCCACAGGCCGGCCATCAGCACGACCATCTTCTGCGCTTCTTCCACCCAGCCCATGGCGAGCATCAACGAACCCAGGGCAATCATCACCGCAATCGACGATACCTTGCCAAGCGAACCGAGCTTACGCTCGACATTGCCGAGCCAGTGCGTCTCTTTTTCCTCGTCGAGCAGGAAATTCAGGAAGACCAGCAGCAGGAACATGCCACCGAAGGCCGCCACTTCCGCGTGGTGGTTGGTCAGGTGGGTCGAGAAGCCTTTCGGATCGGTCAGCGCCAGGTTCCACACTTCGGTCATGCCCAGGTCGGCCGCGACCGCGACGATCACCAGCGGGAACACCAGGCGCATGCCGAACACGGCGATGATCATGCCCAGGCCCAGGAACAGCTTGAGCCAGAATTCGTTCCAGCCCTTCAGGACCGACGCGTTGACCACGGCGTTGTCGAAGGACAGCGAGACTTCCATGACCGACAGGATCGCGGTCACGCCCAGTGCGGTCAACATGCCGGAGATGCCGGCATGGTCGTAACCCCACCAGCCCGCCAGTGCCATACAGATCGCGGTCACGACGAATGACCAGGTAAAGTGTTTCATGCTGAATTTCCCCTTATGTTGAAGTGCTTCATGTGTGGCTTCCTCTTGTTGTTGAATTGACAGAACGCAGTGTATAGCTCGGCAAGATATTGAAAAAGCGAAGATAATCGAAGAATTACTTCGCAAAAACAGAAGAGATGAATCATACCCCTCCCAACTTCCGCCACCTTTATTACTTTTGGGTGGTCGCGAAAGAAGGCAGCATCACCCGCGCCGCCGAGCGCCTCGGCCTGGCGATCCAGACCGTCAGTACGCAACTATCGCAGCTCGAGCAGGCTATGGGCAAGGCCCTGTTCACCCAGCAGGGCCGGCGCCTGAACCTGACCGAGGCCGGGCGTCTGGCGCTATCCTACGCCGACCAGATCTTCCTGCTCGGCGAGCAGATGCAGGAAGCCCTGGCCGAGTCCGACAGCGCGCGCATCCGCCTGACGGTCGGCATTTCCGACTCGCTGCCCAAGCTGACCGCCTACCGCCTGCTCGAGATCGCCACCCGGCTGCCACGTCCGGTGCGCCTGGTCTGCTACGAGGGCGAGTTCGACGAATTGCTGGCCGACCTGGCCCTGCACAAGCTCGACGTGGTGCTGACCGACCGCGCGGTGCGCTCGGGCACCACCTTGCGCGTGTTCAGCCATTTGCTGTCGGACAGCGAAACCATCGTGGTCGGCACCCCTGCGCTGGCGGAAAGCTGGGGAGGAGACTTTCCGCGTTCGCTGAACGGCGCGCCGTTCCTGCTGCCGACACGCAATAATGCCCTGCGCGGCAAGATCGACGAATGGTTCGAGCTGCAGGGCGTGCGTCCGGACGTGGTCGGCGAATTCGAGGACAACGCCCTGCTCACCACCTTCGGGCGACGCGGCCTGGGCCTGTTCTTCGCCCCGGCGGCCCTGGCCCATGACGTCGAAGAGCAGTTCGGCGCCCTCCAGGTCGGGCGCGTGCCGCAGGTGCGCGAGCATTTCTACGCCGTCTCGAACGAGCGCAAGATCAAGCATCCGGCCGTCGAAGCGATCCTCTCGGCAGTCCACCAGGGCGTACTGGCGAGTAGTTGAGCTGTACAATGGACACCGGCTTTGCCTTTTTTTTAACTTAACTCTCTTCAATGGAAAACCTTTTATTCGTCGTTCTCGCCCTGTTCCTGGTGGCGCTGAACGGCTTCTACGTGGCGGCGGAATTCTCCATCGTCACGTTGCGCAAGACGCGCGTGCGCGCGATTGCCAAGACCTCCGGCCTGCGCGGGCGCATCCTGGGCAAGGTCCACAACCAGCTCGACGCCTACCTCTCCGCCTGCCAGCTCGGCATCACCCTGGCCTCGCTCGGCCTGGGCTGGGTCGGCGAGCCGGCCTTTGCAAGCCTGCTCGAACCCCTGTTCGCCATGCTGGGCGTGACCTCTCCCGAGCTGATCCACGGCGTCTCCTTCGTGGTCGCCTTCTCGGTGATCTCCTTCCTGCACATCGTGGTCGGCGAACTGGCCCCCAAGACGCTGGCGATCCGCCTGCCCGAAGTGGTGGCCCTCTGGACCGCGATCCCGCTGTACGCCTTCTACTGGTCGATGTACCCGGCCATCGCGCTGCTCAATGCCAGCGCCAACCTGGTGCTGCGCATCGCCGGCCTGGCCGGCACCGGCAGCCACGACACCCATTACTCGACCGACGAGCTGAAACTCATCCTGCGCACCAGCACCCCGGGCGAAAAATTCACCACCGACGAGCGCAACATCCTGGCCCAGTCGCTCGACTTCAGCCAGCTCGCGGTGTCCGACCTGATGCGCCCGATCAACGAGGTGAGCGCGCTGTACGCCGGCCGCAGCCACGAGCAAAACATGGAGACGGTGCGCCGCAACCGCTTCTCGCGCTACCCGTATTTCGACGAGGAAGGCGAGGAAGTGCTGGGCGTGATCCACCTGAAGGACCTGTTCTTCGCCCAGCAGGCCGGCCGCCCGGTCACCGACCTGAGGCAGCACCTGCGCCCCGTGGAGACGATTTCGGCGCGCACCCCGGCGCAGGACATCTTCCGGCGCTTCCGCGGCGGCGCCCCGCATTTCGCGCTGATCGGCGAAAAGGGCAAGCGCCCGGTCGGCTTCATCACGCTCGACAACCTGCTTGGCGCCATGGTGGGCGAGATCCGCGACGAATTCCGCATGAACGAGAACGACTGGATGGCGCAGCCGGACGGCACGTATATCGGCAAGGCCAGCCTGCCGATCTTCTCGCTCGAGCGCCTGCTCGGGATCGACATCGACAACGAAGAGATGGGCCTGGACGACGTCGAATCGGTCGGCGGCCTGCTCATGGAAAAGCTGGGCGACATCCCGAAACAGGGCCAGCGCATCGAGTTCCCGCAGTTCGACGTCGTGGTCAAGAAGATGAACGGGCCGCGCATCCTGCTGGTGAAGGTGCTGCCGCGGCGCGAGCGCGCGCTCGACGATGACGAGCACGACTAGAGCATGTAAAAAACCTGACGATTGCGCAGGAAATCGGGCAGGGGCAGATGCAGCCCTGACAAGATAGACGCCGGCGCCACGTGTGGCGCAAGCAAGCGGAAACATCATGGATAGCCACATCAACCGAAAGCAGATTCACTGGAATCCGCGCCCCCGCACCCGTCCCGGGCTGCACCTGAACACGGAGAAGCTGCCGTATCACCGGCCGGTCATCACCCAGCTCCAGTTCACGGCCAGCGCCATCATGGCTGCCGAGCGCATCGACATCCGGGCCATTTCCGGTTTCGAGATCGTCGGCAAGTCTCCGTTCACGATCCGGCTCGCAGAAGGCGGCCTCGCGGCGATCTTCCGCTACGGCGCCATCGTGTTCTTCAATGCCACCGACGACGAGAAGGCGCACCTGCTGCGCGCCGTCGCTCCGCATGCCACGGGCGCGGCCGACGTCAAGGCGGAAGAAAGCGCGCGGGTGTGCGTGAGTCCCGACGAAGAAGAAGGGCCATCCGGGCCGGACATCAAGATCAAGAACGCCGACCGGCTGCGCCTGCAGCTGATCGCCGAGGTCATGGCCAAGGCGGCCATGCTGTCCTTCCAGGAGCGCCGCGCCGCACGCGACTTCGACCTGAGCGAACCGCTGGCGCGCGACCTGGCCGAGGACGGACGCTTTTCCGCGAAGCCGTCCGAGCTGCTCAAGACGGTCGGGAACATGCTGCTGGCGGAGAACCGCCTGAACGGCCGCGCCGGCGTGCTCGACCGCCCCGACCTGCTGTGGGATAACCCCAGCCTGTCCGGCCTGTACGCGATGCTCGAGGGCGACTACGAACTGCACGACCGCGCAGCGGCGCTGGACCGCAAGCTCACCACGCTGTCGCATACCTCCGAGACGCTGGTCGAAACCATGCGCTACCACAGCTCGCACCGGCTCGAGCAGGCGATCCTGCTGCTCATCTTCGTCGAGCTCTGCCTCGGCCTGTACGGGCACTTCGGCCGTTAAGCCGGTTCAGCAGGCCATGCGCCTGCTACCGCCGAGTCGATGCTGGCATCGCCAGCCGCGCGCTGTGCGCTTCACTTGCCCTTGCTGCGCGGCCTGCTGCGCGGAGGCAAGGCATAGACGTCTGCCACCAGGGTGCTCTCGCCGATCTGCCGGCTGGGCGATGCCGCATCGTGCACCACCAGCAGCGCTTCCGTGCTGCCGCCGTCGGAGGTGAACAGGGCCATGCCTTCCGGATGATCGACGCCCTGGCCGAAAGGCAGGTCCAGCACGTGCTCCAGTTCGTCCGCCGGCACCACGCATTCCCTGGCGGGCGCCGCCCCGCCGCGCCAGCACTGCACCGATACCGGCCCGTCCAGGTCCATGGTCGGCCCGGCCAGCACCAGCAGGTCCTTGCCGCGGATGCACATGTCGCGGATACCGAGTCCCTTCAGGTCGAGGAAATGCTTGCGGTAGAGCTTTCCCTCGTCATCGACCGGCGCCAGGCGCAGCCAGCCTTCTTCTGCGTCGTCCACCAGCGCCACTTCGATGATCACCGCCCAGCCGCGCAGCACCGGGCCGCGCAGGCCGAGCAGCAGGTGCTTGCCGGAGATGGCCAGGCCCTCGATGTCGAAGCCGTTGTCCTTGCCGGGAATGGCCAGGAAAGGGCCGAGATGCTCGTCGTCCGCGAGCAGCGCGGTCAGCTCGTTGCCGTGGGCGTCGCAGCGCAAGAGCGCTGCGCTGCGGCGCTTGTCCTTGTACGTGCTCGCGCGCACCAGGGTGGGGGCCCCGTCTTCCTCGACGATCGGGATGCGCCCCAGCAGGTAGCGGTTGCCGTCGGTGCTGACCGAGGCCAGGCGCTTGTGGGCTTTCTTCACGCCGTCGCCCTCCTTCGGCTGCTTGCGGCGCAGGCTGTGCGAACCGGTCACCCACAGGTATTTTCCGTCGCTCGCCAGGCCCTCGATATCGATTTCGTTGATATCCTCCGGCGTGTCGCCGTGCGGCGGCAGCGGCAACGAAAAATAGTCGTGCAGCGCATACTGCCGGTGTCCCTGCGCGAAGCTGCTCTGGCCGGTGCTATCCTCCTTGCACAGGGTCAGGCGTTCGATGCTGATGGATTCGTCGTTGGCCGTCCAGAGCGTTTGCCCCATGCGCAGCGCCACCGACAGGCCGTCGCGCAATTCCTTGCCGGGGCGGAGGTCATCGCGTTCGGGGTGGAATTCGAGCAGGACGATATTCGAGGGATGCATGGGCTTCCTTTACGGGTGCGGGGGCGGCAGTGGGAGCGACAGGCAACGATACCATGGCGCGCGGGTCCGGGCCCTTACTGATGGGCGCAGGCCATGCCGCGGAATGCAGGCTGGCCAGTCAACTTGCGCTATGCTGTTCCGGAACGAACACCAGCGGCAGGAAACAAGACTGGCCGGGCAAGATGTAACGAACCTGTCATATTTGCCAACGACACTGGCATTCTCATATGAAATCGCGGCGCAAGATGGACAAGAAGGTCAAACAACAAGAAGCGGAAGCAATGGCGGTGCTGGACCGGGGCGGCCAGTTCCTGAACCGTGAACTGTCCCTCCTGGAATTCAACCGCCGCGTGCTGGCCCAGGCCGAGGACGATCGGGTGCCGCTGCTCGAACGCCTGCGCTTCCTGTGCATCGTCAGCAGCAATCTCGACGAGTTCTTCGAGGTGCGCGTTGCCAGCCTGCTGGCCCAGCACACGATTGAACGCAGCCTGGAACGCATGCCGGAAACCCTGGCCGCCACCCTGGTGCGCGCCAGCGAGGAATGCCGCCGCCTGATTGCCCGCCAATACCAGCTGCTCAACAGTGAGATCCTGCCGCGCCTGTCGGAAAACGGCATCCACATGCTGCGCCGGAGCGACCGCAACCCGGCCCAGCGGGCCTGGGTGAAACAGTATTTCGACAAGGAAGTCAGGCCGCTGCTCACACCGGTCGGGCTGGATCCGGCCCACCCTTTCCCGCGCGTGATCAACAAGAGCCTGAACTTCATCGTCGAGCTGTCGGGCAAGGATGCGTTCGGGCGCGGCACCGCGATTGCCATCATGAAGGTGCCGCGGGTGCTGCCGCGCGTTATCCGGCTGCCCGACGACTTGTCGGACCAGAAAGGCGCGTCCTACTGCCTGCTGTCTTCGGTCATCCAGGCCCACCTGCCCGAGCTGTTTACCGGACGCGAGGTGGTCGCCTCCTCGCAGTTCCGGGTCACGCGCAACAGCGACCTGTGGGTCGACGAAGAAGAAGTCAAGAACCTGCGCCAGGCCCTGCAAAGCGAGCTGCACAGCCGGCAATACGGCTTTGCCGTGCGGCTCGAGGTCGGCCTCGATTGCCCGCCCCACCTGTCGGATTTCCTCAGCCAGCAGTTCGGCATCGACGGCAGCCGCGTGTTCGCGGTGGACGGCCCGGTCAACATGGGCCGGCTGCTCGAAATCGTCAACGCCAGTACCCAGCCGGGGCTCAAGTTCGTCCCCTTCACGCCCGGGTTTCCAACCAAGCTGGACCCGAACGATATCTTCGGCACCCTGGCGCGCCAGGACGTGCTCCTGCACCATCCCTTCCAGTCTTTCCAGCCGGTGATCGATTTCATCCACGCTGCCGCGAGCGACCCCAGCGTGGTCGCGATCAAGCAGACCATCTACCGGGCCGGCATGAATTCCGAGCTGATGGAGGCCCTGATCAGCGCGGCCCAGCGCGGCAAGGAAGTCACCGTCATCGTTGAACTGATGGCGCGTTTCGACGAAGAGGCGAACATCAACTGGGCCGAGCGCCTGGAAGAGGCCGGCGCGCAGGTGGTCTATGGCGTGGTGGGCCTGAAGACCCACGCGAAAATGGCCCTGGTGCTGCGCCGCGAAGCAACCGGCCTGCGCCGCTACGCCCATCTGGGCACCGGCAATTACAATCCGGCCACGGCCCGCCATTATTCCGACCTCGGGCTGCTGACCTCGGACGCGTCGCTGACGGCCGACGTCAATGAAGTCTTCATCCACCTGACCAGCATGACCAAGCCCAAGCAGCTCGGCTGCATATGGCTGGCGCCGTTCACGCTGCAGAAGGAAATCGTGCGCGCGATCCTGCAGGAAGGGGCCATCGCGCGCGGCGGCAAGCCGGGGCGCATCATTGCCAAGATGAATGCGCTGACCGACGAAACCGTGATCCGCGCGCTGTACGACGCCTCCTGCGACGGCGTCAAGATCGACCTTATCGTGCGCGGGGCCTGCTCGCTGCGTCCCGGGGTGCCGGGACTGTCGGCCAATATCAAGGTGCGCTCGATCGTCGGTCGCTTCCTGGAACATACCCGGATCTTTTATTTCCGCAACAACCTCAAGCACGACATCTATCTCAGCAGCGCCGACTGGATGAACCGCAACCTGCTGCGCCGGATCGAAGTCACCTTCCCGGTCACCTCGCCCGCCCTGAAGAAACGCCTGTTGCGCGAAGGCCTGCAGCCCTATCTGAACGACAACGTCAGCGCCTGGGAACTGGACAGCAATGGCCATTACCGGCGCCGCAAGCCGCGTTCCGGACAAAAACCCTATGATGCACAGAAGGTGCTGATGGACCTGCTCGGCGCCGGCGCGACGGACGACCTTCCAAAGGAGAACGGAGATGGACCTGATCTTGTGGCGCCACGCCGAAGCCGAAGCCGGGGAGCCTGACGCCCGGCGGGCATTGACCTCAAAGGGCGGCCGCCACGCGGCGCGGGTGGGCGCCTGGCTGGCCCATCAATTGCCGGAGCAATGCCGCGTGCTGGTGAGCCCGGCCAAGCGCTGCCTGCAGACCGCAGATGGCCTGGGCCGCCGCTACACGGTCCACGAAGCCCTGGACACCGACTCCACGCCTGAACGCATGCTGGAAACCTGCGGCTGGCCGGACCACCGCTTTCCCGCCCTGCTGATCGGCCACCAGCCGCAATTGGGTGAGCTGGCGGCCCTGATCCTGGCGGGCGAAAAACAGCCCTGGAAGATTCGCAAGGCCGGGGTGCTCTGGATCAAGGGCTCGGACGCCGAGGACAACCTGCCCTTCATCCGGCTGGCGGTCGGTCCGGAGCTGATCGGCAAGCTGCGTTGAAGCCGATGCCCACCGCGTCCATACTGCCGCTCGGTGAACCAGCATCGTTATAAGTTCTGCATGTGCCTTCAGGCTTCCCTGAACTGGAAAGCCATGCCGGCCTCTTCCCACGCCTTGCCTTCGCGCTCCAGCCAGAAGCGCATGGTCGGGTGCGCCCGCAGCCAGTCGGGCGCCAGCTCGACCTCGATGCGGTTCTTCATGCGCAGCCGGAAGCCGCCGAGTTCATCGTCGACGCGGGCATGCATGCAGGCCACCGCCAGGCGCAGCGCCAGCACCATGCGCACCAGGGCCGGCTCGGCCAGGGCTTCGCGGATTTTGCGCAGATTGCCTTTCTGGCCCAGAACGAGCGTGGCCATCAGGCGCTGTTCGCGGGTCGTGAACCCCGGCAGATCGACATGCTCGACGAGATAGGCGCTGTGCTTGTGCGCCCCCGAGTGCGATACCGCCAGGCCGACCTCGTGCAGCATGCAGGCCCAGCCCAGGTAGTGCAGGCAGTTTGGATTGGCGGCGCCAAGCTGGCCATACAGATGCGCGGCAATGGTGGCGGTGCGACGGGCGCGCGCGGCATCGACGCCGAACCGCTCCATGCAGGCCACGATCGCCAGGTCGCGCCGGTCGTGCTGCTGGGAGCGCATTTCCAGGTCGGACAAGGCGCCCAGGCGCAGCCCGGCGTTGACGGTCATTACCCGCTCGATCCCGAATTCTTCCATGGCTCCGGCCAGGATGCTCACTCCCCCCAGCACCGCCACCACCCGGTCGCGCCTCAGGCCCGCCATTTCCACCAGGTCGACCTGGCCGAAACCGACCAGGGCAGCGCGCAGCGCGCGCAAGCCGGCCAGCGACATGGTGCCGTCGCCCAGCCCGTTGCGTGCGATGGCCTCGGCCATGGCGCGCATCGTGCCTGACGACCCGTAGACCGCGCGCCAGCCGTGGGCGCGGAAGGCCGGCGCGATGTCTTCGAACATCGCGCGCGCCATCGTGGTGGCGGCGTCGAACCTGACATCATCGATGCGCCCGCCGGCGAAGAAATTCGATGCCTGCGGCTGGGTGCCGATGCTGAAGGACTCGACCAGCACGATCTCGTCGCCGCTGCCGGCAATGACCTCGGTCGAGCCGCCGCCGATGTCGATGACCAGGCGCTGCTCGCCCGGATCGGCCAGGGCGCGCGCCGCGCCCATGTAGACCAGCCGGCCCTCTTCTTCGCCGGAGATGACTTCGATCGGATAGCCGATCGCCTTTTCGGCCAGCGGCAAGACCTCGGGAGCATTGCGCGCCACGCGCAAGGTGTTGGTGGCCACCACGCGCACGCCGTCGAGTTTGTATTCGCCGAGGATCGCGGCAAATCCGGACAGGCTGCGCAGCGCCGCTTCGATCGCCGCGGCAGTCAGGTTGTTGTTGGCGTCGAGGCCGGCGGCCAGGCGCACCGGGTCGCGCGCACTGCGCACGATGCGCATGTCGCCATCGGCCGGTTCGCCGATGTGCAGGCGGAAACTGTTCGACCCGAGATCGACTGCTGCAAACATGTGGATAGCTTTCAAAAAGTTGACAGGCAGAGTGTACAGCCGCCGGCGCGCCGGCGGATACTCGGATGGGATAGCATGGAACGACATGAAAGAACCCGCCTCGATCGAGCGCACATTGCCGCGCTCAGGCATTCCCCGAAAGGATCGATATGGAAACCGAACTGAAATTGCAGGTTCCTCCCGCCCAGCTCGACCAAATGCGCAAGCACCCCATGCTCGCGGCCAAGGCCCTCGACGGTGCGCACGAACACCAGCTGGTCGACATCTACTATGACACCGCCGCACACGACTTGTGGAAGCGGGGCCTGACCCTGCGCGTGCGCGAATCGGCCGGCGCCTGGACCCAGACCGTGAAAACCGCCGCCGCCAGCTCGCCCGGGTTGCACGAACGCGGCGAATGGGAATGCGCGCTGCCCAATGCTACGCCACAACCGGCCTTGCTGGCGCGCCAGATCAAGCCGGCGGCGCTGTCCACGCTGCTCTCCAGCGTCGAGGCCGGCCAGCTCCTGCCGATCTTCCGCAACGTCACCCACCGCACCAGCTGGATCCTGAAATGGCCGGACGGCGACGAAGTGGAATGCGTGCTCGACTCGGGGCGGATCGAATCGGGCGGCCGCCATGCCGAGATTGCCGAACTGGAGCTGGAAATCAAGCGTGGCTCCTCTACCCACCTGTTCGAGCTGGCGCTGGCGCTGCACGCCGATATTCCCTTGCGCATGTCCAATGACAGCAAGGCGGCGCGCGGCTTTGCCATGCTCAGCGATGAGGCGGCGCACCCGGTCAAGGCGCAGCCGGTCAAGCTCGGAGCTCATGCCACCCTGGAGGACACGTTCCAGCAGATCGGCCTGAACTGCCTGCGCCAGATGGAAGCGAACGTGCCGGGCGTGTTGCAGAAAGACGTTGAAAGCCTGCACCAGATGCGCGTTGGCTTGCGCCGCCTGCGGGCCCTGAACGACATGTTCGGCGAGCTGGCTCCGGCGCCACGGCAGGTTGCCGAAGGACTCGACTGGCTGGCCGGGGCGCTGGGCGCTACGCGCGACTGGGATGTCCTGGCGGACTCGACGCTCTCGCGGGTGCACGGCATCGATCCAGCCGCACTGCGCCTGGCGGCGCGCGCCCGGGCGGACAAGCTCCACCAGGGCTTGCTCCAGACCCTGCTGTCGGCCCGCTTTACCGAGGTGCTGCTCGGCGTGAACGGCTGGCTGCACACGCGGCAATGGAGAGAGGGCAAGAAATTACCGGGCAATTCACCGCTGGCCAAGCGCGCAGCCAAGGCCTGCATTCCCCTCCTGCGCAAGGCCGAGAAGCGCCTGAGCCGCCGTATTGCCGATTTCGACGGCCAGGAAGCGCACCAGCGCCACCGGATCCGCATCGCTGCCAAGAAAGCCCGGTACGGCGCGGAATTCTTCCGCGACCTGTTGCCTGCCAGGCAGGTCAAGCGTTACGTCGCGCGGCTGTCCGAGCTGCAGGATCACCTGGGCCTGCTGAACGATTTCGCTGTCGCCGGCGAGCTGCTGCCGGAACTTCAGAAAGGCAATGGTGAACTGGGCCGCCAGGCCGCCTATGCGCGCGGCTACCTGCTTGCCGCATCCGAGGCCGAAACCACGGTGCTGGCCGATTCCCTGAAGGCGGCGGCCAAACTGCGCCTGCCGCGCTGAGGCGTCCCAGCCTGGTCCGCCACTTGCGGGCTGGGCCTGCTTGCCGGGGTGCTCAGTTCTGGCGGATCACCCGGTCCGGCGTGCCGGTCCACTCGCTCATCAGGCTGTAGCCGACTGCCAGCAGGGTCGGCCCGATGAACATGCCGACGAAGCCGAAGGCGATCACTCCGCCCAGCACGCCCAGCAAAGTAAGCAGGAAGGGCAGGCTGCTGCCCATGCTGATCAGCATCGGACGCACGACGTTATCGACACCGCTGATCAGGAAGGTGCCCCAGATGACCATGAAAATGCCCCATCCGGTCTCGCCGTGCAGGAACAGCCAGAACGCGGCGCCGCCCCAGATGATGGGCGGGCCGACCGGGATCAGGGAAGACACGAAGATCAGCACCGACAGCAGCGGCACCGCGGGCACGCCGGCGATCGTGAAGCCGATTGCGGCCACCACGGCCTGGGCCAGCGCGGTGCCGAGCATGCCGTACATGACGCCGCGCACGGTCTGGGTGACGGTAGTGGCCACCGATCCGGCGCCCTCGCCCATCATCCGCTGCATCGCCACATCGATCACGGCCAGCAGGGATTTGCCGTCGCGATAGAAGAAAAAGCTGACGAAGGCAGCCAGGCTGAGCTGGACGACGCCGGTACCCAGCATCAGGCCGCCGGCTACCAGGTAGCGCCGCGCCGGTTCCAGCATGCGCTGGGCCAGTGCGATCATCTGGTCGCGGCTGGCCACCAGCTGGCGCAAATAGGTATCGATCGACTCGCCCACCAGCGGGATGGCGCGCACCCAGGGGGGCGGGAGCAGCTCGCGGTGCTCGATGGCGTGGCGTACCTCGGTGAAGCCCTTGGCGACGTCGTCGGCCAGGTTATAGGCGACCATGGCCAGGGGGATAATGACGAGCAGCGTGAGCGTCAGCGTCATGGTCAGGGCGGCCAGGTTGCTACGCCCGCGCATGGCGCGCAGCAGGCGCAGGTACAGCGGCCAGGAAGAAATCACGACGCAGGCCGCGAACACGATGGCGGCCAGGAAAGGCCTGAGGACGTAGAGGCAGCCCAGCGTCAGCAGGACGACAATCGCGATGCGGGGGTAGTTCCTGCCTGCGCCTTGTTCCATGCCGTCCCTGTGAAGTGGTGTTTACACCATCATAGCAGTTCAGTCAGGGCATGGATGACGGCACGATTAAAGCAGCTGGCGCAGGTCCGCCGTGAGCGGGCCGGGGCCCTGGCCGTGACGCACGAACAGGCGCAGCTTGCCGTCGCGGTCGAACACATAGCTGCCCGCCATGTGGTCCACCGTGTAGCTGTCTGGTTCCGTTCCCGGCACCTTGGAGTAGAACACCTTGAATTCCTTGGCCGTGCGCGCGGTGGCTTCCTTGTCGCCGTACAGGCCGATAAAGCTCGGATGGAAGGCCGGCACGTAGGCAGCCAGCAGTTCCCGGGTGTCGCGCTCCGGGTCGAGCGTGACGAACAGCACTTGCACGTCCTTGCTCGATGGTCCCAGTTCCTTCATCACGGCGGCCATCTCGGCCATCGTGGTGGGGCACACGTCGGGGCATTGGGTGTAGCCGAAGAACAGCACCACCAGCTTGCCCTTGAAGTCCTGCAGCGTGCGCGGTTTGCCGGTATGGTCCGTCAACGAAAAGCCCTTGGCGTAATCGAGGCCGGTGACGTCGGTGTTGTTGAAGGTCGGCGTCTTGTTCGCCAGCTTGTCGCAGCCGGCGCCCAGGACCGCCAGGGTCATCACCAGCACGCTCAGGAGTTTTTTCATGTCGGAACCGTGATCGAAACGCTGCGCAGCAACACGCTGGGCAGTCAGAACTTGAAGTAATGGTCGATCAGCAGCGCCGCAAACAGCAGCGACAGGTAGACGATCGACCAGGTAAAGGCGTTGCGCGCGGCCATGTCGCTGTAGTGCTTGTGCACGCGCCACGAATGGCGCAAAAACAAGATGTTGAGCACGACGGCCGCGGCCAGGTAGATCAGGCCGCTCATGCCGACGGCGAAGGGCAGCAAGGTGGTGGCGGCCAGGGCGATGGTGTAGAGCCAGACCTGCAGGCCGGTGTATTGCATGCCGTGCGTGATCGGCAGCATCGGCAGGCCGCTGCGGGCGTAGTCGTCGCGGCGGTACATGGCCAGCACCCAGAAATGCGGCGGGGTCCACACGAAGATGATCAGCACCAGCAGCCAGGCCTGCATCGGCACGGCGTCGGCCACCGCGGCCCAGCCCAGGGCCGGCGGCATGGCGCCGGAGAGCCCGCCGATGACGATGTTCTGCGGCGTGGCCGGCTTGAGCAGCATGGTGTAGATGAAGGCGTAACCAACAAACGTGACAAAGGTCAGCCACATGGTGAGCGGATTGACGAAAGCGTACAGGATGACCATGCCCAGGCCGCCGACCAGGGTCGAGAAGATGATCGTCTGGGTGTTGGTAAGCTCGCCCATGGCGGTGGCGCGGCGGGCCGTGCGCGCCATCCTGGCGTCGATCTTGGCCTCGACCAGGCAGTTCACCGCAAAGGCGGCGCCGGCCAGCAGCCAGATGCCGGCGGTGCCGGCAATCAGCACCTGCCAGCCCGGGAAGCCGTCGGTGGCGAGGAACATCCCGATGACGGCGCAGAACACGGCCAGTTGCGTGACGCGCGGTTTGGTCAGGGCCCAGTATTGGGCAACGCGGCTCGGAGGTTTGTGGAGGGCGGTCTGGGTCGTCATCAATGAGGGTGCTGGCTGGCGTGGGCGCGGCATCGCCGCGGTTCACGTCGCGCGGTTCAGGTCGCGCCGTTCACTTCAATCTGGTACTTCACCCGGTAGTTTAACATGGTCACCAGCAGTACCAGCAGGGCTGCCCCGGCGTTATGCATTACTGCAATGGCGAGCGGGAAGTCCAGATAGACGGTGGCGATGCCGGTTAGCAGTTGCACTACCAGCAGGATGGCCAGCCAGCGCGCGTGCTTCGCCAGGTAAGGCTGGCGCCACGCGCGCCATGCCAGCAGGCCGAGCACGCCGACGACGACGATGGCGAAGTTGCGGTGCACCCAGTGGATGGCGACCAGGGCCGAGAACGGCAGGTAATGTCCGGCCGCCGTCTTGCCCAGTTCACGCCACAGGTGGAAGCCGTGCTCGAAGTCCATCGGCGGCACCAGGCGGCCGTCGCAGAGCGGGAATTCGTCGCAGGCCATGGTTGCATAGTTAGTGCTCACCCACCCGCCGAGCGCGATCTGGACGGTGACGACCACGGCGGCGAGGATGGCCAGCGTGCGGATACCGCGCAGCGTGCCGGCGTCGCCCTGCCCTTCGCTGGAACGCAGCGGCGGATGCATCAGGTAATCTTCACGCCCGCCCAGCCAAGCGAGCATTGCCAGCAGGCCCATGCCCAGCAACAGGTGGATGGTCACGATGATGGGTTGCAGCTTGAGCGTGACGGTCCAGGCGCCGAAGGCGCCCTGGATGCAGACGAACACGAACAGCGCCAGCGGAATGCCGGGCTTGAAGGCCGCTGCCTTCGTCTTGCGCCATTGCAGGGTGGCGGTGAACAGCAGCGCCATGATCAGCACGCCGATGCCCATGGCCAGGTAGCGGTGGATCATCTCGATCCAGGCCTTGACCACCGTGACCGGGCCGGTCGGCATGGCCGCTTCGGCCGCCGAGATCTGCTCGTGCGCCAAAAACGGGTTGGCCATGCCGTAGCATCCCGGCCAGTCCGGGCAGCCCAGGCCCGAATCGGTCAGGCGGGTAAAGCCGCCGAACACGATCAGGTCGAAGGTCAGGAAGACCGCGATCCAGACCAGCTTGCGGAACTTGTTGGCGTCGGACGACATCCAGACCATGGCCAGCGGCAGGGTCGCGACCAGCACGCCCATCAGGGCCAGTTGCAGCAGCGAAGAGGTTTGCATTGTTCGTATTCCGACCGGTCAGCCGATGGCCGAAGCCTTGAGCAGCTTGGCAATGTCCTTGTACACCTTGCGCGGGTCCGGGTTCAGGGGGAAGCGCATCATCAGGTTGCCCAGCGGGTCGATCAGGTAGATGTGGTCGGAAGGCAGAGTGCCGCTGTCGGCCGGCAGCCATTTGCTCACGGTGCCGCTTGGCGCGCGCAGCAGGTGCATGCCGTCGTATTGGCGGATGGTCAGGGTGTCGAGCGGCTGGTCGTCCGTGACGAGCCAGACGCGCTCGACGCGGTCCATGTTCTTGCCCTGCATCAGGCGCCACTGGCGCATCGCGAACAGCTGCTTCTGGCAGGCGTCCAGGCATTCGCCGCCGCCGACTTTCAGCATGATCCACTTGCCGGCGTATTGCTCGAGCTTTTCCGGACGGCCGTCGAGGGTCGTGCTGTCCATCGCAGGAATCGGATGCAGGCGCGGGTCGATCAGCGTGCCGTAGTTGGTGCGGCCGGACGGCTTGATGACGTAATAGGTCAGGTAGGACAGGATCAGGGGCGCTGCGCATACCATCAGCACCGCGAACAGTTTCCAGCGCCCGCGATTGCGCTTGAGCGCCTGCGCGGGGTCAAGTGCTGCTGCCTGCTTCACGTTTTCTTGTTCCACTACGAAATCCTGTTATCACAAAAAAGAGGATGGCCATCGCCGCCAGTGCATACCACTGGAAGGCGTAGCCGCGGTGCTTGTCGATGCCGCCGGAGGGCGAAGGCCAGACGCGCTGCAGGGCCTCGCCCGGCTGGGCCGGCCCGGTCTGCTGCACGAAGAATGGCTGCAGCGCCAGGCCGGTGGCGCGGGCCGCCGCGGCCGGGTCGATGTTCTGGACGATGGCGTTCGGCGCCAGCGGCGCGGCCTCGCCCAGGTCCATCACCTGGCCGGCGGTGGCGACCACCGTGCCTTCGATCGTCACGGTGCCCTGCGGCGTGTCGAAGGCCGGAAGCTTGCCGTATTCGGCGGCGCGCGGCAGCCAGCCGCGCAGCACCAGCACGTGGGTGGCCGCGCTCGCGGACGCATCGGCTATTTTAAACGGCATCACGAGGTAGTAGCCGGGACGGCCGGCCATCGGACGGTTGGCCAGGAACAGCGGCCACTTGCCGACGAATTCGCCGGTGACGGTGACGCGGCGGTAAGCGAGCGCCGCGGCGGGCGTGATGGCGGGACCGAGCGCGACGGGGGCTTCGGCGGCGCGGGCGTCGAGCTGTTCCTGCACTGCCTGCTTCTGGGCTGCCCTGCCCGCCTGCCAGTTACCGAGCGCAATGCCGAGGATGGCGAGGACCAGGGCGGCAATGAAGGGAATGGGTCGAAAACGGAACGCGAACCGCATTACAATGAAGCCTCAACCTTTCCCTTGCCCACTATGAAACTGCTCGTTGCCATCGCTTTCATCCTGATCCTCGCCAGCCTGGCGTCGGCCCTGTTCTTCCTGATGCGCGACAAGGGGCAGAGCAACCGCACCGTGCATGCGCTGGCGCTGCGGGTCGGGCTGTCGATTACCTTGTTCCTGTGCCTGCTCGGGGCCTACAAGATGGGGTGGATTGCGCCGACGGGGATTCGCTGATCTCCCGTAGGGTGGGCGGGTCTCCCGCCCGCGCGTTCAACGAACGTTTGATGGCCACGGTGCGGCAATTCGCCCGCCGGTTGAACGCGCGGGCGGCAAAGCCGCCCACCCTACGCAATTCAACATCTCGTTTCAATGGCCGGGCTGCCCCGGCCATCCAAGCTTACAGCCAGTACACCACCACGTACAGCCCCAGCCACACGACGTCGACGAAGTGCCAATACCAGGCCGCGCCTTCGAAGCCGAAGTGGTTGTCCGCCGTGAAGTGTCCCTTCAGTACGCGGTACAGGATCACCGACAGCATGATCGCGCCCATCGTCACGTGGAAGCCGTGGAAGCCGGTCAGCATGAAGAAGGTCGAGCCGTAGATGCCCGAGGTCAGCTTCAGGTTCAGTTCCGAGTAGGCGTGCATGTATTCATAGACCTGGAAGCCCATGAAGACCGCGCCCAGCAGGATGGTGGCGGCGAGCCAGATCGCGGTCTTGGCGCGGTGGCCTTCGCGCAGCGCGTGGTGCGAGATGGTCAGCGTCACGCCCGACAACAGCAGCAGCGCGGTGTTGATGGTCGGGATCGGGAACGGGCCCATGGTGTTGAAGCTGTCGACCACGCCGGCCGGGCCGGTATTGCCCCAGGTCGGTGCGTAGTCGGGCCAGATGAACTTGTGGTCCAGGTCGGCCAGCCATGGCATGGAAATGACGCGGGCGTAGAACAGCGCGCCGAAGAAGGCGCCGAAGAACATCACTTCCGAGAAGATGAACCAGCTCATCGACCAGCGGTAGGACAGGTCGATGTTGCGGCCGTACATGCCGGATTCGGATTCGCCGATGGCGTCGCCGAACCAGAAGTACAGCACGGTCAGCATCGCGAGGATGCCGGCCACGCAGACGATCGGCCCCCAGGACACGCTGTTGACCCAGGCGGACGCGCCCAGCATGGTCACCAGCATCGAAATGCCGGCGGCCATCGGCCACTTGGAAGGGCCTGGCACGAAATAATGTGGCACGGTATGTGGCGAACTCATCTTCATCTCCTCAACGCTTCTGAATTATCGGTAACTCTGAAATCGCAAACTTGGATCCCGGCATGCGCCGGGATGACGTTGTTATATGTTGTTGGCGAAGCCGATCGTGCGACTTCGTCCTTACTGCGACACTGCAAACCGCACCGCCAGCATGATCAGGCCAATGAAAATCACTGCCCCGATCAGCCCGGCGATGATCACGTGCACCGGGTTCAGGTTGGCCGCGTCCTGCTCGTAATCGCTGCGCTTGCGCACGCCGAAGAACGACCAGAACACTGCCTTCATCGTGGCAAGGAAACTCGCCCTGCGTCGATGCGGCTTCTCGTTCATTACTGTACCGCCCCTTTGGATGGCGCCGCGGCTGCTTTCACCGCGCCGCCGATCTCGAAGAAGGTGTACGACAGCGTGATGTTCTTCACCTCGCGCGGCAGGGCCGGGTCGATGAAGAACACGACCGGCATCTGGCGCGCCTCGTTGGCCTGCAGGGTCTGCTCCTGGAAGCAGAAGCATTCCACTTTCTTGAAGTGCGGCGTGACCACCTGCGGCGCGTAACTCGGAATGGCCTGCGCCTTGACCGCCCTGGCCTGGGTGTTGACCACCTCGTAGGTCACGGTGGCCAGCTCGCCCGGATGCACCTCGATGCTGCGGGTGGTCGGGCGGAAGCGCCATGGCCCCTGCGCATTGCCGTCCAGTTCGACGACGATGGTGCGCGTCTTGTCGATCTGGGTATTGGTCGGCGCCGCGACGAACTCGCCCTTCTGCGTGAGCACGTTAATGCCGAGCACCTCGCAGATCTGGCGGTACACCGGCACCAGCGCGTAACCGAAGCCGAACATCATGACCGCCACCACCACCAGTTTTCCCAGGGTGGAGCGGTTCAGGCGGCGGATCCGGCGGCTGACTGCGGTCATCTCAGCCCCGCAGCATGAACTTGACGATCACGCTGGCGAAAAAGAACAGCGCGATCCCGCCCAGTACCAGGGCGGTCTTCAGGTTGCTCTTTTTGCGTTCGTCGCGGGTCATGTTCACTTCACCAGCGGCGGGGTTTCGAAGGTGTGGAACGGCGCCGGGCTCGGCACGGTCCACTCCAGGCCTTCCGCGCCTTCCCATGGCTTGGCTTCCGCCTTCTTGCCGCCACGGATGGTTGGCAGCACCACCGCGAACAGGAAGTAGACCTGCGACAGGCCGAAGCCGAAGGCGCCGATCGAGACGATCATGTTGAAGTCGGTGAACTGGGTCGCGTAGTCCGCGTAACGGCGCGGCATGCCGGCCAGGCCCAGGAAGTGCATCGGGAAGAAGGTCACGTTGAACGTGATCAGCGACAGCCAGAAGTGCATCTTGCCGCGGCCTTCCGGATACATGTGACCGGTCCACTTCGGCGCCCAGTAGTAGTAGCCGGCGAACAGCGCGAACAGCGAACCGGCCACCAGCACGTAGTGGAAGTGCGCCACCACGTAGTAGGTGTCGTGCACCACGATGTCGATCGGGGTCACTGCCAGGATCAGGCCGGTGAAGCCGCCCATCGTGAACACGAAGATGAAGCCGACCGCGAACAGCATCGGGGTCTCGAAGGTCATCGAGCCCTTCCACATGGTGGCGACCCAGTTGAACACCTTCACGCCGGTCGGCACGGAGATGAGCATGGTGGCGTACATGAAGAACAGCTGCGAGGTCACCGGCATGCCGGTGGTGAACATGTGGTGGGCCCAGACGATGAAGGACAGGATCGCGATCGAGGCGGTTGCATACACCATCGAGGCGTAGCCGAACAGCGGCTTGCGGGCGAAGGCCGGGATGATCTGCGAGACGATGCCGAAGGCCGGCAGGATCATGATGTAGACCTCCGGGTGGCCGAAGAACCAGAAGATGTGCTGGTACATCACCGGATCGCCGCCGCCGGCCGCGTTGAAGAACGAGGTGCCGAAGTGGCGGTCGGTCAGGGTCATGGTGATCGCGCCGGCCAGGACAGGCATCACGGCGATCAGCAGGAAGGCGGTGATCAGCCAGGTCCAGCAGAACATCGGCATCTTCATCAGGGTCATGCCGGGAGCGCGCATGTTCAGGATGGTGACGATGATGTTAATCGAGCCCATGATCGACGAGGCGCCCATGATGTGCATCGCGAAAATCGCCATGTCCATGCCGGGGCCCATCTGGGTCGACAGCGGCGCGTACAGCGTCCAGCCGGCGGCGGTGGCGCCGCCCGGCGAGAAGAACGAGCCCGCCAGCAGGATCGCCGCCGGCGGCAGCAGCCAGAACGAGAAGTTGTTCATGCGCGCGAAGGCCATGTCGGAGGCGCCCACCTGCAGCGGGATCATCCAGTTGGCGAAGCCGACGAAGGCCGGCATGATCGCGCCGAACACCATCACCAGGCCGTGCATGGTGGTGAGCTGGTTGAAGAACTCCGGACGGAAGAACTGCAGGCCCGGCTGGTACAGCTCGCTGCGGATCATCAGCGCCAGCACGCCGCCCGAGAGCAGCATGATGAACGAGAACCACAGGTACAGGGTACCGATGTCCTTGTGGTTGGTGGCGAACAGCCAGCGGCGGTAGCCGGTTGGCGCGTCGTGCGCGTGGTCGTGGCCGTGGTGATCGTCGTGTGCGTGATCGATGGTACTGGTAGTCATGTCGATATCCCTGAAGCTAAAGAGCTAACTTACTTGCTGCGCGCAGCCAGCACTTCGGCCGGTTGTACGATATTTTCCGCAGCCTTGTTCGACCAGGTGTTGCGGGTATAGGTGATCACTGCGGCGATCTCGGTGTCCGACAGCTGCTTCCAGCCCGGCATGGCCGAAGCGTAGGCCGGGGTGTCCTGGCCGTTGAGCAGCACCTCGACCTGATGGGCCTTGGCGCCGTTGACGACCGGCGAGCCGTCCAGCGGCGCGAAGGCATTCGGCACGCCCTTGCCGTTGGCCTGGTGGCAGGCCACGCAGTTGGCGGCGTACACCTGCTCGCCCTTGGTTTTCAGTTCGTCGATGGTCCAGACCTTGGTCGGATCGTCGGCCAGCGCGGCCATTTCCTTCTTCTTGGTGCCAACCCAGGCGGCGTAGTCTTCGTTCGAGACGACACGCACGACGATCGGCATGAAGGCGTGGTCCTTGCCGCACAGCTCGACGCAGTTGCCGCGGTAGGTGCCGATCTTGTCGGCCTTGAACCAGCCGTCGCGCACGAAGCCCGGAATCGCATCCTGCTTGATGCCGAAGGCCGGGATGGTCCAGGCGTGGATCACGTCGTTGGCGGTAAAGACCATGCGGATCTTCTTGCCGACCGGAACGACCATCTCGTTGTCCACTTCCAGCAGGTAGTTTTCGCCGCGCTGTTCGGTCGATGGCTCGCCCGGCAGGCCGATCTGGGCGCGCGGGGTCGACAGGTTCGACAGGAAGGAAATGCCCTCGCCCTCGCCTTTCAGGTAGTCGTAGCCCCATTTCCACTGCATGCCGGTGGCCTTGATGGTGATGTCGGCGTTCGAGGTGTCTTTCAGGGCGACCACGGTCTTGGTGGCCGGCAGCGCCATACCGATGACGATCAGGAACGGGACGATGGTCCAGGCGATCTCGACGGCAGTGGATTCATGGAAGGTGGCCGGCTTGTGGCCGAGCGATTTGCGGTGCTTGAACACCGAATAGAACATGACACCGAACACGGCGACGAAGATGACCATGCAGACGATCATCATCCAGTTGTGCAGGTCGTAGATGTCGGCGCCAACGGCGGTCACCGGGGTCTGCATGTTCAACTGGTGTTCCACCGGCCGGCCGGTAATTTCCGGAGCCGCCCATGCTGGGATGCCGGCCGTTGCTGCGAGCCCGAACATCCAGGCCCCAAGTCGCGTTGCGTATGTCATGTTGTCCCCAACCACCCAAAATAAAATATTTTTAACGGTCGACAATTCCATGAACGAACTGCCGCCGCTCCGAATCAATGCCGCAGAGGGGGCCACCGCCCTCCGCGTAATTGCGCTGCGGAACGGTGGGAAAACCATACGCCGGCCCGGGTGACGTTGTCGTCACCAGAGGCCGGCGGCTCTGCGGATGCTGCAATTTATTTCTATTTTTCGTCTGTTCTGCTGCTTTTTTCAGCGCTTTTCGCGTCTGGACGATAAAAATAGCCACTGATTATAATCAAACCAGTAATTTTTATTCAAGGAAAATCGGGCAGTGTTGTTGCCACCCGTTATTGAGGCTTGCGCGGCTGGAAACGCACGATCGCTTCGCCGGCGGCCGTGGTCTTCGGTGCCGGGCGGAAAGCGTGGCCGAAGATGACCTCGAAACTCAAGCCCAGCTTGCCGTCCGGACGGCGCCCCGCGTCGAGCGCGGCGAGCATGCGCGCCCAGGCCGCCCTCCCGACCAGGCCGCGGCGGCGCGTGTCCAGCGGGTTGCCGCCCAGCGCGCGCACGTCGGCCAGCAGCGCTTGCGCCGTGTCGTAGGTGACGGTAATGCGCTCGACGTCCATCACCGGCGTGGAAAACCCGGCTTCCACCAATTGGTCGCCGAAATCGTGCATGTCCACGAAAGGCAGCGTGTGCGGGGTGTCGTCCATGGCGGCGAAGGCGGTGCGCAATTCGGCGAACGTGTCCGGACCGAAACTCGAGAACATCAGCAGGCCGTCCACGCGCAGGATGCGGCGCCATTCGGCAAAGACCCGGTCCGGCTGGGGATGCCAGTGCAGCGCGAGGTTCGACCACAGCAAATCGACCGAGTTCGCACCGAACGGCAGGTTGGCGAAGTCGCCGCACAGGATATCGACGCCGGCCTTGGCCGGCAACAAGCGGCTGAGCATCTGGTTCAGCGAGCGCATGCCCGGCGCCGATCCCGGCACGGCATTGGCCAGCGCGGCCATGACAGGCGCGGCGTCGACGCCAAGGATCTGGGCCGCCGGATAGGTTTTCTGCAGCAGCGCCAGGTCGGCCCCGGCGCCGCAACCGGCGTCGAGCACCTGTTTCGGGACGAGCTTGACCAGTTGCAGGCGCTCGTGCATGCGCGCGGCGATCTCGCGGCGCAGGAAGTCGGAGGGCGCGATGCGGCCGGGCGCGGCGAACAGGCTGCGCACGCGCGCGCCGTCGATCGGCGCGCTCATCTTGGAAGGGGGTTGCGGTGATGCCATGGTAGTCGAGCGGACAAATGAGATAATGGCGGGAGTGTACATGGTTGCGTCAACCTCAGCCGATGCCCCTGCCCCGCCTCCTGACTTCCCTGCCGCGCTGGCCGCATGCCCTGCACGGCGCGCTGCTGCGCACCCTGTTGCCGTCCAGCTGCGTGCTGTGCGGCATGCCGGGGGACGAGGCGGTCTGCCCGCCCTGCTCGCTGGCGCACGTCAGGCACGGCGCCGCGCGCTGCGCCTGCTGCGCCAACCCGGTCGGCGCGCAGGATGCCGGCCGCCATTGCGGCGCCTGCCTGGCCGACCCGCCGGCCTTCGACGCCACGGTGGCCGCCTGCGACTACACGGCCCCGAGCGACCGCCTGGTGCTGCAACTGAAATTCGGCGCCCGGCTGGCGCTGGCGCCGTGGATGGCGCGGCGGCTGAGGGATGCGGTCCAGGCCAGCGAAGGCCTGGCCCTGCCCGAGCTGCTGTGCCCGGTGCCACTGGGGCCGCGCCGGCTCATCGAGCGTGGCTACAACCAGGCGCTCGAAGTGGCGCGCCCCCTGAGCGACGCTCTGGGCATTGCCCTGGCGCCGCGGCTGGTGGACCGGGTGGTCGACACGCCTGCGCAGTCGGGCGTGGCGCCGGGGGAGCGGCGCCGCAACGTGCGCGGCGCCTTTGCCCTGCGCGCCGGGCAAGCCAGCCTGGGCGGATTGCACGTCGGCGTGGTCGACGACGTCATGACCAGCGGCCATACGCTCGATGAACTGGCCGGCGTGCTGAAAGCGGCCGGCGCGGCGCGCGTGACGAATCTCGTGTTCGCGCGCACGCCACCGCACTGATATTAAAACCAAGGAGAACGCGTTGTTCCACGTCGTACTGGTCGAACCAGAGATTCCGCCGAATACCGGCAATGTCATCCGCCTGTGCGCCAATACCGGCGTGCAGCTGCACCTGATCGAGCCGCTCGGCTTTCCGCTGGACGACGCCAAGATGCGCCGCGCCGGGCTCGATTACCACGACTACGCCACCATGAAGGTGCACAAGGACTGGGAGGCCTACCTGGCCGACGCGCAGCCGGACCCCGCGCGCATGTTCGCGCTGACCACCCACGGCTCCTCCCCCTTCGCCGACGCGCAATTCAGGCCGGGCGACGTGTTCGTGTTCGGCCCCGAGTCGCGCGGCCTGGACCCGCTACTTCGCAACAGCTTCGCACCAAGCCAGCGCATCCGCCTGCCGATGATGCCCGAGAACCGCAGCCTGAACCTCTCGAACACGGTGGCCGTGGTCGTCTACGAAGCCTGGCGCCAGAACGGCTACCTCGGCGGCGCCTGAGCGCGTTTCATACCTCGAACCTGCCTTTCAGCAATGTTACATTGCTGTGGCTGATGGGCGACACATTCTGCAATTATTTGCAAGGCAACGCGACAGTATGCGGCGCGCAGGAGTACGCTGGGTGCATGGTTTTGATCGGCGCACCCTGTAATTGTTCGAGGTAACACATGAAGAAGTTTCTCCCCAGCGCCGTCCTGGCGCTGTGCTGCACCGCGGCCCACGCCGGTCCCATCTCCTGGGGTTTTTCCTTCAACGGTTTCTACGACAGCGTCACCAACAGCTTCCTGCACGAAGAAGTCATCCAGGGCTCGTTCAAGGGCGACGACCGCAACGGCGACGGCCTGCTGGCCCGGGACGAACTGGTGTCGCTGGTGGTCGGCGAACTCGACTACATCGCCTGCGCCTCCTCCAGCAACGCCTGGTACCAGTGCGGCGCCACCAGCTTTTCGTTCTCGCAGGCCCAGGGCCTGAACTTCAGCGTGGGCAGCTACGGCAGCGACCCCGAAGGCTGGGTCGGCGGCGGCCGCCTGATCACCACCGGCGACCAGCACTATGCCTACGACTTCAACCCATCCATGACGGTCGAGCGCCACCTGTACTGGACCAGCGACACCCAGCTGTCGATGAGCTCGATGGCGGCGGCGGTGCCGGAGCCGCAGACCTGGACCATGTTCGGGCTGGGGCTGCTGGGGCTGGCTTGGCGGGCAAGGCGCGCTACGGTCTGAGGCTGATTGCGGTAGCACACCCGTTCGGCCTCATTGGCAGTTAGTTGCAGCAACTTCAGGGTCAGGTCTGACATTCGGACACGAGCCCAGCCTTATTCCAGTCGAGCCCGTGTCTCAATGTCAGACCTGACCCCGGTGTTGCGGTTGCTTCGTGGTTTGGGCGGGCGTGCCGGCCAGCGAGTGCCTGGGATGGCGGCGGCTTGCTGTATCATCCCGACCTTGAAAACGAAAGCCGCGCATGCTCATCATCACCATCAAACAGGGTAAGGAAAAAGGCCTGCTGGCTGGCGACCCCTGGATCTATATCTCCGCCATCGACAAGGTCGACGGCAAGCCCTCCGAGCGCAACAAGCCGGGCGCCACGGCGATCGTGCAGTCGTCCTCGCGCCAGTTCCTGGCCCGGGCCGCCTACAACGCGAAATCGCAGATCGCCGCGCGCGTCTGGACCCTGCGCGAGGACGAGCCGGTCGACCACGCGATGATCAAGCGCCGCGTGCAGGCCGCCGTCGAGCGCCGCGCGGTGGCGCGCGACATCGCCGATCCGCAGGCGCTGGTGCAACTGGTCGATGGCGAAAAGGACGGCTTGCCAGGCCTGCTGGTGCACAGCTATGGCGGCGCTGCAGGCTACCTGGTATGCCAGTTCAATGCCGGCGGCGTCGACCAGTGGAAGGTGCCGGTGGTGCAGGCCCTGCTGAAAGCCACGGGCTGCGCCAATGTGTACGAACGCTGCGATCCGCTGGTGCGGAAAAGCGAAGGCCTGCCGGTCACGCCGGGCGCGCTGGCAGGCGACGAGCCGCCCAACAAGCTGATGGTCCGCGACGGAAATCGCCTGGCGCCGATGGATATCCGCACCGGCTTCACCTACCCGCGCTGACGCGCCGGTTCACCAGAACAGAAAAGGAAACGACATGGCCAAGAAAGAAGAAGCACTCGACGAAGAAACGCTGGCGTTCATCCACTGGTGTATCGAGGTGGAGGGATTCCTCGTCGCCGGCGGCGCCACCGTCAAGCAGGCGCAAGACCACATCGAAGAGCAGGTCGAATGGTTTACCGACCAGTTCTACGACGGCTTGAGCCCGGAAGAAGCGGCCAAGGAAGCACTGGCCTGAAGCGCCGATCGGCCCGCCCTGGCGGGCCGACTCGTTTTACCCGCGGATCTTCGCCACCAGCCTGGTGGTCGAGCGGTCGTGCTCAAAATCGATCGCCACGGCCCGCCCCCCATAGGCCAGCACCGCCTGCCCTTCCGGAATCGCCGCCATGTCGTAGTCGCCGCCCTTGGCATAGATCTCGGGCCGCGCCGCCAAGACCACCTCCAGCGCGGTGTCCTCGTCGAACTCCACCACCAGGCTCACCGACTCCAGCGCGGCCAGCACCGCCATGCGGTCGGCCAGGGTATTGTGCGGGCGGTCGTCGCCCTTGCCCAGGCGCTTGACCGAGGCATCGGTATTGGCGGCCACCACCAGCGAGGCGCCCAGCTCGCGCGCCTGCGCCAGGTAGGTCACGTGCCCGCGGTGCAGGATGTCGAATACCCCGTTGGTCAGCACGACGGGCTTGGGCAGTTGGGCGATACGCTGGGCCAGTTCGGCGCGCGTGCAGATCTTGTTTTCAAATGAAGGCATAGGCATTTAGGTGGGTGGTGCATCTGGATCAGGTTCTTCTTCGACGGCCATCGACAGCTCGGTGGCCTTGCCGCCGCCACCATCCGGCCCCTTGCGCTCGCCCGAGAGCTTGATCTGCAGGCGCAGGCCGTTGGCCGAATCGGCATTGCGGATCGCCTCGTCGTAGCCGATCAGCCCCTTGTTATACAGCTCGTAGAGCGCGCCGTCGAAGGTGACCATGCCCAGCTCGCGCGATTTGTGCATGATCTCCTTGATGTTCTGGAAGTTCCCTTTCAGGATCATCTCGCCGATCGTCGGGGTGTTGAGCAGGATCTCGATGGCGGCCTTGCGGCCTTTTCCGTCCTCGGTGCGCACCAGGCGCTGCGAGACCACGGCGCGCAGGTTCGACGACAGGTCCATCAGCAGCTGGTTGCGGCGCTCTTCCGGGAAGAAGTTGATGATCCGGTCCAGGGTCTGGTTCGCATTGTTCGCGTGCAGGGTGCCCAGGCACAGGTGGCCCGTCTCGGCGAAGGCGATTGCGTGCTCCATGGTTTCGGTGTCGCGGATCTCGCCGATCAGGATCACGTCCGGCGCCTGGCGCAGCGTGTTCTTCAGGGCGTTGTGCCAGGAATGCGTGTCGACCCCGACTTCGCGGTGCGTCACCAGGCAGTTCTTGTTCTTGTGGACGTACTCCACCGGGTCTTCCACGGTGATGATGTGGCCTGCCGAATTGCTGTTGCGGTAGTCGATCATGGCCGCCAGCGTGGTCGACTTGCCGGATCCCGTGCCGCCGACGACCAGCACCAGGCCGCGTTTGGTCATCACGACGTCCTTGAGCACCTCGGGCAGGTCGAGCTTCTCGAAATTTGGGATCTCGGAGGCGATGGTGCGCACCACCATGCCCAAGCTTTGCTGCTGCACGAAGACGTTGACGCGGAAGCGGCAGACGCCGGGCAGCGAGATCGCGAAATTGCATTCCATCTCGGCTTCGAATTCCGCGCGCTGGCGTTCGTTCATCAGCGACAGGGCGAGCGCGCGCGTGACCTCTCCGGACAGGCGCTGCTGGCTCAGCGGCTTCATGGCGCCCTGGTGCTTCATGCTGGGCGGGAAATCGCTGGAGATGAACAGGTCGGAACCGCCCTGCTGGTGCATGACGGTGAGCAGCTTGTGAATATAGGCCTGGGCTTCCGCCGGGCCGAAGGTCGAAGACATGGGTGCCTCTCAAGAACGCAGGCGAAGATCCTGCGGGGCAATTATATCGACTATGATTTCAAATAGACCGAATGAACAAGAAATCTCGGCTGACTAAAAGCCAACATTGTGTCAGGATGCATGTCGATACAGCCGCAAATCCTGGGACCGATACCTATGACATTGACCGAGCTGAAATACATCGTCGCCGTTGCGCGCGCCCGCCACTTCGGCCATGCGGCCGAAGCCTGCTTCGTGGCCCAGCCTACCCTGTCCGTCGCCATCAAGAAGCTCGAAGACGAGCTGGGCGTGACGCTGTTCGAGCGCGGCGGCTCCGAAGTCTCGGTGACGCCGCTCGGCGCCCAGATCGTGGCCCAGGCCGAACGCGTGCTGGAGCAGACCGCCGCCATCAAGGAACTGGCCAAGCAAAACAAGGACCCGCTCGCCGGCCCGCTGCGCCTGGGCGTGATCTACACGATCGGCCCCTACCTGCTGCCGCCGCTGGTGCGCAAGCTGATCGACACCGTGCCGCAGATGCCGCTGGTGCTGCAAGAAAACTTCACCCACAAGCTGCTGGAACTGCTGCGCCAGGGCGAGCTCGACGCCGCCATCGTGGCGCTGCCGCTGCCGGAACACGGCATGTCGATGCAAACCCTGTACGACGAACCCTTCGTGGTGGCCATGCCCCGCACCCATCCCTGGGCCGGCCGCAAGGACATCCCGGCCGACGACCTGAAGCTGGAAACCATGCTGCTGCTGGGCGCGGGCCATTGCTTCCGCGACCAGGTGCTGGAAGTGTGCCCGGAAATGGCGCGCTATTCATCGCCGGGCAACGGCATGCAGCGTACCTTCGAAGGCTCCTCGCTCGAGACCATCCGCCACATGGTGGCCAGCGGTATCGGCCTGACCGTGCTGCCGCGCGCCTCGGTGGCCGACATGCACGATCCCCACGGCCTGCTGACCTATATCCCCTTCGCCCACCCCACGCCATCGCGCCGGGTCGTGCTGGTCTGGCGTAAGAGCTTCACGCGGCGCGCCGCCATCGATGCGGTGGCGCGCGCCGTCGGCGAATGCAGACTGCCGGGCGTGGACATGGTGAAGCTTGACGCGGCTGCCTGACGCGTTATCGGACTGAGGCCGGCGCATGATGGTCGATCTCTTTGCGTTTACTAATCGCAATTACAAAATACATAGCAAACACCTACTGTCGGTATGCTTTACACATACTCTTGGTAAACATCGCGAGTATTTACTAACTGATTGAATCGACTTCTTATTTTCAAGGTGGCCCGCTTTGTGCTTATGTGCATCTGTGAAGGTCATCCAATAATTAAGGGGAATTCCATGAAACAGTTTGTCCGTCGTCTGTTGATCGGTGTGTGCCTGCTGGCTGGTTCGGCACAGGCCACGCAATTGACCTTGCCTGCCGCGAATGAAATGTCCGTCGGGACGTACAACGGTTTTAATGTGTATTCCCTGGATCTGCTTCGGCAGTGTGCCGCCGCAGGCGATTCGCGCTGCCTGCCAACTTCCGGCTTGCCCGCGCAATCGTCGCCTGGACAGATTGCCGATCAGGCGATCGTCCTCGCCGGGTCCAACGGCGCCACGAACTTTCCGCCATTCGCAGCCAACACTCCGGTCAACAACCCTTTCCTGACACCTTCCGGGAATCAGGGCTCAAGCTATACCATGGTCGATGCTGGCGGCGCCTTTACTGGCGACTTGGCTAACCGCTGGGACATTTCCCTCAATGCGCTGCGCAATTACCTGGATGGGAACGAACTCGTCTTCCTGTTCGATAACAACCAGAGCGGTTCGGGTGCAAGCCAGTGGATCAATATCTGGGGCCAGGCACGCATCGTCGACGCCTTCGGCAACACCGTCAACAACCTGTGTTTCGAGCTCAGCACGGGTAGTGGCTGCAATGCACCGGTAATCACTGATTTCTTGCCCGTGGCTGCGAATTTCTGCGTGAACAAGGTCACTGGCGCCTCGTACAACATCGGTACGGCGACAAACGCCAACTCCTGCGGCACTGCTGGCTATTATGTAGAAAACAACCTGGGCACGAACGTCGCGGAATTTGCTGCATTCAACCAGACGCTGAACGATGCCGTCTATAACCTCGTCAACGGGAACTACTTCCTGTCGCTCGATGTTCGCTACACCGGCAATAATGCAGGCGCCGAGCAGCTCTGGATCTGCAGCGATTGCGACGTATCCGGCCCAAATCAGATTCCCGAGCCGGCGACCCTGCCGCTCATGCTGATGGGCTTCGTCGCAGCCGGCCTGTTCGCCCGCAAGACGCGCAGCTGATTCGTCCAGCGCGTACTCGAAACAAAGGAGCCTCGCGGCTCCTTTGTTGTTTCAAGGCCCGGGCAAACCAGCCCTGGCAGCCACTGTAAAGTTCTCCGACCTCGACAATACGCCAGCCGCGCCGGCTCAGCCACCGCCGGCGCGCACCCGCGCCAGCTGGCGGTCCAGCGCATTCGCGAAATTCCGGCTGTCCGCCTGGCTGAAGGCCGCCGGCCCACCGGTATCGACGCCGCTGCCACGCAGCTCTTCCATGAAAGCGCGCATGGTGAGCTGCTGGGCGATGGTGTCCTTGGTGTACCACTCGCCGCGCGGGTTGAGCGGCAGCCCGCCCTTGTCCAGCACCAGCGCCGCCAGCGGGATGTCGCCGGTCACGACGATGTCGCCGCTGCTCAGGCGCTCGACGATTTCGGCATCGGCCACGTCGGCGCCGCTTGGTACCTGCAGCGCGCGGATGAAGCGCGAGCCCGGCACCCGGATCAGCTGGTTGGCCACCAGCGTCACGCTGATGTGCGTGCGCTCGGCAACGCGGAACAGGATGTCCTTGATGACGCCGGGACAGGCGTCGGCATCGACCCAGATGTGCATGATGAAAGTGGAAAAGGTTGGCGGGGGTCGATTGTACCGGCAAGCTCCTCCGCGAGGCTGAAACCCGCGCCGGGGGCAAAAGCTTTAGAATCGCTGTCTTCTGCTCAACAGTTCTTGCCCGACAAGACAACCCATTCGATGAACAAGCTGGCGCTCTATTTCCGCCTGGTGCGGGCCGACAAGCCGATCGGCATCCTGCTGCTGCTCTGGCCCACCCTGTGGGCGTTGTGGATGGCGTCGAGCGGCGTGCCCGACCTGCAAGTGCTGCTCATCTTCGTGCTCGGCACCGCCCTGATGCGCTCCGCCGGCTGCGCCATCAACGACTACGCCGACCGCGAGTTCGACAGGCACGTCAAGCGCACGGTCGACCGCCCGCTCACCAGCGGCAAGATCCGCGGCTGGGAAGCGGTGATGGTGGCGGCGGTGCTGTCGCTGCTGTCCTTCCTCCTGATCCTGCCGCTGAACGCGCTGACCAGGCAGCTGTCGGTGGCGGCGCTGGTCGTGGCCGGCACCTATCCCTGGTTCAAGCGCTTCTTTGCGATCCCGCAGGCTTACCTGGGCATCGCCTTCGGCTTCGGCATCCCGATGGCCTTCGCCGCCGTGCAGAATACCGTGCCGGCCGTGGCCTGGTGGCTCCTGGGCGCGAACGTGTTCTGGGCGGTGGCCTACGACACCGAATACGCGATGGTGGACCGCGACGACGATCTGAAGATCGGCATCCGCACCTCGGCCATCACCTTCGGGCGCTTCGACGTGGCCGCCGTCATGCTGTGCTACGGCGCCGCGCTGGCCATCGACCTGGCCTGCGGCTGGTACCTCGGGCTGCGCTGGTGGTTCGTGGCCGGGGTCGTGGTGGCGGCCGCCCTGGCGCTCTATCACTACACCCTGATCCGCCGGCGCGAGCGCATGGATTGCTTCAAGGCCTTCCGCCACAACAACTGGCTGGGGGCCGCACTGTTCGCAGGTGTCGCACTCGACTATACATTCAGGTAATATTGCACAAAAGGCATTCATTCAACGCATCTACTTACCTTAGCGAGGCTCTTCATCATGATGGAAAAGATCCCTACCCAAACCGGCACCCGTGACCAGCTGCTGTCGGACCTGAAGACCGTGATCCAGGACGCCGAAGCCTGGCTGCGCAATGGCGGCCACCTGACCGGCGATGAACTCAAGGCGGCCAAGGCCAAGTTCGAGCAGACCCTGGCCGGCGCCAAGGAAAGCCTGGGCGAGTACCAGCAGACCGTCGTCGAAAAGACCAAGGAAGCAGCCAAGGTCACCGACGAATACGTGCACGAAAACCCATGGAAATCGGTGGGCTTGGGCGCCGCAGTCGGCGTCGTCATCGGCCTGCTGATCGCACGCCGCTGATCCCGGGACGGCGCGCATGAGCATCATCGCGAACGTCAAGGCGCTCGGCGCCAGCACGCTGGATTTGCTGCGCACGCGGCTCGAACTGGCGGCCATCGAGCTGCAGGAAGAGACCGGGCGCCTGTTCGGCTACCTGGCCTGGGCCCTGGCGGCGGCGCTGCTGGCTTTTGTTGGCCTGCTGCTCGCCGTGCTGTTCGTGCTGGTGCTGTTCTGGGACAGCCACCGCCTGCTGGCGGTTGGCGGCATGTTCATCCTGTTCGCGCTCGGCAGCATGTTTGCCGTCTCCCGGCTGCGCGCCGGCCTCAAGGCGCGCCCTCCCCTGATGGCGGCGACCCTGGCCGAGCTGCGCAAGGATGCCGGTTCCCTCAAGGGAGAAGCCGTCCATGAAGGCTAAGACCGATACGCTCGCCGCGCGCCGCGCGGCGCTGGTGGAACGCTGCGCGGACCAGCGCGCGCAGGTGGCGTACGAATACGCCTCGCTCGCCTCGCCGGCGACGCTGGGCGTGGTCCCTGCCCTCTTGAGTCGGCACCGCAAGACGGCGCTGGTCGCCGCCGGCGTGGCTGCTAGCCTGTTCATCGTGAGGCCGAAATGGGCGGTCGGGATCGCCACCGGCGCCGTGTCGGCCTACCAGCTCGCGCGGCGCCTGCTGCCGGTGCTGCGCTGGAAGGGCTTCGAGATCCACTGACGCACCCGCCCTGTCCTTCACAGGGCGTCTCCTCTCCTCGCATTGCCCCCCATTTAACACACCAGCTCGCTCGCACGATTGAGCATTGGTGCAAATACGACAATTTTTACCATTCGTAAAAATAAATTCGAGATGTATGTATGCACGTTTGACCTCTTGATCTCCCAAAAGGAATACTCAGCAGGCGGCACCACGGAAATGCCGTGTTCCACCTGAAGCATCCCGGAGACAACAACACACCAAGAGGAGCATCATAGTGAGACCAACCCGTCGTCGTTTTTCCCTCGTTGCAGCACTCGTCCTGGCCCTGGGCGCCCAAGGCCCTGCTGCCAATGCAGCCGTCACCGGCCTCGTGCCGGTAGTGAGCGGCACCCTGGCCGCAGCCAAGATCGATAGTCTCTTCACCAAGGAGCTGAACAAGCAGCTCACGAATGTCTACTATGACGTCATCGTCGTCTTCGACAAGAAGGAGAGCGCCCAGCGCCTGTCCGTCCTCGGGCGCAAGTTCAAGACCTACAAGGTGCTGCCGATGGCGCGGATGCTGCTGACGAAGGACGAGATCAGCAAGGTGGCAGGCTGGGGCGAAACCCGCTTCATCGAACCGAGCCGCACACAGCGCCTGTTCAATGCCGAAGGCCGGGTCATGACCCGTGCCGAGGAAGTGCAGCGCGTCCTGGGCCTGGACGGTAGCGGCGTGACGGTGGCCATCATCGACACCGGCGCCGACGGCCTGCACCCGGACCTCGGCAACGTCAGCAAGAACTACGAGGTGGCCGGCGCGCTCGGCAACGATCCAACCCAGGTCTACGTGTCGCTGACACCGAACGGCATCGACGTCGAGACCGCGATCGTCGAGCGCCACATCGACGGCCTCGGCACCCACTGGAACACCGACGAGTATGGCCACGGCACCCACTGCATCGGCACCATTGCCGGCACCGGCGTCGATTCGGACGGCAACCTGCGCGGCATGGCGCCCAAGGCGAACATCATCAGCTACGGCGCCAGCGCCGGCATCAACCTGCCGTTCACGCTGGAAGCCTACGATCACGTCATTGCCAGCAAGCGCGACGGCGTAGCCGACATCCGGGTGCTGAGCAATTCCTGGGGCAGCTCGACCTACGAGCCCTTCAACCCCAACCGCTCCACCAATGTCGCCTCGCGCCTGGCCTTCGAGCAGGGCATCCTGTCGATCTTCGCCGCCGGTAACGATGGCGCGGGTCCGAACACGATGAACCCCTATTCGAATGCACCTTACGGCCTGGGCATCGGCGCCACCAACAAGGCCTATGGCATGGCCGGCTTCTCGTCGCGCGGGCGGCCCGAGGGCAATCACGACCGCGAACTGGCGCTCGCCAACCTGAACGTCTTCCTGGCAGCCAGCGCCGAGGAGCAGGCCGCATGGGACCATGCCGCGCGCCCGCTCGGCATCGACCGTCCATCTATCGTGGCGCCGGGCGAGAACATCGTCTCCAGCCAGAACCCGGTGCACCCGATGACGGCCTCCGGCACCAACTACGGCGCCGCGTCCGGCACCTCGATGGCGACCCCGCACGTGAGCGGCATCGCGGCGCTGGTGCACCAGGCCCGGGACGTGAAGGGCGGGCCGCGCCTGGCGCCGCTGGACATCATCCGCCTGCTCGAAGTCACGGCCAACAAGGAAGTCATGGCTGGCTACGACACCCATGATGCGGGCGCAGGCTTCGTCGATACCCGCAAGGCAGTCGATGCCGTCAATGCCGGCAACATTCCGGCTGCCGTCACGGCGAACGACCTGGTGAAATTCAATCCGGGCCCGATGCGCGTCACGGGAGGGACGTATGCAGGCGCCGCCATGCTCAACTCGTTCCAGACCAATACGGGATATGGCCTGCACAAGATTACGGTCGAACCCGGCGCCGTGAAGCTGTTTGCCGACGCAACGTGGGCGCTCGAGGCGAACAACCTGTACGTGACCCTGTACGCGCCGGGCGTCGATCCTGCCACCGGCACCGGTTTCGCCGCCCAGGCAGCCGGGCTGACAACGGTGCAGAAATACCGCTCGGTCGAGGTCAAGTTCCCGCAGGCCGGCGAGTGGCATGTACGCGTGGATGGCCGCGTGAACCTGGTGTCGACCGACTACACCGGCAAATACGAAGTAACGGTGCCGGACAACGTGCCGCCCACCGCCGAGCTCACGCTGGGCAGCACCAGGGTCGCCAGCGGCCAGCCGGTCACGATCGGCGCGAAGGTCATGGATGCCAATGGCGTGGCCAGCGTGGCCGAGGCGCAGCTGCGGGTCGTCACCAGCGACGGCAAGGTCCTGCAGTCCTTCGGCAAGGACGCCTTCGTGCAGCAGGGCGACGCGCTGGTGTTCTCGAAAGCCGTGACCCTGTCGGGCAAGGCGCCGTGGACAGTGGAAGTGCGCGCCGTGGACGACGGCGCCCAGGCGGCCGTGAAGCAGGCGACCATCGGCCGCAAGTAAGCCGGTGTGCGACCGGGCGATGCGGTTCCGGCCGCATCGCCCGGTTGGTCAATCCTTCCCGAGTTCCTCGCCCAGTTCGCGCCCGCGCGCACTGGCCGCCTTCATGGCCTTGATGATCGCTTCCTTCACCCCTGCCGCTTCCATACTGCTCACCGCCGCATGCGTGGTGCCGCCTTTCGAGGTGACGCGCTGGCGCAGGATCTCCACCGGATCGCTCGACTGCGCCGCCAGCTGCGCCGCTCCGGTGAAGGTGGCCAGCGCCAGCTTTCTCCCCTGCTCCGCATCCAGCCCCATCTCGACGGCGGCCTGCTGCATCGCTTCGAGGAAGTAGAAGACATAGGCCGGGCCGCTGCCCGACACCGCCGTCACCGGATCGATCAGGCTCTCGTCGTCGAGCCAGACGGTCTGGCCAACCGCGGCCATCACCTTGTCGGCGTCCTGGCGCTGCGCCGCATCCACCCCGACTTGGGCCACCATGCCGGTGATGCCCATGCCGATCAGCGCCGGCGTATTCGGCATCGAGCGCACGATGCGCGTGTAGCCGCCCAGCCAGCGCGACAAATCGGCGATCCGGATGCCGGCCGCGATCGACAGCACCAGCGGCTGGCCGCCCAGCTGCGGCTTGAGCGCCGCGGCGACTTCGCGCATCTGCTGCGGCTTGACCGCCAGCACGACGATGTCGCAGCCGGCCACCTGCACGTCGATGGTGTCGGCCGTACTCACGCCATACTGGCTGGCCAGGCGCTCGAGCGCCTCGGCATTCGGGTCCACCACGTGCAGGCTGCCGGCGCCGGTGAGCTGGCCGGCCAGGCCCGCGACCAGGGCCGTGGCCATGTTGCCGCCGCCGATAAACGCAATTTTCATTCGATTCCTTGACTGGACTTATTCATAGTGGCGTGCGCCGAAGATGGCGCTGCCGACCCGTACGATGGTCGCGCCCTCGAGCACCGCTGCGTCCAGGTCGCCCGACATCCCCATCGACAGCGTGTCGAGCGGAAGGCCGCCCGCGCGCAGCGATTCGAACAGCTTGCGCAGGCGCGCGAACGCGGCGCGCTGCTGGACAGGCTCGGTGCTCGCTTCGGGGATCGCCATCAGCCCGCGCAGGCGCAGGTTGGGCAGCTTCATTACCTCGCGTGCCAGCTCGGGCAGCTCGGCCTCGCGCACGCCGCTCTTGGTGGTCTCGCCGCTGATGTTCACCTGCAGGCAGATGTCGAGGGGGCCCAGCGCCAAAGGGCGCTGCTCGGACAGGCGCTGCGCGATCTTCAGGCGCTCCACCGTATGCACCCACTGGAAGCTGGTGGCGATCGGCCGCGTCTTGTTGCTCTGGATCGGGCCGATGAAATGCCATGTCACCGGAACGGATGGTTGCAGGCGCGCCACTGCCTGCATCTTGTCGAGCGCCTCCTGCAGGTAATTTTCGCCGAAGGCGCGCTGCCCTGCAGCCATGGCTTCTACCACCGCCTCAGGGGGAAAGGTCTTCGACACGGCCAGCAATTGCACCTCGTTTTGCCCCCTGCCGGCCAGGGCGCAGGCCGCCTTGATTGTCGCTTCGACAGCTTGCAAGTTCGCGGCGATTATGGACATAATGATTTTCTATAGGAAATATTTTGAACCGCAGCAAGGCAGGTCGCCCGAGCGCCACTCATAGCACAAGGATTATAAATGGACATTTCGGAACTATTGGCGTTCTCCGTGAAGAACAAGGCCTCGGACCTGCACCTGTCGGCCGGCCTGCCGCCGATGATCCGCGTGCATGGCGACGTGCGCCGCATTAACCTGCCGCCGCTCGAGCACAAGGACGTGCACGGCATGATCTATGACATCATGAACGACGGCCAGCGCAAGCAGTACGAAGAGATCCTGGAGTGCGACTTCTCGTTCGCGATTCCCGGTCTGGCGCGCTTCCGCGTCAACGCCTTCAACCAGGAACGCGGCGCCTCGGCCGTGCTGCGCACGATTCCTTCCAAGATCCTGTCGCTGGAAGAACTGAACGCGCCGAAGATCTTCGGCGACCTGGCCATGCGCCCGCGCGGCCTGGTGCTGGTCACCGGACCGACCGGCTCGGGCAAGTCGACCACGCTGGCGGCGATGGTCAACCACCTGAACGAAAACGAGTACGGCCACATCCTCACCATCGAGGACCCGATCGAATTCGTCCACGATTCGAAGAAATGCCTGATCAACCAGCGCGAAGTCGGCCCGCACACGCTCTCGTTCAGCAACGCGCTGCGTTCGGCGCTGCGCGAAGACCCGGACGCGATCCTGGTGGGCGAACTGCGCGACCTGGAAACCATCCGCCTGGCGCTGTCGGCGGCCGAAACCGGCCACCTGGTGTTCGGCACCCTGCACACCTCGTCGGCCGCCAAGACCATCGACCGTATCGTCGACGTCTTCCCGGGCGAGGAAAAAGAGATGGTGCGTGCGATGCTGTCGGAGTCGCTGCAGGCCGTGATTTCGCAGACCCTGCTCAAGACCAAGGATGGCTCGGGCCGCGTGGCGGCGCACGAGATCATGATCGGCACCCCGGCGATCCGCAACCTGATCCGCGAAGCCAAGATCGCCCAGATGTATTCGGCCATCCAGACCGGCAGCAACGTCGGCATGCAGACGCTCGACCAGAACCTGACCGACCTGGTGCGCCGCAACGTTATCTCCAGCGCCGCGGCCCGCACCGCCGCCAAGATCCCCGAAAACTTCCCCGGTTAAGGAGCAGCGATGGAACGCGACCAGGCATCCAAATTCATGTTCGACCTGCTGCGCCTGATGACCAGCAAAGGCGGCTCGGACCTGTTCATCACGGCCGGCTTCCCGCCGGCGATCAAGATCGACGGCAAGATGACGCCGGTCTCGAACCAGCCGCTCAACGCCACGCACACGAACGACCTGGCGCGCGCCATCATGAACGACAAGCAGGCGGCCGGCTTCGAGCTCTCGAAGGAATCGAATTTCGCGATCAGCCCGGGCGACCTGGGACGCTTCCGCGTCTCGGCCTTCATGCAGATGGGCTGCGTGGGCATGGTGCTGCGCGTGATCACCACCACCATCCCGCGGTTCGAGGATCTCGAGCTGCCGGAAACCCTGAAGGACGTGATCATGACCAAGCGCGGCCTGGTGATCATGGTCGGCGCCACCGGTTCCGGCAAGTCGACGACCCTGGCCGCGATGGTCGGCTACCGCAACGAGAACAGCTACGGCCACATCATCACGATCGAAGACCCGGTCGAATTCGTGCACCCGCACCGCAACTGCGTGATCACCCAGCGCGAAGTGGGCGTGGACACCGACAGCTTCGAGGCGGCCCTGAAGAACTCCCTGCGCCAGGCCCCGGACGTGATCCAGATCGGCGAGATCCGCGACCGCGAGACCATGGAGCATGCGATCGCGTTCGCCGAGACCGGCCATCTGTGCCTGGCCACCCTGCACGCCAACAGCTCGAACCAGGCGCTGGACCGCATCATCAACTTCTTCCCCGAAGAGCGCCGCCAGCAACTCCTGATGGACCTGTCGCTGAACATGAAGGGCCTGATCTCGCAGCGCCTGATCCCGAAGAAGGAAGCCAAGGGCCGCGTGGTGGCGATGGAGATCCTGCTGAACTCCCCGCTCATTTCCGACCTGATCTTCAAGGGCGACGTCCACGAGATCAAGGAGATCATGAAGAAGTCGCGCGAGCTGGGCATGCAGACCTTCGACCAGGCCCTGTTCGACCTGTACGAGGCGGACAAGATCTCGTACGAGGATGCGCTGCGCAATGCCGACTCGGTCAACGACTTGCGCCTGAACATCAAGCTCAATAGCAAGCACGCGAAGAACCGCGATTTCTCGGCGGGGATGGAGCACCTCGGGATCGTCTGAGGCGCTTGCCCGATACCTGTTCGAATGGGCGCTGCGGCGCCCATTTCCTTTTCCAGCTCCATCAAACCCGGGGTCACATCAAACCCGGGGTCAGGTTGAGGCAGTCCGTGATTCATGGACATCCAAATAGGGGACAATATGCCCCGGAAGGATAAACATGAACCCGAAAAAGAAGCAGCTCCCATCCAAGCGGGAGATCATT
>NZ_JCASIH010000031.1:0-36869 GCF_059685935.1 Telluria sp. ZT3P39
CGATGGCGAAATCAGGAAGCTGGAAAAAGACATCGAGGACCACATCGACCGGCATCCTGGCCTCAAGCGCGATGCTGCTCTCATTACCAGCATTCCGGGAATTGGTCCGACTACGGTCGCTCGCATTCTGGGACACCTGGGCGACATCCGACGCTTCAAAAATGCGAAAGCACTAGCCGCATTTCTTGGCGTGACACCGAAGCACCATACGTCGGGCACTTCGGTCAAAGGAAGGTCGGTAGTTTGCCGTACAGGCAGTACTTCGCTACGAGCAGCACTCTTCATGCCCAGCATGGTGGCGTGCCGCTTCAATCCGATCCTTAACAAATTTGCAGACCGCTTGCTGACAACTGGCCTGCCGATGAAGGCCGTCATTTGCGCTGTCATGCACAAATTGACTCATCTGATTTACGGGGTGATCCGAACTGGCAAGCCATTTGACGCAAATTACCTGTCGAAAGGGCTTCCCATTCAAGACGGTATCTGACCCCGATTTTGGGTGTGGCGAAGTACCGATATCGGTACCAGCACCTCAAGGCTTCTTGGCCACTTCTTCCTTCGGCCATGCTACGCCGAGCCACGCCGCATTCATTGCCTGCTGCGCGGCAGTTGCCTTGTCCAGGGACTTGATCTTGGCCTTGCCTTTCGGCTGCAGCACGGGCGCGAGCGGCATCTGCAGCAGCGCGTCGCGGCGGAACAGGTGCAGCTTGAACTGGCCGCCTTTCGAGAGCGACATCTTGTCGCCGATGTCCTTGGCGGACACGCGCAGGCCGTTCACCGCCACCAGGGTGTCGCCGGCCACCACGCCGGCCTTCCATGCCGGGCCGTCGCGCTCGACGACGGTGACCACGGCCGAGTCGCTGCCTTCGCGCAGGGTCCAGCCGGCCCACCATTCGGTTTTTTGCTCCTGATCCTTCGGCACGTCGATGAGCTTCTGCATCCCGACCTGGGCCAGCAGCGACTCGAGCGGAATCTCGGCGGTACCGTCCACGTACCGGCTCCACCAGCCGCTCCAATCCTGGCCGCTCACCGCGCGCAGCGCAGCCTGCACGTTCGCGATGTCATAGCCGCCCTGGGCGGTCGAGTGCTTGTCGAACAGGATGCGGTGCACGTCTTCCAGGCCTTTTTTGCCGCCGGTCTGGCGGCGCAGTTCGATGTCCATCATCAGCGCCAGCAGCTGGCCCTTCGAATAGATGTTGACCGAGGCGTTGCGCGCACGCTCGCCGCCGACCGCGATCCATTCGTCGAAGCTGGCGTCGGCCGCGCTTTGCTGGAAGCGGCCCGGCTGGTGCTGGTAGTCGTCGACCAGCTTCGCGTACTCCTCCATGAATTCGTCGCGCTTCTCCAGGCCGGCGCGCAGCACGATCAGCTCTTCGAAGTACGAGGTATGGCCTTCGGCGATCCACAGCAGGCGGTTGTAGTTCTCGTTCTGGTAATCGTAGGGCACCATCTCTTTCGGACGGTAAGCCTTGACGTTCCAGGTGTGATAGAACTCGTGCGCCGCGACGCGCACGAAGTCGAGGTATTGCTTGCGCGGCGCGAAGGTCCAGCGCGGTTTCTGGATGACGGTGGAATTGGCGTGCTCGGTGGCGCCGCCGGCGCCGTCGGTGGCGTGGACGATGAACAAATAGCGCTGGAACGGATACTTGCCGCCGTAGAGCTTCGCGGTCTCCGCGACGATCTTCTTCAGGTCCGTCATCATCTGCTTGCCGTCGTGGTTGCCCTGGCCCCAGAGCGCCAGCTCGATGGTGCGGCCGTCCACCTTCTCGGTGTAGAACTCGTGGATGCCGGTTTCGATCGGTGCGTCGATCAGCACGTCGTAGTTCGGTGCAACGAAGCAGTGGCCGCAGGCCCCGCTATCCATGCCCGAGCGCGACTGCCAGCCCTGCGGCACGTCCAGCTTGACCTTGACCGGCTCCTTGCGGAAGGGCGCGGCGTAGACGAATACGCCGCTGGCATCGAGGTAGGCGTGGGTGTCGTCGATGTGGCGGGTGCGTTCGCCCAGGGTGTTGGCATACAGCTCGTACTGCACGGTGACCGCGTCGCCTGGTTTGGTCGCCACCTGCCAGGTGCCCTTGTCGGTCTTGGTCACGGGCAGCGGCTCGCCCTTGGCATTGAAGGCCTTGAACATGCGCACGCCATTGGCCAGGTTCAGGATGTTATAGCGGCCGGTGCGCCAGTTGGGCATTTGCACGTCCAGCGTGGCGCCGGGCGTCGCCGGGAAGCTGGCGCGCACCTCGGCCAGGTGCTGGGCCGCGTCGGTGATGCGCAGCTGGTAGTCGACATCGGCGCGCGCGGTGGCAGAGGCGCCGAGCAAAAGCAGGGGGAGGGCGTAGGCAAGTAGTTTTTTCATGTCCGCGGTATGAAGTGGCTCGATAAGAGTGCGCGGAAGTGTATACCAGCTTGCCTCCTGCGGACAGCACCGGCTGGCCTGTATGGACAGGGGCCGGGGCGCGAGTCAGCGTCGGCCCCACGCTTCGGCAATGGTGGCAGCTTCGGCCCGGCCGCCAACCAGGATCGCGCCGTCCTCCACCCGCGTGTTGATGACACAGGGCTGGCCGGTGGCACGGCCCTGCCGCAGCATGATGCCGTGTCCGAGCAGGGCGGTCAGTGCGCCTGCCGCCACGCCGGTGGCGCTGTCTTCCAGCCGTGGATCGAGATGGTTGAAGTTGCGGCCCTCGTGGCGTCCATCGGGCAGGCGGCACCAGGCATAGATGCCGTTCACGCCACTCTCCTTGCCCCAGGCGGTGATGGCTTCCAGCTCGGGGCGCAGGGCGTGGAGTATCGCGGCATCCGCCACCTCGACCAGCAGCTTGGGACTGCCGACCGAGGCAACGCGCGGCGCCGACACCGGCGCGAAGCCGGGCGCCGCCAGCAGGCGCTCCAGCAGGCCGGGCGCGAGCTGCGGCTGCCTGACTTCCTGCGGCTGCAGGCGCACGAAATAGTCCGCACCGTCACGCACCAGCACCAAGTGCTGGCCGCGCATCGCGGTCGTCACCGCGAGCGTGCGTGCATCGGGATGGCGCCCGAACAGCACATGGGCCACCGCCAGCGTCGCGTGCAGGCAGAGCGGACTGCGCATGTGCGGATAATAAAAATCGACCACGTCGCCATTGAGGAAGACGCAGGTAGTGTTGCGCGATTGCGCCAGGGCGCGCCGCGCTGCTTCATCCGCGGCATCGCCCTCGATCACCAGGGCCGGATTGCCGCCGCCCGGGGCTTCGCCAAAACACTTCAATGCGCGCACTTGCATGACTTTTCCTTGTTGCAGGGGCCGGCTCGGTTATACTGTGTTTTTATACAGTATTATCAGTTTATCCAGCATTGTAGCCTGCTCGATGACCGCATGCCGATGACCGATCTGTTTTCACCGCCGCCCCAGGCTTTGCCAACCTATGCAGAGCTGTTCTGCCTGTCGAACTTCTCCTTCCTGGAAGGGGCCTCGCATGCGGAAGAACTGGTGGCGCGGGCGGTGAAGCTCGATTATTTTGCGCTGGCGCTGACCGACGAATGCTCGCTGGCCGGCGTGGTGCGGGCCCACGCCGAAGCGAAAAAGGCCGGGCTGCCCCTGGTGATCGGCGCCCACTTCCACCTGACGAATGCGGACGGCAGCCCGGCGCTGTCGCTGGTGCTGCTGGCGAAGAACCGCAACGGCTACGGCAATCTGGCGGAGTTCATCACGTTGGGCCGCACGCGCAGCGAGAAGGGCACTTACTTCCTCACGCCCGCCGACCTGGCCGATCCGGCGCCCGCCTACGCGCAGCTGAAGCACCTGCCCGACTGCCTGGCGGTCCTGCTGCCCCAGTATCCGGGACACGAAGCCGAGGACGTCGACCGCCTGCACGCGCAGGCCGCATGGATGGCGACCACCTTCCCGGGGCGTGCCTGGCTGGGCCTCACGCTGCTGCACCGCGCCTTCGACGAGGCGCACCGCATGACGGTGGAGGAGGTGGGCTGGCAGCATGGCCTGCCGATCACGGCGCTCGGACACGTGGTGATGCACGTGCGCTCGCGCAAGCCCCTGCAGGACACGCTCACCGCCACCCGCCTGAAAAAGCCGGTGACCGAATGCGGCTACGGCCTGGCGCAGAACGCCGAGCAGCACCTGCGCTCGCGCCTGCGCCTGTCGAACATCCATTCGCGCGAGGCGCTGGACGAAACGGTGCGCATCGCGCGCCTGTGCACCTTCTCGCTGGAGGAGCTGCGCTACGAATACCCGGACGAAGTGGTCCCGCCCGGGCATAACGCCAGCAGCTTCCTGCGCGAGGAAACCTATATCGGCGCGCACCGGCGCTTCCGCGACGGCATCCCGGCCAAGGTGCAGGCCCAGATCGAGCACGAGCTCACGCTGATCGCCGAGATGCGTTACGAGCACTACTTCCTGACCGTCTATGACATCGTGCGCTTCGCCCGCTCGCAGCATATCCTCTGCCAGGGACGCGGCTCGGCCGCCAACTCGGCGGTGTGCTACTGCCTCGGCATCACCGAAGTCGACCCGGCCCGCGCCAGCCTGCTGTTCGAGCGCTTCATCTCGAAGGAGCGCAACGAGCCGCCCGACATCGACGTCGACTTCGAGCACCAGCGCCGCGAAGAAGTCATCCAGTACATCTACAACAAATACGGGCGCGACCGGGCCGCGCTGGCGGCGGTGGTGATCAGCTACCGCCCGAAAAGCGCGCTGCGCGACAGCGGGCGCGCGCTCGGCATCGATCTCGCCATCGTCGAGAAGGTGGCCAAGACCCACCACTGGTTCGACGGCCGCGCGGATTTGCTGGCGCGCCTGGCCGAAGCCGGCCTGGACCCGGAATCGCGCCTGGCGCAGCAATGGGCGACGCTGGCCGACAAGCTGCTGAACTTCCCGCGCCACCTGTCGCAGCACCCGGGCGGCTTCGTCATCGCGCGCGGCAAGCTCTCGCGCCTGGTGCCAATCGAGAACGCGACCATGCCCGATCGCAGCGTGATCCAGTGGGACAAGAACGACCTGGAAGAACTCGGCCTGATGAAAGTCGACGTGCTGGCGCTGGGCATGCTGTCGATGCTGCGCCGTGGGCTGGAACTGGTCGGGCAGCGCCACGGCAACCTGTTCGAGATGCAGGACATCCCGGCCGATGACACCGCCACCTACGACATGATCTGCGCGGCCGACACCGTGGGCGTGTTCCAGATCGAATCGCGCGCGCAAATGAGCATGCTGCCGCGCATGCGCCCGCGCCGCTTCTACGACCTGGTGATCGAAGTGGCGGTGGTGCGCCCCGGCCCGATCCAGGGCGGCATGGTCCATCCCTACCTGCGGCGGCGCCAGGGTTTCGAGAAGGTGGTCTACCCCAGCCCCGAGATGAAAGTGGCGCTCGAGCGCACGCTGGGCGTGCCGATCTTCCAGGAACAGGTGATGCAGGTCGCGATCCTGGGCGCCGGCTTCACGCCGGGCGAGGCCGACCAGCTGCGCCGTGCGATGGCGGCCTGGAAGCGCAAGGGCGGGCTCGAACAGTATTACGAACGCATCGTGCACGGCATGCTGGAGCGCGGCTATACGCTCGAATTCGCCGAGGCGATCTTCAGCCAGATCCAGGGCTTCGGCGAGTATGGCTTTCCCGAATCGCACGCGGCCAGTTTCGCGCTGCTGGCCTACGCCAGCTCCTGGCTCAAGTGCCACGAACCAGCGGCTTTCCTGTGCGCGCTGCTCAACAGCCAGCCGATGGGTTTCTACAGCCCCTCGCAGCTGGTGCAGGACGCGCGCCGCCACGGCATCGAGGTGCGCCCGGCGGACGTCGCCATCAGCGGATGGGACTCGGTATTGGAAGAATTCGATTCCAGAGATCGCAGCCGCCAGCCGGCGGTGCGCCTGGGGCTTTCGCTACAGCGCGGGTTGAAGCAGGACGTCGCCGCCCGCATCGAGGACGCGCGTGCGATCCGGCCTTTCGAGAGCGTGGCCGACCTGGCGCGGCGCGCGCACCTCGACCGGGGCGATCTGCAGGTGCTGGCAGGCGCCAACGCGCTGCAATCGCTGGCCGGGCACCGGCGCGAAGCCTTGTGGCAGGCGGTGGGCGCGGTGCCCGACAAGGATTTGCTGCGCCCGACCACGCCACTCGAAGAAGCGCCGGTGCTGGCCGCGCCATCCGAAGCCGACGAGATCGTCGGCGATTACCGCGCACAGGGCCTGACCCTGGGCCGCCACCCGCTGGCGCTGCTGCGCGAGCAGCTGCTGGCCAAGCGCTTCCTGCCGGCTTCCACGTTGATGGACTTCCAGGACGGCCAGCTGGCCCGCGCCTGCGGCCTGGTCACGGTGCGCCAGCGCCCCGGCACGGCCAAGGGCGTGCTGTTCATGACGCTGGAAGACGAGACCGGGAACATCAACGTCATCATCTGGCCGGCCCTGGTGGAACAGCAGCGGCGCGAGGTGCTGGGTGCGCCGTTATTGGGCGTGTACGGGATCTGGCAGAAGCAGGGCGAGGTGCGCCACCTGGTGGCCAAGCGGCTGGTGGACATGTCGCATCTGCTGGGGAAGCTGAGGTCGCAGAGCCGGGATTTCTGCTGATGCTTAGGCACGGCAATATCAAAAGAGCAAACCGATTTCAAGGGTCTTGTTCTTGAACACGTTCATCAACCTGGCTGATCCATCCGCTCCTACGACAACTTGAAGTTGAATGGTTTGGCTACCCGTAATAACTTCTGATCCATCATCGTTTTTTATGACAATGTCTGCCGTCTCGCCTGGCGCGTAATTTTCGGTTTCAACGTGGAGGTTCAGGTCCACGTAATATCGCGAAGCTCTTTCAAGCGGTAATGCATCAGGGCCGTATGTCCAGAAGATCCGCTTGATCGACTTGGCTCCGGTGGCAACGCTACCCGCTGGAGCAACAGCAGAGGAGCTTATGGCAGGCTTCTCGGCCGCCGGTGTGTCGGATTTAGTTGAACGCGCCTTGCCCGCAGTCCCACCGCCAAACTCCACGATGTCGCTGAACTGGCTGGCTATCAAGCTCGCGCCGCATGCCGTCTTCATGCCGGCGACAGCCACTCCTTTGCCATAGAACGTTGTGGTCAGAACCCCTTCGATGATCGGGAAAACACCTTTGCACTTTGGGCACATTACTTTGTGCCCCACGTAAGAGATGGGCTTGCCGTGACAGATATCCGCCAGCGATCCTTCCAATACGGTCCCGCCATGGCTCGTTCGGTCACCCTGCCGTATGATTTCTCCTGCCACTTTGCATCCTCCGTAATGCTCACATTTCCTTAAAAGGGTCGTCTGGCCCTTTCAGGCACTGCAGCATTGCAGCGCCGGTACTGAGTTTGGTGATGCGTACCAGATCCGGCGTCGTACACACGGTGTCCATCGTTGGCAGGGCAAACGTTTTTTGTATCCTGCCATCCCTTCCCAGCATCGTGCCCTGGCCGCCCACAAGGATACTGTCCTGGCAGTCCGGCTCACTGCAATACGACACGCAATCCGTACAGGCGAAAGCATGCTCGTCTTTGAAAGGCTGGCAGTGATCGAAGCGTGCTGCAGCAATAATCACGAGGCGTCCCGTCTCAAAATATCCGCAAGGTGCGGGCTTCCTGTTTGAACCTTTGCTACTGGAATAAAAACGACCGATGCCGAGGTGTACGCTGGGGTAGTCGAAGTCGCCTGTGTGCTTAATGCCTGGGATTACAAGCTTGCCATCCCGGTCGACTGCCACAAGCTCGCGGGGGGCGGCAATCAGGATCGTGGTCATGCCATATTGGTTCACTCGAAGGTTTTTGATGAAACTGGGCTTTACCCGTCGGGCATCCCCTTTTCCTGCAAAGCATTTCGCCGACCATTCTTCATTCAGGTTGGTAGGGGGGCAGGAGTCTGTCGACAGTGCAGGCGATGAATACGCGATCAACACCAGTGCTATCACTAATTTTCCTGTCATTTAAGCTCCCAGAACTTCACCGCCACGACCTGGATCAGAATTTTCGTCCCGTCTGGCCGTTCCTTCAGACTAGTCAGCCAAAAATAGTACAAGTTGCTTTCTGGATCGTCGTGTGTGTCCGCGTAGGCTAATTTTCTTGTAGTTCCGTTCCAAAGGGTGAAGTGCCCGGACGCGTCACCCCAGCCGGACACTTCAAACACGACAATCCCCTTTCGGTTCATCAGCTTTGAGTCAAGCCAGGACTTGGCAACTCGTACACGCTCTTTGTACAGGTTCCCCATCGCGCCCATATCTCCCATCAAAGTCGGAGGGATAAGGGGAAGACGCAATTCCTCGTCTGCGCCTTTGAACTGCTTGCCAAGATGCGGCTTCAGATCCGAAACGCGTATCCAATATAGGTAGCCGTCTGCGCCTTGAATGCTGCCGCCAACACTGGGTGACGGTCCCAATTTCAGTCCGCTGCGATTCAGGGCATAGGACATACGAACAGCACATGTATTCTGATAGGCCGCGGTCTTGTAGAGGCCGACAAATCGTCCGCCAATCATTTGGTCGTACAGGACAGGTGTCGCAATGTCCACTGCTGGGTAATGCTTTTCCATGTCGGCCCATGACGGTCGTCGCGCCTCGATTCTTGCGGCGACCGCGCCGGAGCTTGCTGTGATCGCCAATTTCCCTTCTCCCTGAAATGCACACGAAAATAAACGCTTGAAAAAAATTGCTAACACGCGCAACTGTCGGGCCGGCATCAAGTCTTAACGCAATGCGCGTGCTCGCAAGCAACGTCAACGATAGCAGTTTCAATTCGGTAAAAAGACGGAGAACTATAGACACGCATCAAGCTATCTGCTTATTAATGACAGTCCTGCATCCTGGTTCTACGCCCGGCTCATCTATTGGCACGAACTGGCGCAGGTGCTTGAAGCACGTTTCATCGAGGTGACCGTTTTCATCCGCCTGAGAACGTGGCGAAGATGTCGGCCGGCGTGCCGCTGACCGATGCGGACCGGCAGGGATGGCTGCAGGCGCTGCCGGCGGAGATCGAACGCGCATGGGAATCGGGTGCGGAGGTGGTGCTAGCATGCTCCGCGCTGAAGCGCATCTACCGCGACGACCTGCGCGGTAACTGCGGCATGGTTCGCTTTGTCCACCTGCATGGCGAACGCGAGCTAATCGCACAGCGGATGGCTGCACGCGCCGGCCACTTCATGCCGCTGTCGCTGCTCGACAGCCAGTTGCGCGACCTGGAGCCGCTGCCGCCGGGTCAGGACAGCATTACGCTCGACGTGCGCGACCCGCCGCCCAGGCTGGTAGAGCAGGCAATCGCCAGCATGAAGCAAAAATATTTATAGAAACCAGCCCGTCGCTGCATGCGCTGCGCTCGTTGTCGCAAACGCTCAATCCTGGCCTATACTGAACATGCACAGTTCATTTTCCGGGAGCTTGCCATGAAAGCGATTCACCCCCTGCTTGCGGCGCTGGGCGCTGCGCTCCTGCTGGCCGCCGGCGACGCCATCGCGCAGCCCGTCAACGTGGCCGATGGCATCCTGGTCAACGGCGCGGGCATGACCATTTACACCTATGACAAGGATATTGCCGGCTCCGGCAAGAGCAGCTGCAATGACCAGTGCGCGAAGATGTGGCCGCCGGTGCCGCTCACGGTGGAGCGGATCGAATCACCGTACTTCATCGTCACGCGCGACGACGGCAGCAAACAGCTGGGCTACAAGGGCAAGCCGCTCTACCTGTTTGCGAAGGATGCCAAGCCGGGCGAGCGCAAGGGGGACAAGATGAAGGGTGTCTGGCACGTGGTGGCCAACTGAGGTTCAGGAATCGCCGCGAGGCGCAACCGGGAAAATTACGCGGGTTGGCAGGGCGGGCAACGAAGCCCGCCGCCGGTGCATGCTACCACTGGCCGCAAGTCTTCCCCCTCCGCCTTCGCTCAGGTCGATGGCTCGGCCACCGGCGCTGCGCTCGTCTCCTCGACCGACTGCTCCTGCCCGGCAAACTCCGCATACATCCAGTCGTCCCCCGCACGCACCACGCCTTCGGGCGCTACCGGCGCGCGCTCCGGCACCTTGGCCAGCGCCACGCGCATGTAATCGATCCAGACCGGCAGCGCCAGCGTGGAGCCGAACTCGCGGCCGCCCAGCGAGCGCGGTTCGTCGTAGCCCATCCAGGCGACGGCGACGACGTTGCCGCCATAGCCGGCAAACCAGCCGTCGATGGCATTGCTGGTGGTGCCGGTCTTGCCGGCGAGGTCGCTGCGCTGGAGCTGGCGCGAGGCCTGCGCGCCGGTGCCGACGCGCGCCACGTCGCGCAGCATGCTGTCGGCCAGGAAGGCGTTGCGGGCATCGAGCACGCGCGCGCCGTCCTGGCGCGGGCGCGGCCGTGGCGCCTCGAATACCACCTTGCCGTCGCGGTCCTGGATCGTGGTGATCAGGAGCGGTTCGACGCGATAGCCGCCGTTGGCGATCACGGCATAAGCGCCGGCCAGCTGCACCGGCGTCACCGCCCCCGTGCCGAGGGCCAGGGTCAGGTTCGATGGATGGCGGGCCATGTCGAAGCCGAAGCGGGCCAGGTGGCTGCGCGTGTCGCTCATGTCGAGCGAGCGCAGCATGCGCACCGTGGCCACGTTGCGCGAATGCGTGAGCGCATGGCGCACCGTGATCATCCCCTGGTACAAACCATCGTCGTTGCGCGGCGACCAGTTGGCGTAGGCCTTGTCGCTCGACAGGTCGAGCGGCTCGTCGAGGATGGCCGTGCCGGGGAAGAAGCCCTGTTCCAGCCCTGCCGAATAAACGAAAGGCTTGATGCTCGACCCAGGCTGGCGCCAGGCCTGGGTGACGTGGTTGAGCTTTTGCAGCTGGTAGTCGAAGCCGCCGACCAGCGCGCGGTAGGCGCCCGTCTGGGCGTCGAGTGCCACGAAGGCCGAGGCGACCTGCGGCACCTGGCTGATCGACCATGTTCCCTTGCCGGCGCCGCTGATGCGCACGATGGCGCCCGGCGCCAGGCGCAGCGGCGCCTTCGCGCCGGCCGACAGGGCAGGGGCGGCGAAGGCCAGGCCTGCACCGGTGATCTCGATGGTGTCGCCGTCGCGGGTAGCCACGCGCACGCGCCTGGGCGAGGCGGCCAGCACCACGGCCGGCGCGAAGCCCGCGATCGTGGGACGGCCTTGCAGGGCCGTGGCGACGGCTTCCTCGCGGCCTTCGCTTCCGGCGGGGAGCGCCACCCGCGCTTCGGGACCGCGATACCCGTGCCGCCTGTCGTAGGCGATGGCATTGCGCCGCACGGCCTCATAGGCCGCGCTTTGCTCCGCCGCGATGATGGTCGTCGTGACGCTGTAGCCGCGCTCGTACGCCGCCTGGCCGAAACGGGCATAGGCGGCCTGGCGCGCGATTTCCGCGACATACTCCGCCCCTGCGCCGGGGCCGCCGCCGTCCTGCCGCACGCTCAGCGGCTCGGCCAGGGCGCGCCGGTATTGCGCTTCGGTGATGTGCTTCAGCTCGAACATGCGCCGCAGCACGGTGTGCTGGCGCTGCTGCGCACGTTCCGGGTTGGCGACCGGGTTGTGGCGCGAGGGATTTTGCGGCAGCCCGGCCAGCATCGCGGTCTCGGCCAGGCTCAAGGCATCGAGCGGCTTGCCGAAATAGGTGCGCGCCGCGCTCGAAAAGCCGTAGGAGCGCTGGCCCAGGTAGATCTGGTTCATGTAGACCTCGAGGATCTGGTCCTTGCTCAGCGCCTGCTCGATCTTGTAGGCGAGGGCGGCTTCGGTCAGTTTGCGCGGGAGGGTCTTGTCGCGCGACAGGAAGAAGTTGCGCGCCACCTGCATGGTGATGGTCGAGCCGCCCTGGCGGTAGCCCCCGCCCAGGCTGGCCAGGTTGGCCTTGGCCGCGCCCAGCGCGCGGATCCAGTCGATGCCGCCGTGCTCGTAGAAGCGCGCGTCCTCGATGGACAGCACGGCCGCCTTCATCAAGGAAGGGATCTTCGCGATCGGCACGAAGTCGCGCCGCTCGGCGCCGAATTCGCCGATCAACACCTTGTCGGCCGAGTACACGCGCAGCGGGATCTTGGGGCGGTAGTCGGTCACCGCGCCGATGTCCGGCACTTCGTCCAGGATGCCGGCAGAGGCGGGCGTGCCGGCGGCGGGCAGCAGCAGGGCAAGCAGGGCGAGGCGAGGAAGAAGGCGGGGACGGCGGGATGTGGTCATATTCATACGGTCGAGTCGATCGGAAGCGCGTTGCACTCGCAACGCGCTGCGAATAGTACTGCCGTATCGAGGCGGGCGCATCCGGAACACGAAAGGTCGCGCCGGCTGCCTCGGCGGGGCTCGGGAGGCGGTACCAACAGCCCACAAAAAAGCGCCAGGATATTGGTCTGGAAGGCGATGCCGTCGATGACGCCGATGTTGTCGACGATCTTGCGCGAGGAATCGTTGATCGAGCCCATGGTCGCGATGACCTGGCCGACCGCGTCGCCGGCCTCCACGGCTGCGCGGAGGAGCCGATTGACAACGGCGGACGCTCAGGTTTCCGTATTTTCCTGTTCTTCACGTGCCGCCGCCGCTTCGCGCAGGCGCCGGCTGCGGGCATAGCAAAGTTGCTATACATAAACTATGTTGGACTCAAGCAGGCATGGTGGCCAGAAGTATTTGCGCCTTTTAAGGTATAATTTCTATTTCCCGCGTGTGCCGTTCGGCACCTTCAGCACAATGACCAAATTTGTATTCGTCACTGGCGGCGTCGTGTCTTCCCTGGGCAAAGGGATTGCGGCCGCCTCTCTCGCCGCGATCCTCGAATCGCGCGGCCTCAAAGTCACCATGCTCAAGCTCGACCCGTATATCAACGTGGATCCGGGCACCATGAGTCCAACCCAGCACGGCGAAGTCTTCGTCACCGACGACGGCGCCGAGACCGACCTGGACCTGGGCCACTACGAGCGCTTCATCAGCACCCGCATGAAGAAGGTGAACAATTTCACCACCGGCCAGATCTACGAATCCGTGATCCGCAAGGAACGCCGTGGCGAATACCTAGGCAAGACCGTGCAGGTGATCCCGCACATCACCAACGAGATCCAGGATTACATCCGCCGCGGCGCCGAAGGCGTGGACGTGGCGCTGGTCGAAATCGGCGGCACCGTCGGCGACATCGAGTCGCTGCCGTTCCTGGAAGCCGCGCGCCAGCTGTCGCTGCGTTCGGGCCGCAAGGGCGCCGCTTTTGTCCACCTGACGCTGGTGCCGTGGATCGCCTCCGCTGGCGAGCTCAAGACCAAGCCTACCCAGCACTCGGTGCAGAAGCTGCGCGAGATCGGCATTTCGCCGAACGCACTGCTGTGCCGCGCCGACCGCCGCATCCCGGACGACGAGCGCGCCAAGATCTCGCTGTTCGCCAACGTCGAAGAGCAGGCCGTGATTTCGGTCTGGGACGTGGACACCATCTACAAGGTGCCGCAGGTCCTGCACGACCAGGGCCTGGACGACATCATCCTCGAAGCCCTCGGCCTGGAAGCGCCGAAAGCCGACCTGTCGGTGTGGACCAAGCTGATTCACACGCTCGAGAATCCGAAGCACGAAGTCACCATCGGCATGGTGGGCAAGTACGTCGACCTGATCGAATCGTACAAGTCGCTGACCGAGGCGCTGCGCCACGCCGGCATCCATACCGAAAGCCGCGTCAACATCGAATACCTCGATTCGGAAGAAATCGAAAGCAAGGGCTGCGAGCACCTGGCCAAGTACGACGCCATCCTGGTCCCGGGCGGCTTCGGCAAGCGCGGCGTGGAAGGCAAGATCATGGCTGCCCGCTACGCCCGTGAAAACAAGATCCCTTACCTGGGCATCTGCCTGGGCATGCAGGTCGCGCTGATCGAATACGCGCGCCACATGGCCGGCTTCCCGAACGCGAACTCCACCGAGTTCGACCAGGACACCGACCAGCCGGTCGTCGCCCTGATCAACGAGTGGCAGAACCACGACGGCAAGGTCGAGCGCCGCGACGAGAATTCCGACCTGGGCGGCACCATGCGCCTGGGCGCGCAGACCTGCGCGGTGAATCCGGGCACGCTGGCCGCCGAGATCTACGGCAACGTCGTCACCGAGCGCCACCGTCACCGCTACGAAGGCAACAACTACTACCTGCCGAAGGTGGAAGCGGCGGGCCTGATCGTGTCGGCGCGCACCCCGAACGAAGACCTGCTCGAGATCATGGAACTGCCGCGCGAAGGCGACAACGCGCACCCGTGGTACATGGGCGTGCAGTTCCACCCCGAGTTCAAGTCGACCCCGCGTAACGGCCACCCGCTGTTCACGTCCTTCATCCGCGCCGCGCTGGCGCACCAGGCGGCCAACACCAACGTCGCCGCCAATGTTCAAACCAGTGCGCCTGCACTGCAAGGAGACGCAGCATGAAACTCGCCGGATTCGACGTCGGTCTCGACAAGCCAATCTTCCTGATCGCCGGTACCTGCGTGATCGAATCGCGCCAGATGGCGATGGACACCGCCGGCACGCTCAAGGAAATCGCAAGCAGCCTGGGCATCCCCTTCATCTACAAATCGTCCTTCGACAAGGCCAACCGCTCGTCGGGCGCCTCGTTCCGGGGCCCCGGCATCGACAAAGGCCTGGAGATCCTGGCCGACGTGCGCCGCGAGATCGGCGTGCCGGTGCTGACCGACGTGCACGACGAAGAGATGATCCCGCATGTCGCGAGCGTCGTCGACGTGCTGCAGACCCCGGCCTTCCTGTGCCGCCAGACCGATTTCATCAACGCCTGCGCGCGTTCGGGCAAACCGGTGAACATCAAGAAGGGCCAGTTCCTGGCCCCGGGCGACATGAAGAACGTGATCGACAAGGCACGCGCCGCCGCACGCGAAGCGGGCCTGCCTGAAGATAACTTCATGGCCTGCGAGCGCGGCGCCTCGTTTGGGTACAACAACCTGGTCTCGGACATGCGGAGCCTGGCCATCATGCGCGAATCGAACTGCCCGGTGGTGTTCGATGCGACCCACTCGGTGCAGCTGCCGGGCGGCCAGGGCACCTCGTCGGGCGGCCAGCGCGAGCACATCCCGGTGCTGTCGCGCGCGGCGGTTGCCGCCGGCATCGCCGGCCTGTTCATGGAAACCCATCCGGATCCGTCCAAGGCCATGTCGGACGGCCCGAACGCGGTACCGCTGGGACGCATGAAGGAGCTGCTCACGACGCTGGTCGAGATCGACCGCATCGTCAAGAAGGCCGGCTTCCTCGAAGCGGACTTCAAGTAACAGCTTCATCCGCGCGCGCCCGGCGGCTGGGCGCGCGCCGCAGTGTGACCTGACTACCGAATTCTTACCCTTCCGGAGACTGTAAAACATGAGTGCTATCGTTGATATTATCGGCCGCGAAATCATTGACTCGCGCGGCAATCCGACCGTGGAATGCGACGTCCTGCTGGAATCGGGCGTGATGGGCCGTGCCGCCGTGCCCTCGGGCGCCTCGACCGGTTCGCGCGAAGCGATCGAGCTGCGCGACGGCGACCCGAAGCGCTACTTCGGCAAGGGCGTGCTGCAGGCCTGCGAAAATATCAACACCGAGATCTCCGAAGCGATCATGGGCCTGGACGCCAATGAACAGGCCTTCCTGGACCGCACCCTGATCGATCTCGACGGCACCGAAAACAAGAGCCGCCTGGGCGCCAACGCCATGCTGGCCGTCTCGATGGCCGTGGCCAAGGCCGCCGCCGAAGAAGCCGGCCTGCCGCTGTACCGCTATTTCGGCGGTTCGGGCGCGATGCAGATGCCGGTGCCGATGATGAACGTCATCAACGGCGGCGCGCACGCGGACAACAACCTGGACATCCAGGAATTCATGATCATCCCGGTCGGCGCGCCAAGCTTCAAGGAAGCGATCCGCTGGGGCGCCGAGGTGTTCCACACCCTGAAAAAGATCCTGCATTCCAAGGGCCTGTCCACCGCGGTCGGCGACGAAGGCGGCTTTGCTCCTTCGGTAGCGAACCATGAAGAAGCGATCAAGCTGATCATGCAGGCGATCGAGCAGGCCGGCTACGAAGCCGGTTCGCAGATCGCGCTGGGCCTGGATTGCGCGGCCAGCGAATTCCACAAGGACGGCAAGTACGTGCTCGAGGGCGAAGGCCTGTCGCTCACCGCGACCGACTTCACCAACATGCTGGCCACCTGGTGCGACAAGTACCCGATCATTTCGATCGAAGACGCGATGGCCGAAGGCGATTGGGACGGCTGGGCGGTGCTCACCGCGGCACTGGGCAAGCGCGTGCAGCTGGTGGGCGACGACCTGTTCGTCACCAACACCAGGATCCTGAAAGAGGGCATCCAGAAGGGCATCGCCAACTCGATCCTCATCAAGATCAACCAGATCGGCACCCTGACCGAGACCTTCGCCGCCATCGAGATGGCCAAGCGCGCCGGCTACACCGCCGTGATCTCGCACCGCTCGGGCGAGACCGAAGACTCGACCATCGCCGACATCGCGGTGGGCCTGAACGCCCTGCAGATCAAGACCGGCTCGATGTCGCGTTCGGACCGCATGGCCAAGTACAACCAGCTGCTGCGCATCGAGGAAGACCTGGGCGACGTTGCCAGCTACCCGGGCCGCGACGCGTTCTACAACCTGACGTAAGGCCACTGGCCGGGCGGCCCCCCTGCGACTGCCTGGCCTTTTTTACGCCCATGCGACTCATCACCATTGCGCTCGCCGCCCTGCTGCTGCTGATCCAGTACCCTTTGTGGCTGGGGAAGGGCGGCTGGCTGTCGGTTGCCGACATGCGCGGCCAGGTCGAGGCGACCCGGCTCAAGACCGACCAGCTCAAGGCGCGCAACGCCAAGCTCGATTCGGAAGTACGCGACCTGCGCGAAGGCCTGGGCGCGGTCGAGGAGCGTGCCCGCCAGGACCTGGGCATGATCAAGCAGAATGAAATTTTCGTGCAGGTGCTGCGCAAGGACGAGCAGCCGGCGGTCTCGATGACCGTGCCGCCGCCACCGCCTGCGCCAAAAGACAAGACGAAGCGCTGAACGCGCCTCGAGAGGAATTGCGCATGACCGAACCAATCAACCCGTCCGAACTCGATTCGCTCGACGCGATCGCCGACTGCCTGGCCGACGCCTTCGAAGACGGCGAGGGCAGCATCATTGCTGCCGCCATGCAGGCCGTGGCGCTGGCGCCCGGCCTGGGCGAACTCGCCGCCGCGGTGGGCATGTCGCGCGAGGCGCTGCAGGCTGCGCTTGCAGCTACAGAGTTCAACCTCGACCTGACCCTCGAGATCATGAAAGTGGTCGACCTGCACATGTCCGGCGGGCGCGCCTGAGGCGGCCCGGCCCGGTTCAAACCCGGCGCCCCCGGACTCCCGGGGCGCTGCAGCTGAGTCCTCAGCTGCTCTCCTGCTGCTTCCCGCTCAATCCGACGACGCGTCGCCCTGCTTCGCGCCCGCACCCTGCTCGAGGAAGGAGCGCAGCATCCATGCGTTTTTCTCGTGCACTTCCATGCGGGTGGTGAGCATGTCGGCGGTCGGGAAGTCGTCGATCTCGTCGGCGACCTTCACGCCGGCGCGCAGCGTGCGGGTGATGATTTCGTTGCCATCCACGAGCTGGCGGATCATTTCCTTGGACGACAGGACTTCGGGTTCTTCGGTAATGTTCGACAGCTCGGCATAGCGCTTGTAGGTCGCCGGCGCGAAATGGCCCAGCGCGCGGATGCGCTCGGCGATATCGTCCAGCGCATTCCACTGCTCGGTGTACTGCTCTTCGAACATCACATGCAGCGCCGAGAACATCGGGCCGGTCACGTTCCAGTGAAAATTATGCGTCTTCAGGTAGAGCATGTAGGCGTCCGCGAGCACGGTCGACAGCGATGAGACGATCTTGGCGCGGTCTTCGGTATTGATGCCTGTATCCATATGCATGACAAATTCTCCCAGTGGTCAAAGGCGGCAGCGTCGTAACGATTACGCAACGCTGTCAAAGATGCATCAGCTTAGCACCGGCGCGAATTTCGTGCGGCACGCTGCTCCGGTTCAACCCCGGGGCGTGGAAAACGCGCGCGCAGGGAAGCGCTCGGGCTGCATGAAAACGGCGCAGCCTACATGGCGCCGCTGCGCGACAAGAGCTGGGACAACGAGGCGCTGGTGGTGTACGAGTTCGCCGAAGCAATGGTGGCAGGCCTGCAGTAAGCCGGCGCGGGCAGCGCTGGCGCGCGGGGAGCGGAGGAGCAGGCGCCGGGGCGGCTGGCCGCGCCCGGCGTGACCGGCAAGCTTATGCCGATGGCTGTTGTTTGCGGCGCGAGGCGCCCAGGCCCGCCAAACCGGCGCCCAGCAGCAGGAGAGAAGCCGGCTCGGGCACATCGGCAACAGGCACGCCCACTTGCGCGACCTGCGACAGAGTGCCGTCGGTGGCGCTCATCGTCAGGCGCCAGGCGCCGAAGTTCTCGGTGCCGACGTAGGTGTCGAACGGCATGTTACGCTCGAAGCCCTGCAGGGCTTCGTGTTCAAAATAGGTACCGCGGCCAATCGTGACCATGTAGGTGCCGGCCTGGCTGAAGGTCCAGCGCTGCGCCGCGTCGAAGTGCTTCGTCGAGCCGTCGCCGAAGGTGCTGTCGGAATCGTCTGCGTAGAACAGGCTCTTGCCGGCGGCGTCGAAGACCATCAGGTAACTGTCGAAGGCTGTGATCTTGCCATCGCCGTTCAGGTCCGCGTTCCTGGATTCCCATGCCAGCGAATCGAAGAATACCTGGGTGCCGGCAGTAACCTTAAACATGACCTGGGAAATCTTCAGATCGTTGGCCTTGCCATCGCCATCGGCATCGATATTGAAAATCTGTCCGTTGATCACGGCCGCACCAGCGACCGACGAGATGGCCATACCGGCCGACAAAAACAGTCCTGCAACAAGCTTGCGCATTTCAGCCTTAGAGTGGTTCAAATAATAAGGCTTACAGCAAGAATCATGCCAAATCGTAAATGTTAATGTTAATCAATGACTTGAGGAAAATTGTTTCGCGCGGAATGTGTTCTTGTAAAGAAATTCGACATGCTCCCGCAGCGAGATTGTTCACGGAACGTGTTTAAAGCACGTAAATATGGCTCAATTCGCTACGGGGTGTGTTTGATCCCGGCAGGCAGACCTTAGTTGATGCTGCCGCTCGGCGGCAACATGGTTTCGACCGGGATGTCGCTGGCAAACAGCTGGGCGCAGTCCACTTTGTCGAAGGAATAGTGCTTGCCGCAGAAATCGCAGTTGATGCCCAGTTCGCCCAGGTCGGCGAGTGCGGAATCCACCTCCGGCTGGCCCAGCATCTTGAGCATGTTGCCGACCTTCTCGCGCGTGCAGCTGCAATGGAATTGCGGGTGCTGCGGCTCGAAGACGCGGATGGTCTCTTCCCAGAACAGGCGCTTGAGCAGGACTTCGATGCCGGTGCTGAGCAGCTCTTCGCGTTTCAGGGTCTGGCCCAGCATGACGGCGCGGTTCCAGGTTTCCAGGTCTTCGGCTTCGGACGCCTGCTTTTGCTGGTCGTCCTTGCCGCTGTGGCGCGGCAGCTTTTGCAGCAGCAGGCCGCGCGAGACCTTGTCGTCGGCCGCCAGCCACAGGCGCGTGTCCATCTGCTCGGAACGCAGCATGTAGTTTTCGATGACGGTCGCCATGTCCTCGCCGTCGATCGGCACGATGCCCTGGTAAGGCTGCTGGCCCGGCATCTTGTCGGCCGGGTCGAGCGTGATGACAAAGCGGCCCTTGCCGTGCGCATTGAACATCTGGGTGAGGCTGGCGTCGTCCGCGATCTCGGCGTCAGGCGCCAGTTTGGCGGTGGCGCGGATGCGCAGCTCGGCGTCGCATTCGACCACCAGCAGGCGCACCGGCCCGTCGCCGTGGATCTGCATCACGATCGCGCCATTGAACTTGAGGTTGGCCGAGAGCAGGGCGCTGGCCGCCACCATCTCGCCCAGCACCGTGCGCACGGCCTTCGGGTAGGCGTGGCGGGCCTGCACCTCGCGCCAGGTGTCGGAAATCTCGATCAGCTCGCCGCGCACGGCAGCGTTATCGAAGATGAATTTTTGCAGGGTGTCGCGAGGGTCAGTCATAGCGTCAGTCGTCATTCTTTTATCCGATTTTCTTGAGCTGCGCCTTGAACAGCTGGCCGCGCGCCACATAGCTCGCGGCGCTGGCCTGCAGGCGCAGCAGGTCTTCTTCCGTCAGGGTGCGTACCACCTTGGCTGGGGAGCCGAGGATCAGCGAGTGGTCGGGAAATTCCTTCCCCTCGGTGACCAGGGCGCCGGCGCCCACCAGGCAGCCCTTGCCGATCCGGGCGCCATTGAGGATCACCGCCTGGATGCCGATCAGCGAACCGTCGCCGACCGTGCAGCCATGCAGCATGGCCTGGTGGCCGACCGTCACGTTCTTGCCCAGGGTAAGCGGGAAGCCCATGTCGGTATGCATCACCGTGCCTTCCTGCACGTTGCTGTTTTCGCCGATGGTGATGCGTTCGTTGTCGCCGCGCAGCGTGGCGCCGTACCACACCGAGGCGTTGGCCTCGAGCGTGACCTTGCCGATGAGGGTTGCCGAATCGGCCACGAAGCTTGAGGCGTCGATCTCGGGCGCAATCTCGCCCAGCTGGTAAATCGCCATGGATGTGCTCGCGGAGGGTTGAAATGCCGCTATTGTAAACCTTGCGCCCGCCATCGTCCGGTCGAGGACAAATGGGGCCGGGCAACGCGAAATCAAGCACGGCGGTAGGCGGGGCGCTATAATGCGAACGGTCGTACTTTTTTATTGCACTTACCGCTCCGAGGCCCCATGCAACCCTCCCGTTCCGAATTCCTCACCGTGCGCGGCCTGCGCACCCACGTCCGCCACTGGGGCCGCGAAGGAGCGCCCAGGATCTTCATGCAGCACGGCTGGATGGACGTCGCCGCCTCATTCCAGTTCGTGGTCGATTGCTTGACAAGGGACTGGCATGTGATCGCTTTCGACTGGCGCGGTTTCGGTCTGAGCGAGCGCTCGCACGCCGGCACCTACTGGTTCCCCGACTACCTGGCCGATCTCGAAGCGGTGTTAGAGCACTACGCGCCGGGCGAGGCGGTCAACCTGGTCGGCCACAGCATGGGCGGCAACGTCGCCAGCCTGTATGCGGGCGTGCGCCCGCAGCGCATCGCCAAACTGGTCAATCTGGAAGGCTTCGGCCTGCCCGACTCGCGCCCGTCCCAAGCGCCGGGACGCTTTGCGCGGTGGCTCGACGAACTGCGCGAGAAACCGGACATGCGCGGCTATCCCAGCCTGGAGGCAGTCGCGGCTCGGCTGCAGAAGACCAATCCGCGCCTGCCGGGGGAGCGCGCGGCCTTCCTGGCCGGTCACTGGTCGGCGCTCGACGATGACGGCCAGTGGCGCATCCTGGGCGACCCGGCCCACAAGATGACCGGCCCGCTGCTCTACCACGCCGAGGAAGTGCTGGCCTGCTGGACCCAGATCACCGCGCCCGTGCTGTGGGTCGAGGCGGAAGACACCGACATGTGGCGCTGGATGGGGCCGAAGGACCAGGCGCGCGCGGAGGTCGACCGCCGCCGCGGGCACCTCAGGCAGGTCACGGCGCGCATGATGCCGGGGGCGGGGCATATGCTGCATCATGACCAGCCGGAACTGCTGGCGGGGATGATCGAGGCGTTCTTGAATGGGGATGAGGTTCCGGGCTGAGCGTGGCATACCAGGACCGTTGTAAGCACCCCTCAGCACGTACACCGATAATTGCTCTGCGGAAACGCGTATGCTAGAGTCGCTGCTTGAACGGCCCCCCGCCGCCCCGACCGACCCACAGGACACACATGCACCTTCGCGCCGCCCTCGCGCTCACCGGCGCCCTGCTACTGGCAGGCTGCGCCATGCCTTACAGCCCGGCCCCGGTGGCCACCAATTTCAAAAGCACCCAGCAAGCCAAGCTGCAGGCAGCCGGGCACTGGGGCGTGATCGCGCGCCACATGGCCGGCCAGCTCGCGCCTGCGCTCAAGGCCAACGTGCGCCGTCCGCTCTACGTGTCGTCGCAGCAGTCGTCCGCGTTCGCGCAGGGCGTGAGCAGCCACCTGGTCACGGCCCTGGTGGGTGACGGCTACACGGTCGTCAAGGTGCCGGATGCGAACACGCTGCGCATCGAGCTCGATACCCAGGTCGTCGCCTTCTCGCCCGACCGCCCGCAGTACAAGTTCGCCGGCGAGCGCACCGCGCTGGTGGCGAGCATGTGGGTGCTGACCGGGATCGACCACACCATCGAATGGCTGGCCACGGCCGTCATCGCCGGCCAGGACGCGTATTCGTGGTTCCGCTCCCAGTTCGCCACGGGCGCCACGCCGAAGACCGAGATCATCGTCAACCTGTCGCTGGCCGACGACCACCGCTACTACGCGCGCTCGACCAACGTGTACTACACGACGGACACCGACCGCGCCCTGTACGACGCCGCTCACCAGCCATCGAAGACCTTCACGGTCCGCAACCAGTAAAGGCCTGCCATGCGAACCACCTTACCTCGCGCCGCCGCGCTGGCTTGCGCCCTGCTGTTGGGCGGCTGCGCCGGCCAGCCGCAGGAAAACACCAACTACACTTCGGTCTCGGCCAACGCCTTCGTCGCCGCCAACTACCGCGCGGCGGACGCGCTGGCGCTGCAATTGCGCGGCAAGCTGGCGGAGGACAAGCCGCTGATCATGGCGACCATCGTCAACATCGATTCGCTGGAGCAGACCTCGATGCTGGGTCGCCTGGTGTCGGAGCAGCTGTCCACCCGCCTGGCGCAGGGCGGCATGAAGATGCTGGAAATGAAGCTGCGCAACAGCGTCTACCTCAAGCGCGGACAGGGCGAACTGATGCTGACGCGCGAGATCGGCGACGTGGCCCACACCCACAACGCCCAGGCGGTGGTGGTCGGCTCGTATGCGGAGACGCGCGACGCCATCTTCATCAACGTCAAGGTGATCCAGCCGTCCACCAACCTGGTGCTGGCGGGGCACGACTACGTGCTGGCGAAAGAAGCGACCGTCAGGTCGATGCTGCAGACTTACTAGATAGAGCACGGCCGGCCGTTGGCGCGTACAATCATCGCCTCCATCGCCATTGCGTCCGCCGTGCCATGAAAGTCGATCTCCACTGCCATTCCAATGTCTCCGACGGCGTGCTCGCACCTGCCGCGGTGGCTGCCTACGCCCGCAAGAGCGGCGTCGACATGTGGGCCCTGACCGACCATGACGAAGTGGGCGGCATCAAGGCCGCGCGCGCCGCCGCCGGTGAACTCGGGATGCGCTTCGTGGCCGGCGTCGAGATTTCGGTCACCTGGGCCAATGAAACGGTGCACATCGTCGGCCTGCGGATCGACGAGGACAATCCTGCGCTGCTCGCAGGCCTCGCGGCCACCCGCAACGGCCGCGAAGCACGCGCCCGCGAAATCGCCGCCCAGCTGGAAGCGGCAGGCATCCCCGGCGCCTACGAGGGCGCACTCAATTACGTCGGCAACCCGGACCTGATCTCGCGTACGCACTTCGCCCGCTACCTGGTCGAGATCGGCATCTGCGGCTCGACCCCGGAAGTCTTCCGCAAATACCTCACCGAGGGCAGGCCGGGCTATGTGCCGCACCGCTGGGCCACGCTTGCGCAGGCCGTCGGCTGGATCCGCGGCGCCGGCGGCGTGCCGGTGATCGCCCACCCGGGCCGGTATAAATTCAGCGCGACCGCCGAAGGCGCGCTGTTCGACGAATTCCGCCAGCTCGGCGGCGCCGCCATCGAGGTGGTCACCGGCAGCCACACGCCCGACCAGTACGGGACCTATGCCGAGCAGGCGCGGCGCTACGGCTTCCTGGCTTCGCGCGGCACCGATTTCCACGCGCCGGGAGAAGCGCGCGTGGAGTTCGCGGAATTGCCGCCGCTGCCGGCGGGGGTGACGCCGGTCTGGCACGATTGGTAGGGTGCGCGGCTTTGCCAAACCATATGGCCGAGCCCTTGAATTTCCCGCCCCACAACCCAATCTTGGCAGCCTGATATCTACTCGCTGCCCGGAGGCTCGTCCATGAAACGCATTGTGTTGTTCCTCGCTACCAACCTGGCCGTCGTGCTGGTGGTGTCGCTCGTGCTGAACCTGCTGGGGGTGGGGCGCGCCGTCACGGGGCAGGGGATCAACGTCGGCTCGCTGGCCGTGTTCTCGCTGGTGGTCGGCTTCACCGGTTCGTTCATTTCGCTCCTGCTGAGCAAACCGATGGCCAAATGGTCGACCGGCGCGCGCGTGATTCAAACACCCGCCAACAGCACCGAGCAGTGGCTGGTCGCGACCGTGCGCAAGCTCTCCGAGCGCGCCGGCATCAAGATGCCGGAAGTGGCCGTGTACGACGGCGAGCCGAATGCCTTTGCGACCGGCGCCTTCAAGAATTCCGCGCTGGTGGCGGTGTCCACGGGCCTCCTGGCCAACATGAACCAGGACGAAGTCGAGGCCGTGCTGGGCCACGAAGTCGCCCACATCGCCAATGGCGACATGGTCACGCTGACCCTGATCCAGGGCGTCGTGAATACCTTCGTGGTGTTCCTGGCGCGCGTGGTCGGCTTTTTTGTCGACAAGGTCCTGCTGCGCAACGAAGGCCGCGGCCCGGGCATCGGCTACATGGTCACCGTGTTCGTGTGCGAGATCCTGTTCGGCATCGTCGCCTCGATCATCGTGGCCTGGTTCTCGCGCAAGCGCGAATTCCGCGCCGACGCCGGCTCGGCAAAGCTGATCGGCACCCCGGTCCCGATGCAGCACGCGCTAGCCCGCCTCGGCGGCCTGGAGCCGGGCGCGCTGCCCTCGTCGATGGCCGCTTCCGGCATCTCTGGCAGCGGCGGCGGCTGGGGCGCGCTGTTCTCGACCCACCCGCCGATGCAAGAGCGCATCGCCGCGCTCCAGGCCCTGCGCCAGGCGCCCACTCGATAAGAAGAGACCCCGATGGCCCAATACTTCCAGATCCACCCCGAGAATCCGCAGGTGCGCCTCATCAAGCAGGCCGCGCAGATCATCAGCGGCGGCGGCATCGTCGCCGTGCCTACCGACTCGGCCTATGCGCTGGTCTGCCGTCTCGACGACAAGGGCGCGGTCGAAAAGCTGCGCCGGATCCGCGGGGTCGACGACAAGCACCACCTGACCCTGCTGGTGCACGACCTGTCGGCGCTGGCGCATTTCGCGCGCGTCGACAACACGCAGTACCGCCTGCTCAAGGCCACCATGCCGGGCCCGTACACGGTGATTCTGGAGGCGACGCGCGAAGTGCCGCGCCGCCTGTCGCACCCCTCGCGCAAGACCATCGGCCTGCGCGTGCCCGAAAACCCGATCATGCTGGCGCTGCTGGAAGAAATCGGCGAGCCGCTGATCGGCACCACCCTGCAACTGCCGGGCGACGACCACATGCTGTCCGATCCCGGCGAGGTGCGCGAGCGCCTCGACAAGCTGATCGAGCTGGTGATCGACGGCGGCGCCGGCACGCTGCAGGCCACCACCGTCATCGACCTGACCGGCGACGCGCCGGTGCTGGTGCGCGAAGGCAGGGGCGACCCGGCCGCGTTTGGCTTATAGGCCCCTTAACACCGGGCGGCCGCACGGCCGCCTCTGATAGAATCCCCCCATGGATGACCTGATTCGTAATATCGCTGTCTACGCGCTGCCCGTTCTTTTTGCGATTACCCTGCACGAAGCCGCCCACGCCTATGTCGCCCGCTACTTCGGCGACAACACCGCCTATGCCGCCGGGCGCATGACCTTGAATCCGCTGGTGCACATCGATATCTTCGGCACCATCGTCATTCCCATCGCGCTCTACCTGACCACCGGTTTCGTGTTCGGCTACGCCAAGCCGGTGCCGGTCGAATTCGGCAATCTGCGCAACCCGAAGCGCGACATGGCCTGGGTGGCGCTGGCCGGACCGGGCGCCAACTTCATCATGGCGCTCATGTGGCTGGTGTTCGCTGTGCTGCTGGTGGCCTTCGGCGTGAGCGAGCAATTCCCGCACATGGTGGCGCAGGCCGGCGTGCTGGCCAACCTCCTGATGTTCGCCTTCAACCTGCTGCCGATCCCGCCGCTCGACGGCGGCCGCGTCCTGACCAGCATGCTGCCGAACCGCATGGCCTACCAGTTCGCACGCATCGAGCCCTATGGTTTCTACATCGTGCTGGCGCTGATCTTCTTCAAGCTGCTGAGCTTCTGGGTCATGCCGGTGATGATGCTGGGCCGTATGCTGCTGCAGCTGATCGCCTCGCCGCTGACCCTGCTGCTGACGTGAACCCGATGACGAACTTGCCGGTCTCGCCCTGGGTCGCGCGTTTCGCGCCCCTGGTCAAAGACGGCGAAGTGCTCGACCTGGCCTGCGGCGCCGGACGCCACGCCCGCCTGTTCGCCGCGCGCGGCCTGCAGGTAGTGGCGCTGGACCGCAATGCCGAGCTCCTGGCCTCGCTCGCGGGCGACAGGATCACGACGCTGCAGCACGACCTCGAAATCGACGGCGCCACCTGGCCCTTCGGCGCGGGCCGCTTCGCCGCGATCGTCGTCACCAACTACCTGCACCGGCCGCTGTTCGCGCACCTGGTGCGCAGCCTGCGCCCGGACGGCATCCTGATCTACGAGACCTTCGCGCAGGGGAACGACGTATTCGGCAAGCCCTCGAACCCGGATTTCCTGCTCGCGCCCGGCGAATTGCTGGCGCTGGCGGCGAACGGCGGCCTGCAGGTGCTGGCGTACGAGGACGGCCACGTCGAGCGTCCGCATCCGGCCCAGGTGCAGCGCCTGTGCGCGGCGGGTGCGGCCTTCGCCAAAACCGAAGCAGGGCTCGACCATAATCTGGCCGGGAAATGAACCATACGGGCGGGCGATCCGCTACAATCAGACTTTTATTTACTTAGTGGCACGGTCAACGCATATGATTAAGGGAAGCATCGTAGCAATCGTCACCCCGATGTTCGAGGACGGCAGTCTTGACCGCGATTCGCTGCGCAAGCTGCTCGACTGGCATATCGCGGAAGGCACCGATGGCATCGTCATCGTGGGCACCACGGGCGAATCCGCCACCGTGTCCCCGGAAGAGCACGGCGAACTGATCAAGCTGGCGGTGGAGCACGTCGCCGGCCGCATCCCCGTCATCGCCGGCGCCGGCGCCAATTCCACGGTCGAAGCGATCGCACTGACGCGCCACGCGAAAGAAGTCGGCGCCGACGCGACCCTGCAGGTGGTCCCTTACTACAACCGCCCGACCCAGGAAGGCATGTACCGCCACTTCAAGGCCATCGCCGAAGCGGTGGACCTGCCGGTCATCCTGTACAACGTGCCGGGCCGCACCGTCGCCGACATGAGCAACGAGACCGTCGCGCGCCTGGCGGCGATCGACAACATCATCGGCATCAAGGACGCGACCGGCAACGTCGGCCGCGGCATCGAGCTGCTGCGCATGGTCGACAAATCCTTCGCCGTGTACTCGGGCGACGACCCGACCGCGATGGCCCTGATGTTCTGCGGCGCCGCCGGCAACATCTCCGTCACCGCCAACGTCGCCCCGCGCGCCATGCACGAACTGTGCGCCGCCGCCATGGCCGGCGACGTCAAGCGCGCCGTCGAGATCAACAACCGCGTGCTCGACCTGCACGCCAGGCTGTTCGTCGAGCCGAACCCGGTGCCGGTCAAGTGGGCGCTCGCCGAGATGGGCAAGATCCCGTCGGGCCTGCGCCTGCCGCTCGTGCCGCTGTCCGGGCCTTTCCACGATACCGTGCGCACCGCACTGGCCCAGGCGGGCCTTCTCCAGTCCTGATCCCGCAAGGGTTCCGGTTCCCAGCAACTGACATCGAACGACATGACTATTCGCACCAACAAGCAACTGGTTTCCGCGCCCGCCGCAGTACGCGTGCTGACGCTTTCCGCGATCGCCCTGAGCCTCGCGGCCTGCACCACCGTCTTCGAATCGGACAAGGTCGACTACCGCGGCGCCAAGAAGGCTGCCGCGCTGGAAGTGCCGCCTGATCTCACCGCCCTGCAGCGCGACAACCGCTACGCCGTCCCTGACGGCAAGGGCGTCGCCACCGCATCCGGCTTCCAGCAACAGCAGCGCGGCGCGGCTCCCGCGCAGGGCATGACCCCGGTCGCCGGCTCGATGGACGCGATCGGCCCGGTCTCGACCGACGCCGTCAGCATCCAGCGCAACGGCGACCAGCGCTGGCTGGTGGTCAAGCAGACCCCGGAACAGCTCTGGCCGCAACTGCGCCAGTTCTGGGAAAACCAGGGCTTCGCCATCGAGACCGAGTCGGCAACGACCGGCACCATGGAAACCAACTGGGTCGAGAACCGCTCGAAGATCCCGCAGGACTTCATCCGCAACACCCTGGGCAAGGTCTTCGACCGCGCTTACTCGACTGGCGAGCGCGACAAGTTCCGCACCCGCCTCGAGCGCCTGCCGGACGGCTCGACCGAGATCTACGTCAGCCACCGCGGCGCCGAAGAAGTCATGGGCGGCCCGCAAAAGGAGACCACCGTCTGGACCACCCGTGCGAACGACCCGGGCCTGGAATCGCAATTCCTGGGCCGCCTGGTCGCCCAGCTGACCGGCGTGAAGGAAACCAAGGCCGCCGAAAGCATGGTCGCCAACGCACCGGTGGCAAGCCAGCACGCCAAGCTGGTCGGCACCGCCGTCCAGCTCGACGAAGGCTTCGACCGCGCCTGGCGCCGTGTCGGCCTGGCGCTCGATCGCGTCGGCTTCACCGTCGAAGACCGCGACCGCGTGCAGGGCGTGTACTTCGTGCGCTACGTCGATCCGGACGCCGCCAGCAAGGATGGCTTCTTCAAGAAGCTGTTCACCTTCGGCAGCGCGGAAGAAAAAGCCAAGGAAGCCCAGCGCTACCGCGTGCTGGTCAAGGGCGAGCAGGGCGCGTCGACCAGCGAAGTGACCGTGCAGACCAATGACGGCAAGGCCGATACCGGTGCGACCGGCGCGAAGATCCTGAAGCTGCTGACGGATGAGCTGAAGTAAGTCGCTATTTTTTGCGGTGAATGAAAAACCGGCCCATGTGGCTAATGCTGTTCAGTTAGCATGAAAATGTAGGGTGGCCGGCTTCGCCGGCCGCGCGTTCAAATCACCGATGCGCTGTGGCAGATCACATTGCAGTTGGACGCGCGGCCGTTCGTCGTTCAGGCCACTGGCCTGAACGACCCCGGCCACCCTACGCTTAACTGAACGGCATTAGGCCCATGTGGCCGGTTTTTTTATGCGTTCCTTGTGCACGCCTGCTTTCCCAAACCACCAGACGTAAAAAAACCGGCCCAAAGGCCGGTTTTTTCATAACCAGATAAATCTGATTACTTGGTTGCAGCGTCAGCAGCTTGCGAAGCAGCGGTCGAAGCGGCAGCAGCAGCGTCGGCAGCGGTCGAAGCAGCAGCCGAAGCAGCAGCAGCAGCGTCAGCAGCAGGAGCAGCGACGGTTGCGTCGGTAGCAGCTGGAGCGACGACGGTGGTGTCGGTGGTTGCAGCAGGCGCTTCAACAGCAGCTGGTGCGACTGGAGCAGCTTCTTCTTTCTTGCTGCAAGCAGCCAGAGCAACAGCCATCAGGGAAACGATCAGCAGGGATTTTTTCATGATTTTCCTTAATATTTCAAAAGTAAGTACTGCTTGTTTGAATAATAATTACCGGTAATTATTGCTCAGCGGAATTCTCGTGCTTTCATAGAAAGCAAGACTGCCAGATTGGCAACGGAACCTTCCTGACCTGATATTATAGCCAAATTTACTGAATCGCAATAGCGAACACATGCTCTAGCGAAAGTATTTTGCGCTTTAATAAGCTTCATATTGTTACAAGTTGCAACCGGCAGGCCCAGCGACTTCTAATAACCGTCTTATAACGCTTAGAGACCGGTTTTGGTTGACTGCAAAGTGAGCCTGGATTCGTCCCAGATTGCATCAAACCGATGACGCGGCAGATCGACCGCTCCCAGGGCGTCGGAAGCAGCCTCGCCACGCATGTGGTCGCTATGAAAACGCCGCACGACATGCAGGTCGTCCGCAATGCAGAACGAATCGGTCAGGTGATGCAAGGCCTTCGGCGTGGCCCGGCATTCCACCCGGTGGCTGAAGTCTCGCAGCAGGCGCAGCAAGCGCGGGTAGTGGCGCTCGACGTAGCTCGGGGAGTGCATGGCCAGGCGCAGCACGCCGCCGCCCCCGCAAAACGCCCGCAGCTGCGCATCGACTGCGATCGAGCCCAACGAAAAAACCTCGAAATCCGGATCGAACAGGTCCAGGCGCGTGCGCGCAGCCGCCAGGCAGGCACGGAACTGCGCCTCGAACTCGGCGCGGGTGTCGAAACGCAGCGACCGTGCTTCCCGCATGGCTCCTCCGGGGGTTGTATTAGCCGAGCTCGACCCAGCCGTCCTGGTACCAGGTGTACAGCGCTTCGAGCACGTCGTCGGTCGCGCCTGCGAGCTGGGCGCCGGCCAGGCGGCGCTCGTTGGCCAGCACGTCCAGCACCGCCTTGTCGGCCCGGCCCACGGCAAACGACTCGCCATTGATGAAGACATTCTTGCCGCGGTAGAGCATCAGGGTCTTGCTCGAGAGCTTGAGGCCCTTCTTGGCCGCCTGTTCCATGAAGCGGCCGACCACCAGCGGCTTGGCCGGGGCGGTGAAGAACACGTTGTGCTTCGGCTCGGACAGGTATTCGCCCAGGAAGATCGCGACGTCCTCTTCGTCCCAGCGCACCTTGTTGAGTTCTTCGGTGATGGTGGAGAGCATCTCGCGCGGAATCTCGGCCGGGTTCTTGGCCGGCTGCAGGTCAGGGTCGGCATAGCGGCCGGGCAGGTCGATCGAGTCGGCCATGAACTGCAGGAAGGCTTCGCCGATTTCCTGGTAGCCAGGTGAGCGGAAGCCGATCGAATAGGTCATGCATTCGCCGATCGCGACACCGTCGTGGGCGTAGTGCGGCGGCAGGTAGAGCATGTCGCCCGGCTCGAGCACGAATTCTTCTTCGGCCTCGAAATTGGCCAGGATCTTCAGCGGCAGGCCTTCGACCAGGTCCAGGTCCTGCTGCGCGCTGATGCGCCAGCGGCGCTTGCCCTGGGCCTGCAGCAGGAATACGTCATAGGAATCGAAGTGGGGGCCGACGCCGCCGCCGTCGCCGGCATAGCTGATCATCAGGTCGTCCAGGCGCGCGTCCGGAATGAAGCGGAACTGGCGCAGCAGTTCGTCGGCGCGTTCATCGAAGAGATTGGCGCCCTGGACCAGCATCGTCCAGTCGCGCTCGCTGCGTGCGGGCAAATCGGTGAGCGGGCCGTGCTGCATGTTCCACTGGCCGTCGCGCAGCGTGACGAGGCGCGATTCGACGTAATTCTCGCGCGCCAGTTCGGCCAGTTTCTCGAATTTGAGCAGTGGCTTGAAGCCCGGAATGGCCTGGCGGATGAGCAGGGGCTTCTTGTGCCAGTAGTCGCGCAGGAACTGAGCGGGAGTAATATTCCCGAGGAGCTGTAATTTTTTCATGCGCCATTATAACCAGCCAGACCGAGGCTACGCCCGGGCAAGGGTTATAATCCGGACCTTACAATGAAAGGAATCGCGATGAAGATTGCCAAGAATACGGTCGTGACGGTCAACTACAAGCTGTCGGACGCCCAGAACAACCTGATCGAAGAGGGTTCGCAGCCGATGGTCTACCTGCACGGTGGCTACGAGAACACGCTGCCGAAGATCGAAGAAGAACTCGACGGCAAGGAAACGGGCTATTCGTCGACGATCCAGGTCGAGCCGGACGACGCATTCGGCGACTACGATCCTGCCCTGGTGAAGGTCGAAGACCGCAAGCGCCTGCCTGAGCCGCTCGAAGTCGGCATGCAGTTCGAAGGCGTCGCCGACGGCGAAGACGAAGAACCGACCATCTTCACCGTGACCGATATCGCCGACGACAAGGTCGTCCTCGACGGCAACCACCCGCTGGCCGGCATGGCCCTGCGCTTCGAACTCAAGGTGGTGGAAGTGCGCGCCGCATCGGACGAAGAAATCGCCCACGGTCACGTGCATGGCGCGCATGGCCATCACCATGAAGAGATGGACGACAGCGACGAAGGCGATCATTTCCGTAGCCAGCCGCTGCAGTAATTGTTGGGCATACGCCTGCGGCTTTGTGATGCCGCGGGTATGCGACGAGCTTGGGTCCCGGCCTGCGCCGGGATGACGGTTTCAAAGCCACTGGCCTCAAGACCGTCCGACGCAGGTCGGGACCCAAGTTTACGTGAGCAGCCGCTAGCGCAGCGCTTCACCCAAACTAAACACATTCTTCCCCTCATCCGCCACCCGCAGCTCCACCGCGTGCGTCCCGACGGACAAATGCCCCACATTGCCGCGCCATTCGATCGCCGGCTTCGCATCCTTGGGCAGCCCGGCGCTGTCGATCACCAGCACCTGTCCCTTGAACTTCGCCGCGTGCATCTGCACCTGGCGCCGCGTGTCGGCAAAGCCGTCATGTCCTGACGGCGCGCGCTGCAGCAGAGCGCGCAGGCCGTTGGCCGGCTGCAGCAGCGGCAGCATATTCCCCTCCGAGAACAGCACCACCGCATTGACCTTGTCCTGCCTGGCGATCGCGAACAGGCGGTTCAGCCAGAAGCGGTTGGCCACGGCCCGGTCTTCGTATTCGCTGTTGCGGCCGGCCGCCGGCAGGTAGTGGTTGTTCGCCGCCGGCAGGTTGATGGTGGCATACAGCACCTTGTCGACCTGCCAGTGCGCGTTCTCCGCATAGCTGCGAAAACGCGGGCTGCTCGACAGGCGTGTCAGCGGCAGCTTTTCCTTGCCGAGCGATTCCGGCTCGCCGTAGAACAGTTCACGCAGACGGTTCAGGCGTTCGATGGCATTGGTGCGGCCAGCCGAGTTGCGGCATCCGGTCCAGTCGCTCCCGGTGAGCGAGACGATCACCGGCCGGCTGGCCTGGTCGAACAGGTCGCGGCGCTTCTGCAGCACGCGGTCGCCGCAGCCCTCCTGCGCACCCTTGATGCCGGTAACGACCAGGAAGGCCAGGTCCTCCTTCTTCGCTTCCAGCAGCACGTCCTTCAGCGCCGCTTCGCCACCGTCGGCGGCGCGGTGCCCGACCACGACGAAATGGTGCGCCTGCTCGTCCTTTTCCTTCTCTTTCTTCTTGTCGCGGGTACTGGCCGACAGCGCCGGCGCCGTCGCCAGCGCGGCCGCGAGCAAAACGGCGAGGAGGAGGGGACGGCGCGCCGGCATCAGGCGGCCAGCCGTTTCAGCTCATAGAGCCGTTCGAGCGCTTCGCGCGGCGTGAGCGCGTCCGGGTCGATCGCGTCCAGCGCCTTTTGCAGCGCGTCGTCCGCCGCCGCATGCGGGACGGGCAGGTCTTCCGATTCGTGCGGCGGCTCGCTGCCGATGGCGAACAGGTCGCGCTGCGGCGTCGCATCGAGCGCCTGCGATTCGAGGCGCGCCAGGTGCTTGCGCGCGGCCTTGATCACGGCGGGCGGCACGCCGGCCAGCTGCGCCACCTGCAAGCCGTAGCTTTGCGAGGCCGGGCCGTCCTGCACCGCGTGCAGGAACACGATGTTGTCCTTGTGCTCGACCGCCGACAGGTGCACGTTCACCGCGCTCGGATGGGTTTCGGGCAGCTGGGTCAGTTCGAAATAGTGGGTGGCGAACAGCGTGAAGCTGCGGCTGCTGTCGATCAGGTGGCGCGCGATCGCCCAGGCCAGCGCCAGGCCGTCGAAAGTCGAGGTGCCGCGGCCGACTTCATCCATCAGCACCAGCGAGTTCTCGGTGGCGCCATTGAGGATCGCGGCCGATTCGGTCATCTCGACCATGAAGGTGGAGCGGCCGTTGGCCAGGTCGTCGCTGGCGCCGATGCGGGTGAAGATGCGGTCGATCGGGCCGATCGTCGCACTGGTCGCCGGCACATAGCTGCCGACATAGGCGAGCAGCGTGATCAGGGCCACCTGGCGCATGAAGGTCGATTTACCGCCCATGTTCGGGCCGGTAATCAAGAGCAGGCGGCGGTCGTTCGCCAGGGCGCAATCGTTGGCGATGAAGCGCTCGATCTGGTTTTCGACTACCGGATGGCGGCCTTCGACGATGCTCAAGCATGGCTCATCGACCAATTGCGGCGCGCACCAGTTGTTGCGTACCGCGTGGCTGGTCAGCGCCACCAGGGTATCGAGCTGCGCCAGGCCATTCGCGATCGACTGCAGGCAGCCGATGAAGGGCGCGAGGTCAGCCAACAGCTGGTCGTACAGCATCTTCTCGCGCGCCAGCGCGCGGTCTTGCGCAGACAGCGCCTTGTCTTCAAACGCCTTGAGTTCCGGCGTGATATAGCGCTCGGCGTTTTTCAGGGTCTGGCGGCGGCGGTAGTCGTCCGGCACCTTGTCGGTCTGGCCGTTGGTGACTTCGATATAGAAGCCGTGCACGCGGTTGTATTCGACGCGAAGGTTGCTGATGCCGGTGCGGGCGCGCTCGCGCGTTTCCAGGTCGACCAGGAACTGGCCGGCGTTCTCGGACAGCGCACGCAGCTCGTCGAGTTCGGCGTCGAAGCCGCGCGCGAACACGCCGCCGTCGCGCACCATCGTGCTCGGCTCTTCCATCACCGCGCGTGCCAGCAAATCGAGGCAGGCTTCCGGCGTGGCCAGCAGGTCGTGCACCTCGCGCAGCAGGCCGGTATCGCCAGGGATGAAGCAGCGCGCCACCTGCTCGCGCAGGGCAGGAAGTTGTTTCAGGCCGTCGCGCAGGCAGGACAAATCGCGTGGGCGCGCCGACAGCAGGGCGATGCGCGTGGTGATGCGTTCGATGTCCGGCACGTTGGCCAGCGTTGCGGACAAAGTACCGGTGGCGTCGGCCTGGGCCAGCGCCTCGATCGCCTCATGGCGCGAGCGCGCTACGCGCTGGTTGCGCTTCGCATGGTGCAGCCAGTGGCGCAGCAGGCGCGAACCCATGGCGGTGCGGCAGCCGTCCAGCAGCGAGAACAGGGTCGGCGCTTCCTGGCCGCGGATGGTTTCGGTCAGTTCCAGGTTGCGGCGGGTGGCTGCATCGAGGCCGATGTATTCGTTTTCGAGTTCGCAGGCCAGGCTGTTCACGTGCTGCAGGCCGCGCCCTTGCGTCGACTGCGCGTAGCGCAGCAGCGCACCGGCCGCACCAAAGGCCGCGCCCAGGCCATCGGCGCCGAAGCCGGTGAGGGTAGCGACACCCAACTGGTCGAGCAGCGACTGGTGGCCCTTGAGTACATCGAAATGCCATTCGGGCAGACGCTGGGTATGCGCGACCGGCTCGGATTCGAACAGGTCGGCGCAGTCTGCGCGCAGGATTTCGGCCGGCGCGATGCGTTCGAGTTCGTGCGCCAGGCGCGCTTCGACGGCGCGTGTCTCGCCCGAGAATTCCATCAGGCGCAGGTTGCCGCTGGCAAGCGACAGCCAGGCCATGCCCACCGTGACGGTCTTGCGCTGGCCGTGCATGCACATCGCCAGCAGCGGGCGATCGGCTTTCTCGGGCAGCAGGTCGCTGTCGGTGAGCGTGCCCGGCGTGACCACGCGCACCACCTTGCGCTCGACCGGGCCCTTGGCTAACGCCGGGTCGCCGATCTGTTCGCAGATCGCGCAGGACTCGCCCTGCTTGACCAGCTTGGCCAGGTAGCCATCGAGCGAGTGGAAGGGCACGCCCGCCATCTTGATCGGGCTGCCGTTCATGGAGCCGCGCGCCGTGAGCGTGATGCCGAGGACGCGCGAGGCCTTCTCGGCGTCTTCGAGGAACAGCTCGTAGAAATCCCCCATGCGGTAGAACACCAGCATGGTCGGGTAGTCGGCTTTGATGCGCATGTATTGCTGCATCATCGGTGTGAGCTTTTCCGCGGTGCTGTTCTTGAGGGCGGCGGCGTTGATTTCAGCTGGAACGGTGGTCATTTCTTCGATGGTCGTGCGGCAGGGCGGGGTGCAAAGCCAGAACTTGTCATTTTACCGCGATCGGCCTGCTGCTTGCTGCAAAAGGGTCAAGTCGGCATGGCTCGCTTAGGCAGCGTTGCGTCGGTGCGCCGTTCGTGATCGATCGGACGTCGAAAAATTTTACATCCCCTGTTTTTGTCGACGCGCCGTTTCTCCTAACTGATTGAAATCAAAGGAAGTTTGTGTTTCTGGTGTGAAACTTGCTTGTACTTGAGAAAAATTAGGGAGAGAGCATGAAAACATTTGCCGCCAAACTGATGGGATGCGCCGTCCTGAGCCTCGCTGCGGGCTTTGCCAGCGCCGGCGTGATCGCCGTTAATACCGACTACCGCGCCTTCGATGCCTCGTCTGGTTTTGTCGGTTTCGACATCACGAGCCACGGCCTGATCCAGGACCTCGATGTCGCCATCACCTTCTCGAAGTGCGACAACCCCTACCTGAGCATGAATGGCCAGGCCTGCCTCAGCGAGAACAAGCCCTTCGAGAACGAAATCGTCATCCGCCTCATCGGACCGGATGGCCGCGTCGTCCGCCTGGTCAATGAAAACACCTACGACCAGGGCGACACCGGCGGCATTGGCCGTGTCACGGTGAACTTCGACGACGAAGGCGCGGCGCTCGGCCGGCGCGTGGCAGCGGGATCCTTCCGCCCGGTGGAATCGTTATCCTTGTTCGACGGCATGGACATGTTCGGCCAGTGGCAGCTGTACTTCGCGGATACCAAGCGCTACGACCCATTCGAGGTGTATTCCTCGCGGCTGGTATTTACCGAGAAGCTGGCCTCGCCGGGTACGGACCTGCCGGAGCCGGCCGGTCTGCTGGTCTTTGGAGCCGGCCTGCTCGGGTTGGCCGCGACGCGCCGCCGCCGGCACAAACAGGCTTGATTCTGCCGCTGGCCTCCCGCCAGCGCCCAAAGTTCGCGCCCAAAGTTCGGGGTCAGGTCCTGACCCTTCCCCTCAAATTCTCACCTCCTGCACCAAGGTAATCAGTTCAATAAGGGCGGTCTCGAACGCGTGTGGAGGTAATCGAGGTCGCGTACTCTCCATC
>NZ_JCASIH010000032.1:0-36440 GCF_059685935.1 Telluria sp. ZT3P39
GCGTAGAATCTTCCATGTGAGCCGGTTGCATGTTGATCTCCTAAGTCTAAGTTTCGAACTCTCAGGTTAGGACTCAATCTGCAAATCGGCTCACTTTCTTTTCATCATAGGATCTACAGATGCAACATCGCAGCACCTTCGCCGCATAAGCAAATAAGAAACCTGTCCTTCCCTTAACCGCTGAGTCCCCTTACGCTGGGCCCTGAATGGGGGTGCTGGCATGTCGATGACATATGTAATGGCGGGTTTCGCGGTAGGGCTGCTGGTCGGCATGACCGGCGTCGGAGGCGGCTCGCTCATGACGCCGCTGCTGACCTTGCTGTTCGGCGTCTCGCCCTCGGTCGCCGTCGGCACCGACCTGGCCTTTGCCTCGATCACCAAGGGCGTCGGCACCATCACCCACCGCTTCAACCGCACCGTCCAGTGGCCGATCGTGCGCCTGCTGTGCCTGGGCGCCTTGCCGGCCGCGCTGTTCACCACCCTGGCCCTGAGCCGCTTCGGCACCGTCAACCCGCAGATCGGCCAGGTGATCCGGTATTCGATCGCCGTCTCCGTCATGCTGACCGTCGTCGCGCTGCTGTTCCGTGCGCGCATGCTGGGCTGGATCAATGCCCATCCCGAGCGCCAACTGCAGGGAAAGAAGCTGGCCACGGCCACAGTCGTCTCGGGCGCCGTGCTGGGTGTGCTGGTCACCGTTTCCTCGATCGGCGCCGGCGCGATCGGCGCCACGCTGCTGGTCATGCTCTATCCACGCTTGAGCTCCGCCGAAGTGGCCGGCACCGACATCGCCTACGCCGTGCCGCTGACCGCGATCGCCGCGGTCGGCCACTGGTGGCTGGGCTCGATCGACTGGATGCTGCTCTTGACCTTGCTCATAGGCTCGGTGCCGGGCATTACGCTGGGCGCCATGATGGCGCGCAAGGTTCCTGAACGCTTCCTGCGCGCCTTGCTGGCCATGACACTGACGGGCGTCGCGGCCAAGCTGGTGCTGTAACAAATTCCGCCGAAGCTAATAGCTGATCTGTCTATGCAAATAAGGATTGCTTCGTTTGTAATATAAGGGCTGTGTGGGAATATGGCCCCCTCAAGAATATGTGAAGGCCTCCATGACATCGCTCGCTCAGCCACGCAAGTCTCCTGGCCGGGTCATCCCCGGCTTCGGGATCTCGCTCGGCTTCACGCTGTTCTACCTGGCGCTGATCGTGCTCATTCCCCTGTCGGCGGTCTTCCTCAAGACCTTCACCATGAGCTGGGAAGCCTTCTGGAGCGCCGTCACCTCCGAGCGTGTGATGGCGTCCTATCGCCTCAGCTTCGGCACCTCCCTCATCGCCGCCTTCATCAACGTCATTTTCGGCGGCATCGTGGCCTGGGTGCTGGTGCGTTACACCTTCCCCGGCAAGCGCATCATCGACGCCCTGGTCGACCTGCCGTTCGCACTGCCTACCGCGGTGGCCGGCATCACGCTCACCGCCCTGTATTCGCACAATGGCCTGATCGGCGAGCAGCTCGCCAAGTTCGGCATCAAGGTGGCGTTCACCCCACTGGGCGTGCTGGTCGCGCTGACCTTCATCGGCCTGCCTTTCGTGGTGCGCACGGTGCAGCCGGTGCTGGAAGAAGCCGAGCGCGAACTCGAAGAAGCCGCCGCCAGCCTGGGCGCTTCGCCGATCCACACCTTCACCCGCGTGGTGCTGCCGACGATCACGCCGGCCCTGCTCACGGGCTTCGCGCTGGCCTTTGCGCGCGCCACCGGCGAATACGGCTCGGTGATTTTCATCGCGGGCAACCTGCCGATGGTGTCCGAAATCACGCCGCTCTTCATCATCACCAAACTCGAGCAGTACGATTACGCGGGCGCCACCGCGATTGCCGTGGTCATGCTGGTCATCTCCTTCATCCTGCTGCTGACGATCAACCTGCTGCAGGCCTGGACACGCAAACGGGCAGGCAAATCATGAGCGCAGTCCTCGACAACATCAAGGCCGTGCCCAAGGCGGCCGCTCCAAGGCGCCGGTCCACCAGCGTGCTCGAACCCGACTGGGTGCGCTACCTCCTGATCGTGGTGGCGCTTGGTTTCCTGACCCTGTTCCTGTTCGTGCCGCTGGCGGCGGTCTTCACCGAGGCGCTCAAGAAGGGCTGGGGCACCTATGTCGAATCGATCACCGACCCGGACGCGCTGTCCGCCATCCGCCTGACCCTGATCGCGGCCGCCATCTCGGTGCCGCTGAACCTCGTGTTCGGCGTGGCCGCCGCGTGGTGCATCACCAAGTTCGAGTTCCGCGGCAAGAGCATCCTGCTCACGCTCATCGACCTGCCGTTCTCGGTCTCGCCGGTCATCGCGGGCCTGATCTACGTGCTGATGTTCGGCGCCCAGGGCTGGTTCGGCGAGTGGCTGATGGAGCACGACATCAAGATCCTGTTCGCGGTGCCGGGCATCGTGCTGGCCACCGTGTTCATCACTTTCCCGTTCGTGGCGCGCGAGCTGATTCCGCTGATGCAGCAGCAGGGCACCGAAGAAGAAGAAGCCGCGCTGGTGCTGGGCGCCTCCGGCTGGTCGACCTTCATGCGCGTCACGCTCCCGAACATCAAGTGGGGCCTGCTGTACGGCGTCATCCTGTGCAATGCGCGCGCGATGGGCGAGTTCGGCGCCGTGTCGGTGGTATCGGGCCACATCCGCGGCGAGACCAACACCATGCCGCTGCAGGTCGAGATCCTCTACAACGAATACAACTTCACGGCTGCGTTCGCGATCGCATCCCTGCTGGCGCTGCTCGCGCTGGTGACCCTGGCGGTGAAGAGCTTTATCGAATGGCGCCTGCACCAGGTCCGCAAGGCTGCCGCCGACGAACGACAACAGGAAGCGCTAGCATGACCATCGAAGTCCAACACATCCGCAAGCAATTCGGCCAGTTCACCGCGCTCGACGACGTCTCGCTGCAGTTCCCGGACGGCCAGCTGACCGCCTTGCTCGGCCCTTCGGGCTGCGGCAAGACGACCCTGCTGCGCATCATCGCGGGCCTGGAGCATCCGGATTCCGGGGCCGTGCTGCTCGACGGCCAGGATGCCTCGCACCACCACGTGCGCGAGCGCCAGGTGGGCTTCGTGTTCCAGCACTATGCGCTGTTCAAGCACATGACGGTGTTCGAGAACGTCGCCTTCGGTTTGCGCGTCAAGCCGCGCAAGGAGCGCCCGTCCGAACAGCAGATCCGCGACAAGGTGCGCCAGCTGCTCGAGCTGGTTCAGCTCGACTGGATCGCCGACCGCTATCCGCCCCAGCTTTCGGGCGGTCAGCGCCAGCGCATCGCGCTGGCGCGCGCCCTCGCCGTGGAGCCGCGCGTGCTGCTGCTCGATGAACCCTTCGGCGCGCTCGACGCCAAGGTGCGCAAGGAATTGCGCCGCTGGCTGCGCCGCCTGCACGACGACCTGCACGTGACCTCGATCTTCGTCACCCACGACCAGGAAGAAGCGCTGGAAGTGGCCGACCAGGTGGTCCTGATGAACAAGGGCCGCATCGAGCAGCTCGGCACGCCCGACGCCGTCTACAACCACCCGGCTTCGCCTTTCGTCTACGGTTTTCTGGGCAACGTGAATCTGTTCCACGGCCGCGTGCAGGACGGCGTGCTGGCCAGCGGGGCAGTGCAGTTCGAGGTGCCGCAGGGCGCCGGCGCGCGCAACGGCAACGGTATCGGCTACGTCCGCCCGCACGACCTCGACGTCGAGCGCTATATCCCCGGCGCCGGCGACAGCGGCGGCGTGGTCGCCAGGCTGCGCCGCGCGCATGCCATCGGTCCGCTGGCCCAGCTCGACCTGGAGCGGCTGGATAACCAGCAGCTGATCGAAGCGGTCCTGCCGAACGAGATGTTCGCGCGCCACGGCTTCAAGGAAGGCGACACCCTGGTGGTCAAGCCGCGCCGCATCGAAGTGTTCGTGGATGCAGGGGAGGGGATATGAACTTCCAGCAGCTGCGATCCGTGCGCGAAGCGGCCCGCCGCGACTTCAACCTGACCGACGTGGCCAATGCGCTGTTCACCTCGCAGCCCGGCGTGTCGCGCCAGATCCGCGAGCTCGAGGACGAACTCGGGGTCGTCATTTTCGAGCGCAACGGCAAGCGCCTGACGGGCCTGACGCCACCCGGCAAGGGCATCCTCAAGATCGTCGAGCGCCTGCTGGTGGAAGCCGAAAACCTGCAGCAGGCCAGCGCCGAATTCGCCGCACAAGACAGCGGCACGCTCACCGTGGCCGTGACCCACACCCAGGCGCGCTACGCGCTGCCGCAGGTAGTGCAGTCCTTCCGCAACGCCTTCCCGGGCGTGCGTATCGCCCTGCAGCAAAGCGCGCCGGAACACATCGCCGAATGGGTTTTGTCCGGCAAGGCGGACATCGGCATCGCCACCGAAGGCCTGTCGGCCTTCCCCGACCTGGTCTCCTTCCCCTGCTACCGCTGGAGCCACCTGGTGGTGGCGCCCGAAGGCCACCCGATCTTTTCCTGCGCCACGCCGCTGCGGCTGGAAGACCTGGCCGAGTATCCGCTGATTACCTACGACCAGGGCTTCACGGGCCGCAGCCACATCGACGCCGCCTTCCGCGAGGGCGGGCTGGCGCCAGACATCGTGCTGACTGCCATGGATTCGGACGTCATCAAGCAGTACGTGTCGCTGGGGATGGGCGTGGGGATCGTGGCTTCGATGGCTTTCGACCATGGCCGCGACAAGGGCATGCGCGCGATGGAAGCGTCGCACCTGTTCGCGCCGAACGTGACGCGGCTGGCGGTAAGGCGCGGGTCGTATCTGCGCGCGTATGCCTTCCACTTCATCGAGCGCTTTGCGCAGGGGTATACGCGGGCGGATATCGAGAAGGCCTTGCAGGCGGTGGAGTGAGCGGGCTCACTGCCCCGGATTCGTGTAGCGGGCGTGAATAGAATCAATCCCCTTCACCACCTCCGCCGGCAGCACCAGTTCCGCCGCATCGATGTTCTCCTTCAGCTGCGCAAGAGTGGTCGCCCCGATAATGGTCGAGCCCACGAACCAGCGCGAATAACACCACGCCAGCGCCATCTGGGACGGCAGCAGGCCATGTGAGCGCGCCAGCGCCGCATACTCCGCCACCGCGGCCAGCACCGACGGCCGCACATAGCGCGGACTCCAGCCGGCCGGGAAGACCGTCAGCCGCCCGGACGCCTCAGGATTATCGAGATACTTGGCCGTGAGCTGCCCGAACGCCAGCGGGCTGTAAGCCAGCAGGCTCACGCCTTCGCGATAGCAGGCTTCGTCCATCAAACTGGTCTCGAACGCCCGCGCAGTCAGGTTATACAGATTCTGCACCGTCGCGATGCGCGGCAATCCACGCGCCTCCGCGTGCTTGATGTACTCGCACACGCCCCAGGCGCTTTCGTTCGAGACGCCGATGTGGCGGATGGTGCCGGCCTTGACCATCTCGCCCAGCGCTTCCAGCGTATCCTCGATCGGCACGGCCGGCCGCTCGGCTTGCGGATTGAAGCTGTTGGCCCCGAAGATCGGCAGGTTACGGCTCGGCCAGTGGACCTGGTAGAGGTCGATGTAATCCGTGTTCAGGCGGCGCAGGCTGTCCTGGACGGCGGTGCGGATATTCGTGGCATCCAGGTTGTGGCGGGCACCCCGGATCCAGGGCATGTTGGTGTTCGGCCCGGCGATCTTGGTGGCCAGCACCACCTCGCTGCGGCGGCCGGTTTTCTTGAGCCAGCTGCCGATGTAGCGCTCGGTCGACCCTTGCGTCTCGGCGCGCGCCATCACGGGGTACATCTCGGCAGTGTCGATGAAATTGATGCCGCGCTCGAGCGCGTAGTCCAGCTGGCTGTGCGCCTCGCTCTCCGTATTTTGCTCGCCGAAGGTCATGCTGCCAAGGCAGACCTTCGACACCATCAAATCGCTTTGTCCCAGCTGCCTGCGGTCCATGAGGTGTTCCTTGTTCAGCGGCGCAGGGCGGCCGCAGCTTCGCGCACCAGCGCCGGGCCCGCATAGATCAAGCCACTATAGAGCTGCACCAGCTGGGCGCCGGCCGCGATCTTGGCGCGCGCATCCTCGCCGCGCATGATGCCGCCCACGCCGATGATCGGCAGCGCATCGCCCAGCTCCGCCTTCAACAAGCGGATCACGGTATTGGACAGCTCGAACACCGGCGCGCCCGACAAGCCGCCGGTTTCCTCGCCATGCTGCATGCCTTGCACGGCCGTGCGGCTGAGCGTGGTGTTGGTGGCGATGACGCCGTCGATCCGGTGGCGCAGCAGGGCGCCGGCGATGTTGCGCACCTGGTCGCCATCGATGTCCGGTGCGATCTTCAGCGTCACCGGCACGTAGCGCTTGTGCTGGTCGGCCAGGCGCAGCTGCTCCTGCTTGAGTTGCGCCAGCAGGGAGTCGAGTTCCGACTCGCCCTGCAGCTGGCGCAGGTTCTTGGTGTTCGGCGACGAGATGTTCACCGTCACATAGCTCGCGTACGGATACACCTTGCGCAGGCAGTGCAGGTAATCGTCGGCCGCACGTTCGATCGGGGTATCGGCGTTCTTGCCGATGTTCAGGCCGAGCACGCCCTGCTTGTCCTGGTAGAAGCGGGAGGCCTGCACATTGGCGACAAAGGCATCCACGCCGCCGTTATTGAAGCCCATGCGGTTGATGATGCCCTGCGCCTGCGGCAGGCGGAAGATGCGCGGCTTCGGGTTGCCGGCCTGGGGCCGCGGCGTGACGGTGCCGATTTCGATCGAGCCGAAACCCAGCGCGGCGAGGCCGTCGATATAGGCGCCGTCCTTGTCCAGGCCGGCGGCCAGGCCCACCGGGTTCGGGAAGGTGATGCCCATGACCGTACGCGGGTCCGGCGCGGGCTTGGCGGCCAGTTTGGTCAGGCCGAGGGAAGCGGCACGGCGCAGCAGCGGCAGGGTCAGGTGGTGGGCGGTCTCGGCATCGAGCGAGAAGAGGAGCGGGCGGGCCAGGGTGTACAGGGACATGGGGGACTCGAGAATGTGACTCCCGCCATTTTACCGTGTCGAGGGGATGGTCTTGCCCTCAGCGGTCGAGCACGCCCCATTCGCCGCCGATGCGCGCTTCCAGCGGCCGGAAATTGATCTTGTAGGCCATCTTGGGGCTCTGCTCGATCCAGTAGCCCAGGTAGACATACTGCAGGCCCAGCTCGCGCGCCTGGCTCACCTGCCACATCACGTTATAGGTGCCGAAGGATGCGCCCGGCAGGTCGGGGTCGAAGAAGGTGTACACCGAAGACAGGCCGTCGGACAGCACGTCGATGATCGACACCATGCGCAAAGTGCCGTCCGGCTCGCGGAATTCGACGAGGCGGGTGTTGACCCGGCTTTGCAGGAGGAACTGGGCGTACTGGTCGCGGCTGTCCTGGTCCATGCCGCCGCCGACATGGCGCGTGGTCTGGTAGCGCAGGTAGAGTGCGTAGTGCTCGTCCGAGAAGGCCAGGTTGGCCACCATCGCGACCAGTTCGCCATGGCGCTTCCAGGCGCGGCGCTGGGTGCGGTTGGGCGTGAAATCGTCGCATTTGACCCGCACCGGGATGCAGGCATGGCAGCCGTCGCAGTAGGGACGGTAGGTGAAGATGCCGCTGCGGCGAAAGCCGTTGCGCACCAGTTCGGAATACACGTCGGCGTTGATGAGGTGCGAAGGCGTCGCGACCTGCGAACGGGCCTGCCGTGCATCGAGGTAGCTGCACGGGTAGGGCGCCGTCGTGTAGAACTGCAGCGTGGCGAAAGGCAGGTCATTTAGATGCGTCATGCAAAGGCCCCGGGACGACGTGGTGCACCTATTTTAGCGAATTCGGAAGCGCGCCACCGTTAAGGAGTCAACGGTGCCGCCACCTCCCAGCGGGCAATGGCGGGCTCACGAATGGCTTCGGCCAGGTGTGCCAGGAAGGCGCTCCTGGGAATCGGCGCCGCGCCAAGCGAAGCCAGGTGGCCGGTCTCCTGCTGGCAGTCGATCATGCGCACGCCATGCCGGCGCAGGAAGGCGACCAGGTAGGCGAGCGCTACCTTGGAGGCGTCTGGCACCCGCGCGAACATCGATTCGCCGTAGAACATGCGGCCGATGCAGACCCCATAGGCGCCACCCACCAGTTCGCCGTCGAGCCAGACTTCGGACGAATGGGCATAGCCCATGGCGTGCAGCCCGGTATAGCCATCGATGATCTCTTCCGAGATCCAGGTTCCCGGGCCATCCCGGCGCGGCGCGGCGCAGGCGCGCATCACGTCTTCGAAGGCGGTGTCGAAGCGCACGTCCCAGCGCTGCCCGCCGGTGTCGCTACCCGTGCGGCTGCGCTCGATGCGTTTCAGGGTTTTCCTGAGACTGTCGCTGATCTTGAAGCGGTCGGTATGCAGCACCATGCGCGGGTCGGTGCTCCACCAGAGGATGGGCTGGCCTTCGGAGAACCACGGGAAGATGCCGTTCTGGTAGGCCAGCAGCAGGCGCTGGGGCGACAGGTCGGCGCCGGCGGCGAGCAGGCCCGGCGCGTCCGCCGTCAAGGCTTCGGACACGTCGGGAAACGGCGAAGTCGGCTCGAGCCAGGGGATCATGCGGCCTTCAATGGGTCAGTCGGGTTCGCGGGGAGCCCGCATCGGGCGCACGATGTCCCGGCTATGGAAGCCCATGCTGCCGCCCTCGCGGATTTTGACGCGGTCGGCGAAGAACAGTTCAAGCGTGTTGCGCACCGTGGGGAACGCCAGGTCGTCCCAGGGGATCTCGTCCTGCGTGAACATCCGCACATCCAGGCTTTCCTCGCCGGGCGCGAAGTCGAGGTTGCGCAGGCGCGCCAGGTAGAACAGATGCACCTGGTGGACATGGGCCACGTTCAGCAGGGTGAACAGCGGGCCGAGTTCGATGTCGGCGCCGGCTTCTTCTTCGGTCTCGCGAATGGCGGCCTGTTCGGTCGTCTCTTCGTTCTCCATGAAGCCGGCCGGCAAGGTCCAGTATCCGTAGCGCGGTTCGATCGCGCGCTTGCACAGCAGCACTTGCAGCTTGCCATCACGTTCCCAGACGGGAAGCGTGCCGATCACCAGCTTGGGGTTCTGGTAGTGGATGGTTTGGCACTGCGGGCAGACATAGCGCGGCCGGTTGTCGCCTTCGGGGATGGCCAGGGCGACGGGATGGGCGCACTCGGAACAGAATTTCATAGGGGCTCGGAAGCTTGGAATTGTGCTTACTTTACACTGAAATCCCGCTCGCATGAGATGCCGTGCAGCCCGGCACAGCGTCCCGCCGCCAATGGCGAAAGCGGGCTTGTACTGCAATTTCCGTCTTTTAAGGAATTGCATTTGCGTAATCGGGCATGCCGGCGTATAATTCATTCCGCGGGGTGGAGCAGTCTGGCAGCTCGTCGGGCTCATAACCCGAAGGTCACAGGTTCAAATCCTGTCCCCGCAACCACATTCTAAAGGCCGCTGATTCGCAAGAGTCAGCGGCTTTTTTCATTGGCGCTTCCCGCCCTTGTTTCGACTGCTTGCGACGCAGGTCAAACCTGCGGCGTCTGTCCGCAATCTTGCTCCATCAGCCCGGTCGAACACACGACGACCGGCGCCATCCCGGCCGATGACGCTAAGGGGCAGACAAAGCATGATCAACGTAGACGACATCAACGAGGCCTGGGGCTGGGTCGGCTTGACCGCCGTCGAGGTCCTCGGGGCCAATGCCTTCGGTAATCTCATCATCCGCGACGACGAAGGGCGCTACTGGCGCTTGCGCCCGCAAGACCTGTGCTGCGAACCGCTGGCCGACAGCCGCGACGCGCTCGATGCGCTGTCCTATAACCAGGATTTCCTGAACGACTGGTATATGCCGGAGGTCGTGCACCTTGCCGAAGCGACGCTGGGGCCGCTGACCGACGACCGCAAATATTGCCTCAAGATTCCCAGCGCCCTTGGAGGCCACTATGGGCGCGACAACCTGGCGACGGTTCCCTTGCCGGAGTTGATCCGTTTTTCAGGGGAGGGTGCGCAGCAGTTCGATGGACTGCCGCGGTGGAATTAATAATCCGAACCGTGCCGGGTCGGCTCAGTCCACTTCGTCGCTGAGGCTGGCCCACAGGTAGGCCGCCGCCATCGTGCGGTGCGGCGCATAGCCTGCCAGCAGTTGCTGCGTAGCCGGGATGCTTGGCCGTTCCGCGCCGCCGAGCAAGCGGTGGAAGGCGGTGCGGATGACCACGTCGCCTTCCAGCGAGCAATCCGGGTAGCCATAGCCGCGCAGCAGCGCGTAGTTGACGGTCCAGGGACCGATGCCCTTGACCGCCAGCAGTTCCTGCACCACTTCGGCGATGGGCCGCTCGCGATCGAGCACGACGGCGCCCTCGAGGACGAGCTGCGCCAGCCGCAGCAGGGTCTCTGCTTTTGCGCGCGAGAACTTGCGACTGGTCAGGTCCTCCAAGGCAAGACGCGCCACGTCTTGCGCTTCCGGATAGCACCACAGGCCGCTCGCATGCGGGCGGCCGGCCAGCCCGATGAAGGTGCGCCGCAGCGAGATGGCGAAAGGCAGGTTGATCTGCTGGCCGATGATGGCCCAGGTCAGTGCTTCGAAGACCGTGGCCGACTGCACGATGCGCAGGCCGGGCTGGCGCGCCACCAGCGGCGCCAATAGAGCGTCGTCGCGCACGAAGTCGGCAAATGCCGTGGGGTCGATACGCAGGCCCAGGATGTTGAGCAGCGCTTCCTGGGCGCGTCTCAGGAGCGCCGGCGTGAGCGCTCCGTCGGCGTCGACCGTGCAGCGTGCGCCGGCGGCCGCGAAGCTTACCTGCAGCACCGTCGGCACGCCATCGAACAGCACACCCTTGCGCAAGCCCTGCGGCCCCACTTGTTCCGCAAGCCCTTCGGCATCGCGGCTGTGGAAGGCCAGCACGTCCCGGGTGCGGTAGCCGGGGGGCAGGGCGATGCCGAACTGCGTTTGCATCACTTGCCCTGGGCCGTGCTTGGTGCGCGCAGGAAGGCGGGCTTGAAGCCGGTCACCAGCGCCGTGCCGGCCAGGACGATGGCCGAGCCCACCAGGGTGTGCCAGCCGATGGTCTCGTGCAGGAAGAGCGCGCCCCACAGGATGCCGAACATCGGGTTCAGGAAAGTCACCGTCAGCGCCGAGGTGGTGCCGACTTCCTTGATCAGCTTGAAGTAGAGGATGTAGGCGATCCCGCTGCACACCACACCCAGCGCCAGCACGGCGGCCATGATGCCGACGGTCGGCTCGCCCGGAGAAGGGAAGAAGGCCAGCGCCGGGATGGTGCAGACGGTGGCGGCCCACATCGAGCCATGCGCATTGGCGAAAGGCGCCACCGCCTTGGCCGACTTGGCGTACTGGCTGGCGATGCTGTAGCTGAAGGCGGCCACCAGCGCGGCGCCGATGGCGACGAAGGCGCCCGGGCGTTCCGACACGTGGTCGAAGCCGACCAGCAGCGCCACCCCGAGGGTGCCCAGCAGCAGGCCGAGCGCGGCCCGCGCAGACACCGCCTGGCGCGCCCACACGGCGCCGACCAGGGCGCCCCACATCGGCGCGGTGGCGTTCAGCACCGACAGCACCGAAGCGCTCAAGGTGCGCGCGGCAAAGGCGAACAGCAGGAAGGGCAGGGCCGAGTTAAAAAAGCCGAGGATCAGGTAGTGCTTCCAGTGGCGGCGCAGCTCGAGCGGCGCGCCTCTGCCGCGCAGGCGCATGAACCAGGCCACGCCGGCCAGGAACAGGGCCGCGAACAGCACCCGGTATTCGATCAGTACGGCCGGGCCGAGCACGGGCGCGGCGATGCGCATGAAAAGAAAGGAGCCGCCCCAGATGGCGGCCAGCGCCACGAGGCGCAGCATGTTCACGGTGTTCATGGAAAGAAGAATCGGGGCGAAGCTGCGATTATGGCGGCGCTGCGCGCGCTGCGCCATCCGTTTTTTGCGGCGCCGCCGCATGCGGCACCAGCAGCGCCGCCGGCACGCCGTTCTTCACGGCGGTCATCTCGGCCATGATCGAGATCGCGATCTCGCTCGGCGTCTTGCTGCCGATGTAGATGCCGACCGGCCCGTGCAGCCGCGCCAGCTGGGCGTCGTCGAGGTCGAACAGCTTGAGGCGCTCGCGCCGCTTCTCGTTGTTCAGGCGCGAGCCGATCGCGCCGACGTAGAAGGCTTCGGACTTGAGCGCTTCCATCAGCGCCAGGTCGTCCAGTTTGGGATCGTGGGTGAGGGCCACCACGGCGCTGCGCGCATCCAGGCGCGCCTCGATCACCAGATCGTCGGGCATTACGTAGGCCAGCTCGACGCCGGGCAGGTTCCAGTTGCTGCGGTATTCCTCGCGCGGGTCGCACACGGTCACGCGGTAATCCATGCCGCTGGCCACCTGGGCCAGGAAGCGCGACAGCGGACCGGCGCCGATGATGAACAGGCGCCAGCGCGGGCCGTGGATGGTGGCGAGCACGCCGTCTTCGATGCGCTGGATGCTGTTTCCAGCGGCGCGCTCCAGGCTGACCGCACCGGTGGCCAGGTTCACGCGCCGTTCGACCAGTTCGCCCTCGTGCAGGCGCCCCAGGAGCTCGCGGATGCGGCTGTCGTTGGATAAAGGTTCGATGGCCAGCTCAATGGTGCCGCCGCAGGGCAGGCCGAAACGGTGCGCCTCGTCGGCGCTGATGCCGTAGCTGACGATCTCGGGCGCCGTTAGTTCGATGCCCTTGGCGCGCACGCGGTCGATCAGGTCGTCCTCGATGCAGCCGCCGGACACCGAGCCGACGACAGTGCCGTCGTCGCGGATGCCGAGGGTGGCGCCGATCGGGCGCGGGCTCGAGCCCCAGGTCTTGACGACCGTGACCAGCTGGCAGCGGTGGCCGAGCGCCAGCCAGGCGTCGCAGGTCTTCAATACGTCGAGGTCGATACTGTCCATGAATGCCGGCCGCATGCACGGCGCCAGTGGTGGGGATGGGCCATCATACAAAAAATGCGGGGAGCTTGCCGGGAACCGGGCACGTCGGGCGGGGGGCGTAGGGTGGGCGGCTTCGCCGCCCGCGCGTTCAACTATCGCGTGAATTAACGCGCATCGGCGATTCGAGCGCTGGTTGAACGCGCGGGCGTTCGTAATTCCGGGCATTGCCCGAAATTACCCCGCCCACCCTACGGTGTCAGCGGCTGCTTGGCCGACTTCTTGGCCTTGACCTCGGCCACCGCCTTGTCGATGGCGGCGATGCGCTGCGCCATCGACGGATGGTTCGCCGTGTGGCTGTTCAGGACCGTGGCCGGATAGGTGCCGAGGAAGCGCTTCCAGAATGCGGCCGCGCCGTCGATGCGGTAGTCGGCGCGCGCCAGCAGGTAGATCGCCAGGCGGTCGGCGGCCGCGTCGAGCGTCGCGGGCATCGGCTTGATGCCGCCGCTGCCGATCAGCATCGAGGTGTCCGGCGAGATGTTCGTCAGGTTCTCGATGATGCCGCCGATGGTGGCCGCATTGCGCTGCGTGGCCGCGTGTCCCAGCATGTTGTGCGCCATCGTGCGCGCGATGACATACGCCAGTTCGTCGTCGCTCTGGGCGAAGCCCATCATGCCGCGGGTGAGCATCACGCGCTGGCCGTCGGCGTAGGCGTTGACGTTGTCGGCGTTGCCCAATTCGATGCCGAAGGCGCAGGCGCGGGTGACCGGGATGCTCAGGTCGCGCGCCTTGCCCTTGCGTTCGACGGTGAGGGGCAGCGTGGCCTGCTTGGCCACGATCGGGCGGAATACGGCGCCCGCCTGGGTCAGCGCATTCGGGCCGGGCGGCAGCGGCGTGCCGCCCGCGGCCAGCAGTTCGTCGCCCTGGCGCAGGCCGGCCTTGGCCGCGCCGCTGCCCACCAGCACGCTGGTGACCTGCAGGCGCTCGCCCATGCCCAGCACCGCGTAGGCGGCCTCGTTGTACTGGCCGGGATAGGCGTAGCGGTTCTTGGCGGTGAAACCGAGCAGGTTGCGCGCGTGGCGAGTGCACAGTTCCGCATTGTCGATGAGCAGCGGCGCGGCGACCTTGTACAGGCGGTCTTGTAGCGCCGCCATTTTGGTCAGCGTCTCGGCGGCCGCCGTCATTTCCGGGGTCACTTGCGGGGCGGGCGGTTCGCCCGGAGCGGCGGGACGGGCTTGCCCCGGTTGCATTGGGCCCTGCGTGGCGCAGGCAGACAGCAGTGCGGCGAGCGCGACGCCCAGCGCAAGCCGGCGCAGGCGATGAATGCGGATCATGCTTATCCTCGGATTTGTCAGTTATTGTTTGCCGGTGCTGCCGAATCCTCCGGCGCCCCGTTCGCTCGATGCGAACTCGTCTACCACGTTGAAGCCTACCTGCAGCACCGGCACGATCACGAGCTGGGCTAGCCGGTCCATCGGCTGCAGCGTGAAGGTGGTGTGGCTGCGGTTCCAGGTCGAGACCATCAGCTGTCCCTGGTAATCGGAGTCGATCAAGCCTACCAGATTGCCGAGAACGATGCCGTTCTTATGGCCGAGTCCACTACGCGGCAGGATCATGGCGGCATAGCCCGGATCGCCGATGTGGATGGCCAGGCCGGTCGGCACCAGCACCGTCTGGCCAGGCTCGATCGTGAGCGGCGCGTCGACGCAGGCGCGCAGGTCCAGGCCCGCGCTGCCGGGTGTGCCGTAGGCTGGCAGCAGTTCCTTCATGCGCGGGTCGAGGATCTTGAGGTCGATGTTCTTCATGTTCTTTTTGTGTTCGTTCAGGTCAGCAGCGAGCGCCGTTCCAGGCGCTTCGCGATTTCGGATACCAGCTGGCGTGCCAGCGTGAGCTTGTCGGCGCGCTCCAGCAGGGTGTGGCCGGTGTCGTCGAACAGGATGATCGTGTTCTCATCCTGCCCGAAGGTCTGCGGCCCGATATTGCCCACCAGCAGGGGAATGCCTTTTTTCTCGCGCTTGGCCGCGCCGAACTCCACCAGGTTTTCGGATTCGGCGGCAAAGCCCACGCAATACGGCCAGCCCGAGAGCGAAGTGGTGGCGGCGACCGACGCGAGGATGTCGGCGTTCTGCACGAATTCCAGCTGGGGCGGGGCGCCACCTTCCGTCTTCTTCATTTTCTGGCCGCTGGCATTCGCCACGCGCCAGTCGGCTACCGCCGCGACGCCGATGAAGACGTGCTGTCCCTCGACCCCGGCCATGACCGCATCGTGCATCTGCTGCGCGGTGAGCACGTCGATGCGGCGCACGCCGTGCGGCGTGCTCAAGGAGGTCGGGCCGGACACCAGGGTGACCTCGGCGCCGGCTTCGCGCGCGGCGCGCGCGACTGCATAGCCCATCTTGCCGGACGAAAGATTGGTGATGCCGCGCACCGGATCGATCGGCTCGAACGTGGGTCCGGCCGTGATCAGGACGCGCCGCCCGGCCAGCACCTTGTGCTGGAAGGAGGCGATCAGCTCTTCGACCAGCTCCTCGGGCTCCAGCATGCGCCCCAGGCCGGTCTCGCCGCAGGCCTGGGAGCCGGCCGCGGGGCCGAACAGGCAAATGCCGTCTTCACGCAGCTGCGTGACGTTGCGCTGGGTCGCCGGGTTTTCCCACATCTCGACGTTCATGGCCGGTGCGACGAGCAGCGGCACATGGCGCGGACGCGCCACGCACAGGGTCGAGAGCAGGTCGTCGCAGGCCCCATGCGCGAGTTTGCGCATGAAGTCGGCCGAGCAGGGCGCGACCAGCACCGCGTCCGCGTTGCGGGTGAGGTCGATGTGGGCCATGTTGTTGGCCATGCGAGGGTCCCACTGGTCGGTGAAGACCGGCTGGCCCGACAGCGCCTGCATGGTGACCGTGCCAATGAAGTGGGTGGCGGCTTCGCTCATCACCACCTGCACGCTCGCGCCCTGCTTGACCAGGGCGCGGCACAGCTCCGCCGCCTTGTAGCAGGCCACGCCCCCGGTCAGGCCGAGGACGATATTCTTGCCCCTGAGGTCCATGTTCATGCTGCCTCCAGAATCAGGATTTTGCGTCAGGATTTATTCACGCGCCGCAGTTCATCCAGGATGAACAGGAAGGCGCCGACCGAGATGCCGATGTCGGCGATGTTAAACGCCGGGAAGTGGCCCACGCCCTTCCAGTAGAAATCGAGGAAGTCGATCACGTGGCCATAGGCCAGGCGGTCGATCAGGTTGCCGATGGCGCCGCCCATGATCAGGCTGAGGGCGAAACAGAACAGGCGCTGGGTGGCGTGCTTTTTCATCAGGTAAAGCATGAAGCCGACGGCGACAACCGCGATGCCGGTGAAGAAATAGCGCTGCCAGCCGCCGGCGTCGCCCAGGAAGCTGAAGGCCGCGCCCGGGTTGTACACCTTGATCAGGTTGAAGAAGCCGGTCATCGGCAGCGCCTCGCCATAGGCGAAGCTGCGCTCGACGGTGAGCTTGGTGACCTGGTCGAGCAGGATGACGAGCAGGGCGATGCCGAACCACGGCAGCAGGCTGGCTTGACTCTTGTAGACGGGCTTGGCGCCGAGGGGTGCGGGTTTCTTTTTGGTAGCCATGATGAATGTGTCGATACCCGCCATGCCGTTTCGATCAACGGCATGGCGGTGGACCCCGCGAGGGGACTGGGTGCCGTTACGCGAACCGGCGCTGTTCGCCGCTGCCGAACAGGTTGCTGGTGCAGCGGCCGCACAGGCCCGCGTGTGCATGGTCGTGGCCGACGTCGCGGCGGTAGTGCCAGCAGCGTTCGCACTTCGCCGCTTCGGATGGGGTCACGGCGACCGCTTCGTTGGCAGCGTCCGCCACTTGCTCGACGCTGGCCTGCGAGGTGATGAAGACGAATTTCAGGTCGTCGTCCAGGCTCGCCAGCAGCGCATACTTGTCGCCGGCGGCCTTGATCGCCAGTTCCGCCTGCAGCGAGGAGCCGATGGCGCCGGAAGCGCGCACTTCCTCGAGCTGTTTGGTGACGTCGGTCCGCACGTCGCGCAAGGCCGCGTACTTGGCCAGCAGCGCCTCGCCGTCCGCCAGTTCCGGGAAGGTCCACTGGGTTTGCGTAAAGATGGTCTCATCGCTGTCGGCGTAAGCCTGCTGGCCCGCGAACACGGCCCAGGCTTCCTCGGCGGTGAAGGACAGGATCGGCGCCATCACGCGCAGCAGCGACTGGGCGATATGCCACAGCGCGGTCTGGGCCGAGCGGCGCGCCTTTGAGTCGATGCCGGTGGTGTACAGGCGGTCCTTGAGGATGTCGAGGTAGAAGCCGCCCAGGTCTTCCGAGCAGTAGTTCTGCAGGCGCGACACCACTGGATGGAATTCATAGCGCTCGAAGTGCGCGCCGATGTCCTTCTGCAGTTCGGCCATGGCGGCGATCGCGTAGCGGTCGATCTCGAGCATCTCCGCCACCGGCACGGCATGTTGCGCCGGGTCGAAGTCCGAGGTGTTCGCCAGCAGGAAGCGCAGCGTGTTGCGGATGCGGCGGTAGGATTCCGTCACGCGCTTGAGGATCTCTTCGCTGATCGACAATTCGCCGGTGTAGTCGGTCGAGGCGACCCACAGGCGCAGGATGTCGGCGCCCAGGGTGTCCGAGATCTTCTGCGGCGCCAGCGTGTTACCCAGCGACTTCGACATCTTCTTGCCATGCTCGTCGACCGTGAAGCCGTGGGTCAGCAACGCTTTGTAGGGCGGGCGGCCGTTGAGCATCGAGGAGGTCAGGAGCGACGAGTGGAACCAGCCGCGGTGCTGGTCCGAGCCTTCGAGGTAGAGGTCGGCCGGGAAGGCGGATTGTTCGGCGTGCGAGCCGCGCAGCACGGTCTGGTGCGTCGCGCCCGAGTCGAACCAGACGTCCAGCGTGTCCTTGTTCTTTTCGTAGTGGTGGGCGTCCTCGCCCAGCAGGGTAGCCGGGTCCAGGCTCTGCCAGGCGTCGATGCCGTTCGCCTCGATCAGCTTGGCCACCTGTTCCAGCAGTTCCGGGGTGCGCGGGTGCAGGTCGCCGGTTTCCTTGTGGATGAAGAAGGCCATCGGGACGCCCCACTGGCGCTGGCGCGACAGGGTCCAGTCCGGACGATTCTCGATCATGCCGTGCAGGCGCGCCTGGCCCCACTCGGGGAAGAAGGTGGTCTCGGCGATGCCGGCCAGGGCCGTCTCGCGCAGGCTCTTGCCGCCGTCTTTCGGGATCGTGTCCATGCCGGCGAACCACTGGCTCGTTGCGCGGTAGACGATCGGGGTCTTGTGGCGCCAGCAGTGCATGTAGCTGTGGTCGAACATCTTCAGCTCGAACAGCGCGCCGGCGTCGGTCAGCGCGGCGCAGATCGGCTTGGACGCTTCCCAGATGGTCATGCCGCCGAACAGCGGCAGGTTCGGCGCAAAGCGGCCGTCGCCCATCACGGGCTTGAGGATGTCGTCGTCCTTCATGCCGTGCGCCTTGCACGACTGGAAGTCTTCCAGGCCGTAGGCCGGCGCCGAGTGGACCACGCCGGTGCCGCTCTCGGTGGTGACGTAGTCGGCCAGGTAGACCGGCGAGACGCGGTCGTAGAACGGATCGGCCGCGTACATCGGGTGCTTGAAATGCAGGCCGCCGAGTTTTTCGCCCAGGGTGGTGGCGATGGTCTTGCCTTCGAACTTGTAGCGCGCCAGCACCGATTCCACCAGGTCGGTGGCGAGGATCAGCAGCAGCGGCAGGCCGTCGCGCTCGGTCTGCACCAGCGAATAGCTCACTTCCGGGTTTACGTTCAGGGCCTGGTTCGACGGGATGGTCCACGGGGTGGTGGTCCAGATCACGATGAAGCCGTTGGCGGTCGGCAGCTGATGCAGGCCGAAGGCGGCGGCGACTTTCTCCGGCTCCGCGAACGGGAAGCCGACGTCGATCGCCGGATCGCGCTTGTCCTGGTATTCCACTTCCGCTTCGGCCAGGGCCGAGCCGCAGTCGAAGCACCAGTTCACGGGCTTCAGGCCGCGGTAGACATAGCCTTTTTCGAGCAGCTTGCCCAGGGCGCGCAGCTCGTCGGCCTCGTTACCGTAGGCCATGGTCATGTACGGGTTTTCCCATTCGCCCAGCACACCCAGGCGGATGAAGCCGGCGCGCTGGCGGTCGATCTGCTCGAGCGCGTAGGCGCGGGCCTTTTGCAGCACTTCCGCGGTCGGCAGGTTCTTGCCATAGAGTTTTTCGATCTGGATCTCGATCGGCATGCCGTGGCAATCCCAGCCCGGGACATAGGGCGCGTCGAAACCGGCCATGGTGCGCGATTTTACGACCATGTCCTTCAGGATCTTGTTGACCGCGTGGCCCAGGTGGATGTCACCGTTCGCATACGGCGGACCGTCGTGCAGGATGAATTTCGGGCGGCCGGCGGATGCCTTGCGGATGCGGTGGTACAGCTTTTTTTCCTGCCATTGCTTGACCCAGCCCGGCTCGCGCTTGGCGAGGTCGCCGCGCATCGGGAAGGGGGTGTCGGTCATGTTGACCGGGTATTTGCTCTCAGGCTTCTTCGCACCCTTCGGCGCGGCGTTCTGGACAGGTTTGGTATCGGACATAGGGTTCTTCTCTAGGGGATTCGGATCAAGGTCGCGGCGGGGCCGCGGACAGCGCTCAAGGGGTCAAGGCGGCGTCAAATTCGGTCGGTCGCGGTCAGCGCGCCGTTGCTGCGCGCGAACCAGGCGCGCGCCTGCATGGCGTCGCGGTCGATCGCGTCGGTCAGGGTGGGCAGGTCGACGTATTTTTCTTCGTCGCGCAGCTTGGCGAGGAATTCCACCCGCACCAGCTTGCCGTAGGCCGAGGCCTGGTAATCGAAGACATGCACTTCGAGCAGCATGCGGCCCGCGTCCTCGACGGTAGGGCGCACGCCGAGGCTGGCGACGGCGGGCAGCGGACCGTCGGCCAGGCCGTGCACCTGCACCACGAAGATGCCGCACAGGGCAGGGCGGTGCGCGACGCGCAGGTTCAGGGTCGGGAAGCCGAGCGTGCGGCCGAGCTTCTGGCCGTGGATCACGTGGCCCGACATGGTGTAAGGGTGGCCCAGCAAGTCCTGGGTGGCGTCGAAGTCGCCGAGGGCCAGCGCTTCGCGCACGGCCGACGACGAGATGCGGCGCTCGCCATGCAGCACGGCTTGCAAGGTCTCGACCTGGAAACCGAATTCGCGTCCGGCTTCCTGCAGCATGGCGATGTCGCCGGCGCGCCTGGCGCCGTAGCGGAAGTCGTCGCCGACCATCAGCCATTTCACGTGCAGGCCGTCGACCAGCACGCGCTTGACGAAGTCGTGCGGGGCCTGGGCGGCGAAGTGTTCGTTGAAGTGCTCGACGATGACGCGGTCGATGCCGGAATCGGCCAGGTCGCTGAGCTTGTCGCGCAGGTTGGCGATGCGGGCCGGGGCTTTCGACAGGTCGTTTGCGCGCCGGGCGAAGTATTCGCGCGGGTGCGGCTCGAAGGTCATTACGGCGGCTTCGATTCCCAGATTCGCCGCGGCGCCGCGCACGTGGGCCAACAATGCCTGGTGGCCGCGGTGGACACCGTCAAAGTTGCCGATCGTGAGGGCGCAGGGTGCGCGCGCCCTGTCGTTGGGAAGTCCGCGAAATACCTTCATCAATGGTTCCAGTTGCGCAGCCGGCCGCTCCGGCGCGAAATGCTGATTATACGGTAACTCGGATGTTGCACAGCAACGTGGGGCAGAGAGTCAACCGATATGGGTGGGGTGGATTGGCCAGCGTGAATGACGGCCAAAAAAAACGCCGCCTGCGAACAGGCGGCGTTTCGTGACTGCTTGCTCGCTTAAGCGATCGGGCGGTTGATTGCCATGATCCAGTAGCGGGCCAGGTCGGCAGTGCCTTCCTTGCCGCCCACCGATTTCAGGGTATTGATGGCTTGCTGCTTCTTGCCGGCTGCAGCGTAGGCTTCGCCCAGGCGCAGCTTGGCTTCGTCGGCATAGCGCAGGCCACCGGCCTTGATCGCGGTTTCCATCATCTTCAGGCCCTTGTCGGCCTGGCCAGCCTGGACCAGCGAATAACCGAGACCGACCAGCGCGTCGTTGTCCTTGGCGGCCGTGTATTCGGCTTCCAGGGCAGCGACGTTCTTGTTCTGCTCAGCCAGGTTCTTCTCGGCCAGTTCCTTCAGGCGCTGGTGACGCGCAGCGTCCGCGCCGGTGCCCAGGGCGCCGGCCTTGTAGCCCTTGTCGATGACTTTCAGGGCTTCGGCAGGAGCCTTGGCCTGCAGCACGAGCTGGGCCATTTCCATGTACTCGCTCGGCTTCTTCAGCAGGTTGTTGGCCAGCTTCAGGCGGTAGATATCCACCGACAGGCGGCCGCTCGAGAAGCCTGGCTTGCCCTGCACGCGGTTGAGCAGGTCGGTCCAGTACTGGGCCTTCGGGTAGTTCGAGGCCAGCTTTTCGATGGTGTTGACGTAGCCAGCCTTGTCGTTCTTCTTCAGCTGGATGTTCGCCAGCATGCCGAGCTCGTCTTCGCTCAGGCGGCCGCTTTTCTCGGCGTTGCGCAGTTCCTGCTCAAGCGCGGCAACATTGCCCTGCTTGTAGTAGTTCTGCATCAGGTAAGCGCGCAGCTTGGGATCGTTACCGTTCTTGAGCAGCTTCTGGATGGCGGCGTTCGCCTTGTTCAGGTCGCCGGCGCGCATGTAGATGCCGACCAGGCCTTCCGAGAACTGCGAACGCTCGCCGGCGTTCAGCTTGCCCGAGTCGAGCAGTTTTTCGAACGAGTTGGCGGCGGTGTTCCAGTCGCCGGCCGACGAGGCCGCCGAGGCGCGCACGCGCTCGATCAGGAAGCGCTCGTTGTCGTCCTTGGCAGCTTTGTCCGCGTCGCGCAGGGCAGCCAGGGCGCCCTTGTGGTTGCCTTGCTTCATCAGCGATTGGGCTTGCTGGAGTGGCTTGCCGATTTCGGCGCGCAGGACCGCGGCATGCACGGGAGCCAGGCCGACGACCGGCACGGCTGCGGTGAAACCGAGGGCGGCCAGTGCGAGGCCAAGGTGTGCGAGACGGAATTTAATCATCTGAAAACATCCTTCTTCAAAAGGGACACGGCAGGGAAACCCTGCCGTGTTGGTCTGACATGTGTCGATTACTGGAACTGCTCGTTACCGACCATGCCGATCTTGGTAACGCCGAGACGCTGGGCCGTTGCCATGACACCGGCAACCACCTTGTACTCGACCAGCTTGTTCGGACGCAGGTGCACTTCCGGCTGGTCAGCCAGCGCCGCAACGCCGTTCATCTTGGCTTCCAAGGCTGCACGATCTGGAATGACTTCACCGTCCCAGAGGATGGTGCCGTCGAAGTCCACATCGATCGTTACGACCACAGGCTTCACACTCGATGGCGGCGGGGTACCGACCGGCATGTTCAGGTTGACCGAGTGGTTTTGCTTCGGAATCGTGATAATCATCATGATGATCAGAACGAGCAGGACGTCAATCAGCGGCGTCATGTTCATTTCCATCATCGGTTCCGGATCGGCTCCTTTTGCGGAGCCCGAACCCACGTTCATGCTCATGGTGTTTCCTTTTCAAATGTTGGGTAACGGACGCGGTGCCGAATTCCCGTTTCAGGAACCCTGCACCGCGGACAGAGCTGTTAACCCTTGTCAGGTGGTTCGATAACGAAACCGACCTTCTGAATCCCAGCACGCTGAGCCGTGTAGATGACCCGGCCGATCGCTTCGTAGCGGCTTGCCTGGTCGCCGCGCACTTTCACAGCGGGTTGTGGCTCCTTCACCGACTGCTCCGCGAGGAACTTGAACAGCTCGTCCGTGTTCGCGATGCGCGTCTGGTTGTAGTACATCTCGCCATCTTTGTTGATGGTGATGTTAACGTCTTCCGGCTTGGTCTTGGTAACCTGGTTCGACTCTGCAGGAAGGGCGACCTTCTGCAGGTTCAGAACCACCGGGCTGGTGATCAGGAAGATGATCAGAAGAACCAACATGATGTCGACTAGCGGCGTCGTGTTGATTTCTGACATCACGGCATCATCATCTCCGGAATCGGAGCCGACACTCATCGACATGATTAACCAGCCTTCTTGGCGCCGGCAGCGGCGTTCGAAGTCGACATGGCGCCCGAGATCAGGACCGAGTGCACGTCAGCCGAGAACGAACGGACGTCTTCCATGACCGACTTGTTACGACGAACCAGCCAGTTGTAACCCAGGACCGCAGGAACTGCAACGAACAGACCGAAGGCGGTCATGATCAGTGCTTCACCGACTGGACCTGCAACCTTGTCGATCGATGCGTTACCCGACATACCGATGGCGGTCAGCGCGTTGTAGATGCCCCAGACGGTACCGAACAGGCCGATGAACGGCGAGGTCGAACCGACGGTTGCCAGGAACGACAGGCCGTCTTGCAGGCGCGACTGGACGCGGTCCACTGCGCGCTGGATCTGCATGGTGACCCAGGTCGACAGGTCGATCTGCTCGAGCAGGGCGCCGTCGTGGTGCTGGGTTGCCTTGGTGCCGGTTTCAGCGATGAAGCGGAATGGCGAACCTTCTTTCAGCGATGCCGAACCGGCAGCGATCGATGGGGCTTTCCAGAACTTGGCCGACGCTTCCTTCGACTGGCGCATGATCTTCTGCTGGTCGATCAGCTTGGTGATGATGATGTACCACGAACCGATCGACATCAGGGCCAGGATGATGATGGTGCCCTTGTTGACGAAGTCGCCTTCTTCCCACATGGCGCCGATGCCGTATGGGTTGTGGACTTCTTCCTTGGTGCCGGCAGCGTCGCCGGCAGGAGCGGCAGCTGCATCGGCAGCCGGTGCGGCAGCTGCATCGGCAGCTGGTGCAGCAGCTGCATCGGCAGCCGGTGCTGCAGCCGCGTCAGCCGCCGGAGCGGTGGCGCCTGCGGCAGGAGCGTCAGCGAAGGCTGGTGCGGAGACCAGGGCCGATGCCGCCGTTACCGAGAACAGGACAGCCGCCAGCATAGCGGACAAACGGGTATTCTTAAACATGCTTCCTCCAAAAATATAAAATAGACAGTTCGCTGAACTTATAACAACGAAAATCACAGATTGAGACGGTGTTCTGTCTCGGTTTTATTCCAGCGTCCAGACGTACTGCACCGCTGTCCACGCCTGTTGCGGCTGGCCATCAACCATGGCCGGCTTGAATCGGCATTTCGTCAGAGCCGTTTGTGCGGCTCGGTCCAGGTCGCGGAAGCCACTCGACTTCTGCAGTTTGGAATCCATCACGCGACCATCAGCACCAATCAGGAACTGCAGGGTCGTAGTACCGGTCTCTTCGTTACGCTGCGACGAACGCGGATATTCCGGGCGTGCGCAGGTGTTGAAGTCGGCCACTGCTTCGGTACGGCTCGGACCACGTGGCGCTGCTGGCGGAGCCGGCGGTGCTGGTGGTGCCGGCGGTGCCAGCGAAGTGGTCGGCGGCGGCGTGTTGGTTGCCGTCGTGATCGCATTTTGCGGCGGCGGAGGCGTCTGCACCTGCACTTCAACCGGCGGGATGAACGGCGGTGGAGGAGCCTTCATTTCCGGCGGCGGCGGTGGCGGCGGCGTGTCCGGCGGTGGCGGCGGCTTCACCTCTTCGATCAGTTTCGTTTCCACAGCCTCGGTTACCTTGCTCACGATCCGGGTGCCGAGGCCATTGACGACGGCCCAAGCTACCAGAACGTGCAACAGGATGACAATGGCGAGACCTGTGAAATTCTTTCCCGGGTTCTTCTCATGCGTAAAATTCATGCCATCTTTCTCCAATACCAACTCTTTTTTGTTGCCACTAAACCCACTCAACACGACAAAAACCTAGGGCCGCTTGCGGGAGATCAAAGAATTATACCTACGAATTCTTTTTTGGGCATACATTTTTGCATACCCAAAAGAGTTCTATCTACCTGTAAAAACAGGCAAACAAGCTCATCTATACGTGCGCGGCGCCAGCGTATTTGTGGTCCAGAAAGCAAGGATGATTTGTAATTGTTTGTCGCAGTTCTCCTCCATGTGTGGATCGTCAGGCAGGAATGCCGCATTTGCCAAATTTTTCATGCCTAAATCGGCTACTGGCAAATTTCGTATGATCAACTCGTGATCTTTCTGCAAACTATAGCCAAGTTTACGGAACCCGTGCGTACTGTTGACCTGCCAAAAACGAACCGCTTCCTGCCGTAAGCCATAGCTGAAAGTGATGGGCGAAACGCGTCTTGATATACTTCAGTAGTGCGAATGACAAGCATTCGGCTCCACCATCGCGATGCCTGCATAGCAAAACTACATGACATTGGGGGTTTTGAACAGTGTGTTAGCGCACCCAGGCGCAAAAAAACTTGCGGGGAGGTGGATGTCTGGGCGTGGGTGGGGTGGTAATGCTACTGGGGATGCCGAGGAAAAAAGTGTAATGGGCAACAGCAGCTACGTCCGCCAGACTGCCTGCGGCCCGGCGGTATCGGATGAAAGGCGCGGCTCCTCGCAGCCAGGCGTTCGCGCCGCCGTTTTCATGCGCTGCGAATAGGAAGGATGCCTTCTGGACTGGCCGAAAGCAAGGAAAAAAATGACGGAAAACTGAAAGGAGGCCGACTCCGCCGCCAGGAGGGCGGCGGATCGGCAGGGAGAAAAAGCGTCAGCGGCCGCGCTTTTCGCGGCGGCACTCCAGGAAGCTGACCACGTGGCCGCTCGGGTCCACGGTCTCCAGGCGCACGTCGAAGCCCCACAGGCGGGCCACGTGCTTCAGTACTTCCTGGGCCTGCTGGTTCAGCGGGCGCCGATTGAACTGGGTGTGGCGCAGGGTAAGGGCGCGGTCGTCGCGGGTATTGACCTGCCAGACCTGGATGTTCGGTTCGCGGCTGCCGATGTTGTACTGCTCGGCAAGCTTGTGGCGCACGTAGCGGTAGCCCTGTTCGTCATGGATCGCCGAAATTGTCAGCTTGTCGCTGCGGTCGTCGTCGAGTACGGCGAAGAAGTGGAAATCGCGGATCAGCTTGGGCGACAGGTATTGGGCGATGAAACTTTCATCCTTGAAGTTGCGCATTGCAAAATCGAGGGTCTTGAGCCAGTCGCTGCCAGCCATGTCCGGAAACCAGGCCCGGTCTTCGTCGGTCGGCTCTTCGCAAATGCGCCGAATGTCGGTCATCATCGCAAAACCCAGCGCGTATGGATTGATGCCGCTGTAATAGGGACTGGTCGCCGGCGGCTGGTAGACCACGTTGGTGTGGCTTTGCAGGAATTCCAGCATGAAGCCATCGCCGACGATGCCTTCCTTGTACAGGTCTTGCAGGATGGTGTAGTGCCAGAAGGTGGCCCAGCCTTCGTTCATTACCTGGGTCTGGCGTTGCGGATAGAAATACTGAGAGATCTTGCGCGTGATGCGGACCAGCTCGCGCTGCCAGGGCTCCAGCAGGGGGGCGTATTTCTCGATGAAATAGAGCAGGTTTTCCTCGGGCTCGGGCGGGAAGCGCACCGGCGCCGCATCCATCACCTGTTCTTCGCGCAGCGGCAGGGTGCGCCAGATGGAGTTGACCTGGGATTGGGCATACTCCTCGCGCTCTTTCAGGCGGGCTTTTTCTTGCGCCACTGACAGCTTGGCCGGACGCTTGTAGCGGTCGACCCCGTAATTCTGCAGCGCGTGGCAGGAATCGAGCAGGTCTTCGACCGCATCGATGCCGTAGCGCTGCTCGCACTCGGCGATATAGTTCTTGGCAAACACCATGTAGTCGACGATCGCATCGGCATCGGTCCAGGTACGGAACAGGTAATTGCCCTTGAAGAAGGAATTATGCCCGTAGGCAGCATGGGCAATCACCAGCGCCTGCATGGTCAGGCTGTTCTCCTCCATGAGGTAGGCGATGCAGGGATTCGAATTGATGACGATTTCGTAGGCCAGGCCCATCTGGCCGCGCTTGTAGCTTTTTTCGGTCGACAGGAAGTGCTTGCCGAAGGACCAGTGATTATAGGAAACCGGCATGCCGACCGAGGTGTAGGCGTCCATCATCTGCTCGGCGGTGATGATTTCGAGCTGGTTCGGGTAGGTGTCCAGGTTGTAGCGCTTGGCCACCCGCTTGATTTCGTCATGCGCCTGCTCGATCAGGTCGAAGGTCCACTCGGACTGTTCGGGCAGGGCGCGCGGGTTGTTCGGGTCTCGTGGCATGGGGTGCCTCCGTCTCTTCTGGGGTCGTGCCTACTTCGGCTGTTTCTTGAACAGCTCGCGGAAGACCGGATAGATGTCGGCCGGCGTGACGATCTTCTGCATGGCGAAATTCTTGTGGTGGTCGGCCACCTCGCAATATTGCTCCCACAGGTTTTGCGGCGGGCCGTCGGTGATCTCGACATAGGTGTAATACTGGACCCGCGGCATGATGGCGTTGTTCAGGATCTGCTTGCACAGCACCGAATCGTTGTCCCAGTTGTCGCCGTCCGAGGCCTGGGCCACGTAGGCGTTCCAGTCGGCGCTGCCGTAGCGCTCGGAAATCACTTTTTGCAGCAGGTGCAGGGCCGAGGACACCACGGTGCCGCCGGACTCGCGCGAATGGAAGAATTCGTTCTCGTCGACCTCGGCCGCCGCCGTGTGGTGGCGGATGAAGACCACTTCGATCTTTTCGTACGCGCGCTTGAGAAACAGGTAGAGCAGGATGAAGAAGCGCTTGGCCGTGTCCTTGCGGGTCTCGTCCATCGAGCCGGAGACGTCCATGATGCAGAACATCACCGCCTGGGTGCTTGGCTTGGGCACCTTGATCCGGTTCGAGTACCGCAGGTCGAAGGGGTCGATGAAGGGAATGGCATTCAGGCGAATGTGCAGGTGGTGGATGCGGTCCTTGAGCTCGACCACCATCTCGTCATCCAGGGGGGCGCCGGCATCGAGCAGGGCCTGCAATTGTTCTTCGGCTTCCTTGAGCTGGCGCCGGGCCGGGCCGCCGACGGCGATGCGGCGGCCGAGTGCGCCGCGCAGCGAGCGCAGCACATGGATGTTCGATGGGGTGCCGGAAACGTTGTAGCCGGCGCGCTGGCTTTTGAATTCGACGGTCTGGGCGAGCTGGGTCTTGACCATGTTCGGCAGCTCGAGATCTTCGAAGAAATAGTTCATGAATTCTTCGCGCGACAGCTCGAAGATGAAATCGTCTTCGTTGGTCTGGTCGCTGTTGCCGGCGCGGCCGCGCCCGGCGCCGCCACCGCTGCGCGGGCGGTTGAACTGGTCGCCTTTCTGGTATTCGGTATTGCCGGGGTTGACGGTTTCCCAGACGCCGCCATGGGCATGGCCAAAATGCGGCTCGTTCACGTCCTTGACGGGAATCGTGACCTTCTCGCCGTTCTCGATGTCGGTGATCGAGCGGCCCTTGATCGCGCGGCCGACCGCATCCTTGATTTGCGCCTTGTAACGGCGCAGGAAGCGTTCGCGGTTGACCGCTGACTTGTTCTTGCCCTGCAAGCGACGGTCGATGAGGTAAGTCAAACTGGCCTCCTTTGATGACGGCTCTTGAGTCGCCGATACTTTGCGGGCGAAATCTCGATACGTCTATCTTAATACGCGCCGCAATCGCGTGTGCAGCGCACGCCATTTCGCGGCGCGCGCCGGCGCCTTTGTCAGGAGGACTTCCTCACGCGCAAGTACCATTCGCAAAGCAGGCGCACCTGTTTCGGCGTATAGCCTTTCTCGACCATGCGGGCCACGAAGTCGGCATGCTTGTTGGCATCCTCGGCGCTCGCTTTGGCATTGAAGGAAATCACCGGCAGCAGTTCCTCTGTGTTCGAGAACATTTTCTTCTCGATCACGCTACGGAATTTCTCGTAGCTGGTCCATGCCGGATTCTTGCCGGCATTCGTGGCCCGCGCACGCAGGCTGAAGTTGACGATCTCGTTGCGGAAGTCTTTCGGGTTCGAGATGCCGGCCGGCTTCTCGATCTTCTCGAGTTCGGCATTGAGCGATTCGCGGTCGAAGCTTTCGCCGGTGTCCGGATCGCGGAATTCCTGGTCCTGGATCCAGAAGTCGGCAAAGGTGACGTAGCGGTCGAAGATGTTCTGGCCGTATTCCGAATAGCTTTCCAGGTAGGCGGTCTGGATTTCCTTGCCGATGAAATCGACATAGCGCTGCGCCAGGTGCTCCTTGATATACGACAGGTAGCGCTGTTCGGTCTCCGGCGGGAACTGCTCGCGTTCGATCTGCTGTTCGAGTACGTACAGCAGGTGCACCGGGTTGGCCGCCACTTCGGTGTTATCGAAGTTGAAGACCTTGGACAAGATTTTGAAGGCAAAGCGCGTCGACAGCCCGTTCATGCCTTCGTCCACGCCGGCGTAGTCGACGTATTCGTGCAGCGACTTGGCTTTCGGATCGGTATCCTTCAGGTTCTCGCCGTCGTAGACCAGCATCTTGGAATAGACACTGGAATTCTCCGGGTCCTTGAGGCGCGACAGGATGGCGAACTGCGCCATCATGCGCAGCGTGCCCGGGGCGCAAGGCGCCTTGTCGAGCGAGGAGTTGTGCATCAGCTTGTCGTAGATCTTGATCTCGTCCGACACGCGCAGGCAGTAAGGCACCTTGACGATATAGATGCGGTCGAGGAAAGCCTCGTTGTTGCGGTTGTTGCGGAAGGTCTTCCACTCGGACTCGTTCGAGTGCGCCAGCACGATGCCCTCGAAGGGAATCGCGCCGAAGCCTTCTGTGCCCTTGTAGTTGCCTTCTTGTGTGGCCGTCAGCAGCGGGTGCAGCACCTTGATCGGCGCCTTGAACATCTCGACGAATTCCATCAGGCCCTGGTTGGCCAGGCACAGGCCGCCTGAATAGCTGTAGGCGTCCGGATCGTCCTGGGCATAGTCTTCCAGCTTGCGGATGTCGACCTTGCCGACCAGCGAAGAAATATCCTGGTTGTTCTCGTCGCCCGGCTCGGTCTTGGAAATCGCGATTTGTTTCAGGATCGACGGATAGCGCCGCACGACGCGGAACTTGTTGATGTCGCCGCCGAACTCGTGCAGGCGCTTGACCGCCCACGGGCTCGGGATCGCGCGCAGGTAACGGCGCGGGATGCCGTAGTCTTCCTCGAGGATGGTGCCGTCTTCCAGCTCGTTGAACAGCCCGAGCGGCGATTCGTTCACGGGCGAACCCTTGATCGCATAGAAGGGCACGTGTTCCATCAGGCTCTTGAGCTTTTCCGCGATCGACGACTTGCCGCCGCCCACCGGCCCCAGCAGGTAGAGGATCTGCTTGCGTTCTTCCAGGCCTTGCGCCGCGTGGCGGAAGTAGGAGACCACCTGCTCGATCACTTCTTCCATCCCGTAGAACTCGCGGAAGGCCGGATAGATCTTGATGACCTTGTTCGCAAAAATGCGCGACAAACGCGGGTCGAGGCGGGTGTCGACGAGGGTAGGCTCGCCGATGGCGGCCAGCATGCGTTCCGGGGCGGTAGCGTAGGTGAGGGGATCCTGTTTGCACAATTGGAGGAACTCCGACATGGAATATTCCTCTTCCCGGGTGCGCTCGTAGCGGGCTGCGTAGTTGTCAAAGATGCTCATTTCGAATGTCCTTTATGTACAAACAGCGTGTGCTAACAACGATCACTGTCATGGCAGCCGAATTGTCGAAGGCAGCCTTGGGGCCCCGGGGTTTTTTTTGGCGTTGCTCCTAGTCGGTCGCCCGCATACGGAACCGGGATGGCCGGCGCCGCGGATGCTGCGATTTTTTTGTTATTGACCCGGAATGGTTTCCGGTCTCCCGCTGTTGGAGAGCGTCTTTTTTTTGCGTTTGTGAAATTTATTATGTGCCTAATAGTTCCCGAAGTCAAAGCGTGTCGTGCAAGCTGATGTAAGTTCTGTAAGTGCTTGAATCGAATAAGGAAAGAAGGTTTTTGCAGGGTGGCGGAAACGCTACAAAACGAGCGTATTGTCTTCCCGTCATGACGGTCGATCGGTGCCCGTCGACCTGCTTCCGGCCTGTCGTTTTTTTCGTGACCACGAGCCGATACTGCACTGTATGCCCAAGCCGCGCCGCACGCAAATCGCGCCCCGGAAATGCCGTTTTTTCCTATGACGGAAAGCCTTTCGCACGCATGCGTTACACTTGTCCACCATGCCTTGTCCCGCCGGAGAAACTATGCTGAACGACCAGCTGCGCCACATTCTGCTCACCATGCCGAAGGCCGAATTACATATCCATATCGAAGGATCTTTGGAGCCAGAGCTGATATTTGAGCTGGCACAAAGAAACGGCGTCTCGCTACCCTATGCCTCGGTCGAGGCGTTGCGCGAGGCCTACGCTTTCAGCGACCTGCAGTCCTTCCTGGACATTTATTACGCCGGCGCCAGCGTGCTCCTGACCGAGCAGGATTTCTACGACATGACGGCCGCCTACCTGGCGCGCGCCGCGCTGGATAACGTACGCCATACCGAGATCTTCTTCGACCCGCAGACGCATACGGCGCGTGGCGTGCGTTTTGAAACCGTCATCACGGGTATCTGGCGCGCCTGCCAGGACGCTCCCATCAGCGCCAGCCTGATCATGTGCTTCCTGCGTCACCTGTCCGAAGAAGAAGCGCTGGCCACGCTCGACGAGGCGCTGCCTTACCGCGACAAGTTCATCGGGGTGGGCCTGGATTCCTCCGAGGTCGGCCACCCGCCGGAAAAATTCGCGCGCGTGTTCGAGCGCGCGCGCCAGCTTGGCCTGCGCCTGGTGGCGCATGCGGGCGAGGAGGGTCCGCCCGCCTATATCGAAAGCGCGCTCGACGTGCTGAAGGTCGAACGCATCGATCACGGCGTGCGCAGTCTGGAAAGCCCGGAGCTCGTGGCGCGCCTGGTGCGCGAGGGCATGGCGCTGACCGTCTGCCCGCTGTCGAACATCAAGCTGCGCGTGTTCGACGTGATGGGGAGCCACAACCTGCGCGAGCTGCTCGACCAAGGCCTGGTGGCCACGGTCAATTCGGACGACCCGGCCTATTTCGGCGGCTACATGAATGACAATCTTCTGGCCGCGTTCGAGGCTTTACCGCTCGATGCCGGCCATGCGCGCCAGCTGGCGCACAACAGCTTTGCCGCTTCCTTCCTCGACCCGGAGCGCAAGCGCGCGTTCCTGGCCGAGGTGGACGCCTTCTTCGCCAACCCGTCCTTCGCCAACCATTAAGGGCAGCACATGTTCAGACAGTCCCTCCGCATGACCGCCCGCGACTGGCGCGCCGGCGAGCTGCGCTTCCTGCTGGTGGCCCTGATCGTGGCCGTGGCGGCATTGTCCTCGGTGGGCTTCTTCATCGACCGCATGCGCGCAGGCCTGAACCGCGACGCCCACCAGTTGCTGGGCGCCGACCTCCTGATCAATGCCGACGACCCGATCCAGAAGAACTGGCGCGACGAAGCGCGCCGGCGCGGCCTGCTGGTGGCCGAGACCGTGGCCTTCCAGAGCATGGCGCAAGCCGGGGAGGGCGAAGCGTCAAGTGCCCAGCTGGCCGCGGTGAAGGCGGTCGAAGCGGGCTACCCGCTGCGCGGGCAGCTGAGCATCACCACCAATCCGGACGAAGCCGGCGGCGCCATCGGCCGCAAGACCCGCGCCACACCCGAACCGGGTACCGTCTGGGTCGACGCCAACCTGCTGCCGGCCCTGCGCGTGGGCGTGGGCAGCAGCATCCAGCTGGGCGAGAAGACCTTTCGCATCGCGCAGCTGATCGCCACCGAACCCGATAAAGGTGCCTCGTTCGCCAACTTCGCGCCGCGCGTGATGCTGTCGCTGCAGGACCTGGCGGCCACCAGGCTGGTCGATGACTTCTCGCGCGTGACCTACCGCCTGCAGGTGGCCTCGACGGCGAAGAACGACATGGCAAGCGTTGCGGCCTTCGAAAAATGGCTGCGCGCCGACCTCGCCGCCCGCAACGTGCGCGGCGTGCGCATCGAAACCCTGGAGAACGGCCGGCCCGAGATGCGCGCCACGCTCGACCGCGCCGACAGCTTCCTGTCGCTGGTGGGCCTGCTGTCGGCCATGCTGGCGGCAGTGGCGGTGGCCATGGCGGCGCGCCGCTTCATGCAGCGCCACCTGGACGCCTGCGCCATGCTGCGCTGCCTGGGGCTGACCCAGAACCAGGTGGGCGCGATGTACCTGATCGAATTCGCGCTGGTCGGCCTGGCGGGCAGCGTGCTCGGCGTGCTGGTGGGCTTCGGCGCCCACTTCATCCTGCTCGAGTTGATCGGTAGCCTGCTGCCGCCGGATTTGCCGCCGGTCTCCATGCTGCCGGCGCTGCAGGGCATCGCCACCGGCTTGCTGCTGCTGGTGGGCTTTGCCCTGCCGCCGGTGCTCCAGCTGCGCAACGTGCCGCATAACCGCGTCATCCGGCGCGAAGCGGCGGCCCCCCAGCCGCTGGCCTTGGCTACCTATGGCCTGGGCATCGGCGTGTTCCTGGCGCTGCTGCTGTGGCAGGCAGGGGACACCAAACTGGCCCTGATGACGGCCGCCGGCTTCCTCGGCGGCCTCGGTGTGTTTGCCCTGGTCGCCTGGCTCGGCCTGCGCCTGCTGCGCCACCTGCGCGGCGCTCTCAAGCACCAGGGCTGGCGCTTCGCCATCACCTCGCTGCAGCGCCGCCCTGGCGCCACCGTCGTGCAGGTCGTGTCGCTCTCGCTCGGGCTGATGGCGCTGCTGCTGCTCACGGTCGTGCGCGGCGATTTGATGAGTGCCTGGCGCACCGCCACGCCGCCGGATGCGCCGAACCGCTTCATCATCAATATCCAGCCGGAGCAAGCGCCCGGGGTCGAACGCCAGCTGCGCAGCGCCGGCGTCAAGGACGTGACGCTGTTCCCGATGATCCGCGGGCGCCTCACTGCCATCAACGGCAAGCAGCTCACCCGCGACAGCTTCCAGAACGGCGAGGCGCGCCGCATGGCCGAGCGCGAGTTCAACCTGTCGACCACGGACACGCTGCCGGAATCGAACGAGGTGGTGGCCGGCAAGTGGTTCGTCGACGCGGCGGGTGCGGCAAGCATGGGCGAAGCCTCGGTCGAGCAGAAGCTGGCCCAGACCCTGGGCCTCAAACTGGGCGACGTGATGCGCTTCGACATGGGCGGCCTGGTCGTGGAATCGAAGGTGACCAGCCTGCGCAAGCTCGAATGGGGCTCGATGCGGGCCAACTTCTTCGTCATCATCAACCCGCAAGCGATGCAGAACGCCCCGCGCAGCTACATGACTGCTTTCCATCTGCCCGGCAGTGCGGGCGGCCTGACCAACAGCCTGACGCGCGCCTACCCGAACCTGACCGTGATCGACGTCTCCGGCATCATCCGACAGTTGCAGGACGTGCTCGACCAGGTCGTGGTGGCGGTCGAATTCCTGTTCGTGTTCACGCTCGCCTCCGGCGTGCTGGTGCTGTACGCGGCGCTGATGGGTTCCCAATCCGAGCGCACGCGCGAAGCCGGCCTGCTGCGCGCGCTCGGCGCCACGAAAGGGCAGCTGGCCACCGCCCAGCGCATCGAATTCATCCTGGTGGGCAGCCTGTCCGGCGTGCTGGCGGCGAGCGGCGCGGCGGCCATGGGCTGGGCGCTGGCCGAATACGTCTTCAAGTTCCCCTGGCGTTTCGAGCCGGGCGTGTGGCTGGCCGGCGTGGCGGCAGGTGTCATCTGCGCGCTGCTGGGCGGTTGGCTGGGCCTGCGCAGCGTGCTGCGCCAGCCGCCGCTGCAGACCCTGCGCGAAGCCTGAGCGCATTTGCAACAAGGCGCAGCGGGGAGGGCCACGGGCCGTCTCCGCTGCGCTATCATGCTGCCCATGTCTGAATCCCAAACACTGTACGAGGTGATGGGCGGCGCCGGCCGCCTGCGCGAACTGGTCGACCGCTTCTACGACCTGATGGAGCTGGAGCCGGAATTCGCCGTCATCCACGCCATGCACCCCAGTCCCAACGACAGCTCGCGCGAGAAGCTGTTCATGTTCCTGTCCGGCTGGACCGGCGGGCCGAATCTCTTTGTGCAGCAGCACGGCCACCCGCGCCTGCGCGCGCGCCACCTTCCATTTGCCATCGGCACCCAGGAGCGCGACCAGTGGTTGCGCGCCATGGCCTGGGCGATGGAAGACCTGGGTTACGACGAGGCGCTGCGCATGCGACTGATGCAGTCGTTCTACCAGACGGCCGACTGGATGCGGAACAAGGCGGACTGACATGAGTATCATTGAACTGCTGATCGTGCTGGCCCTGGTGGTCGTCATCGTCCTGCAACTGCTGTTGCTTCAGCGCGCCCGCAATGCAGGCGACGGGCGCCACATCGAGCGCCTCGAACGCGAGCTGCGCCTTGAGCTGCAATCGACCGCCCAGGCCACGCGCCAGGAAGTGGCGGGGCACATGGGCCAGTACCACGCGGCCGGCGTGCAGCAGTTCGACAGCATGCGCCAGCAGATGCAGCTGCAATCGTCCAGCGGCCGCGAAGAGCAGGCGCGCGCGCTCAAGCGCTTCGCCGACACGCTGCAGCAGACCCTGTCGAACCTCACCGAATCGAACGCCCAGCGCATGCTGGAAGTGCGCGGCACCCTGGAAACCAGGATCCGCGACCTGCAGACGGACAACGCCAAGCGCCTGGAAGAGATGCGCCAGACCGTCGACGAAAAGCTGCACGCCACGCTGGAAACCCGCCTGACCGAATCCTTCCGCCAGGTGAGCGACCGGCTCGAAAAAGTCCACCAGGGCCTGGGCGAGATGCAGCAGCTGGCCATCGGCGTGGGCGACCTCAAGCGAGTGCTCACCAACGTCAAGACCCGCGGCACCTGGGGCGAAGTGCAGCTCGAGATGCTGCTCGAGCAGGTGCTCACCGTGGACCAGTATGCCAAGAACGTCGAGACCGTCGCCGGCACCGGCGCGCGGGTGGAGTTCGCGATCAAGCTTCCCGGCGTGAGCGAGGGCGGCGCGCCGCTGTGGCTGCCGATCGACGCCAAGTTCCCGAAAGAGCAGTACGAGCGCCTGCTGGACGCGGCCGACCGAGCCGACGCCGATGGCGTGTCCCGCGCCGGCGCCGAGCTGGAACGCGCGGTGCGCCTGGAAGCCAAGACCATCTGCGAGAAATACGTGTCGCCGCCGCAGACGACCGACTTCGCGATATTGTTCTTGCCGACCGAAGGCCTGTACGCGGAAGTGATGCGCCGCCCGGGTCTTGCCGACGACCTGCAACGCTCGCTGCGCGTGTCGATCGCCGGCCCGTCGACCCTGTCGGCGCTGCTCAACAGCCTGCAGATGGGCTTCCGCACGCTGGCGCTGGAAAAGCGCTCGTCCGAAGTGTGGCAGGTGCTGGGCGCGGTGAAGACCGAGTTCACCAAGTTCGGCGACGTGCTGGCCACCACCAAGGCGACCCTGGAAAAGGCCGCCAAGAACATCGAAGGCGCCGAAGTGCGCAGCCGCGCCATGGCGAAGAAGCTGAAATCGGTGGAAGCCTTGCCGGCCGAGGCGGCGCAACTGCTGCTGGGGACCGAACGCAGCGACGGCGACGAATAAATCCCCCCGCCGCAGCGCTTACATTAAACCCTCGAACGGGAGGATGTCGACCATGTCGCCCGAGACCTGAGTTCACTTCGGGGTCAGATACCGTCTTGAATTGCAAGCCCTTTCGACAGGTAATTTGCGTCGAATGGCTTGCCGGTGCGAATCACCCCGTAAATCAGATGAGTCAATTTGTGCATGACAGCGCA
>NZ_JCASIH010000033.1:0-36018 GCF_059685935.1 Telluria sp. ZT3P39
AGGGGTCAAGGCGGCGAAAAAAATGTCCGCTCAAAAGCGAGTTTGAAGTCCTGCGACACAAAAAACAGCGGACATTTCAACTTTGCCAGAATCGGACATTTTAACTTTGCCTTTACACACCCTACGGGGACAGCGATATTTCCGCTGCTCGACAATACCAGTTCACATACCACCAAAAACATTTGCATAATCAACCGCTTATGCAAATTTTCTCTGCCATTTCGCCCCATGTTGCACACGATATTTGCATACCACTTAAATACCTGTTGACAGCCTAGAGCCGCCTGCCTATAGTGCGCTGACCTCCCTGGCAGAACACACCCAACCATGATCGACTATCTCATCGGCGTCGACGGCGGCGGCACCGGCACGCGCGTGCGCCTGGCCTCCCCTGGCGGCGCCGAACTGGCGCAGGCAAGCGGCGGCCCGTCCGCCCTCTCGCGCGGCATCGACAATGCCTGGACCGCCATCGACGGCGTCGTCAAACAGGCCTTCGCCACCCTCGGCATCGCTACCGTTCCCGTCCACGCCTGCGCCATCGGCCTCGGCCTGGCCGGTGTGCACAACAAGGAATGGGCAGCGCAGTTCGTGGCCGCCAATCCCGGCTACGCGGCGCTGGTCCTGGACACCGACGGCTTCACGACGCTCATGGGCGCCCACGGCGGCCGGCCCGGCGCGATCGTCGCGATCGGCACCGGCAGCGTCGGCGAAGCCATGCTGCAGGACGGGACCAAGGTCGAAGTCGGCGGCTGGGGCTTCCCGGCCGGGGACGAAGCCAGCGGCGCCTGGATGGGCCTGCGCGCGCTCAACCACATCGAGCAGGTGCTCGATGGCCGCGTCGAAGGCCGCGCCTTTGCGCGCGAGCTCATTGAATGTTGCGGCGGCTCGCGCGACGCGGTGCAGGTCTGGATCGGCAAGGCCAACCCGGCCGCCTATGCCGGCCTGGCGCGCTTCGTGGTGGCGCATGGCGACAGCGACCCGGTGGCCCGCAGCATCCTCGAACACGCCGGCCAGGAAGTGGCCAGCATCGCCGCGGCACTCGACCGCACCGGCAGCTTGCCGCTGGCCCTGTGCGGCGGGCTGGGCGAGGTCCTGCGCGCCTGGCTGCCGCCGGCCACCCTCGCACGCTGCGTCCCGGCCCAGGGCGACTCCGCCGCCGGCGCGCTGCGCATGATCCAACGCCACCTTGAAGGAGCAGCACAATGAAGGGCAACATCCTCACCCCCGGCGGCTGGATCCACGGCGAGCTGCGCCACGGCGCCCGCATCGAGAGCATCGACGGCATTGACGCCGATCCGTCGGCGAACGGCGACGACTACATCCTGCCCGGCTTCATCGACGTGCACGTGCACGGCGGCGGTGGCCGCGACATGATGGAAGGCGGCGACGCGCCGCACGTCATCGCCGCCATGCACGCAAAGCACGGCACCACCGCCCTGCTGGCCACCACCATGACCGCACCCAGCGAAGACATCGAACGTGCGCTGGGCGCCATCGGCGCGGCTTGCAAGGCGCGCGGCAAGAACGAAGCGCGCATCCTCGGCGTGCACCTGGAAGGCCCCTACATCAACGCGGGCAAGCTGGGCGCCCAGCCGCCCTTCGCGCGCGCGGCGAGCCTGGACGAAGTGCACCGCTTCGGCGAACAGGCGCCGATGCGCCTGATCACGGTGGCGCCCGAGATCGAGGGCCACATGGAACTGCTGCGCGCGATGGCCGATGCCGGCATTCGGGTGCAGATCGGCCATACCAACGGCTCCTATGAGACCGGCGTGCAGGCCCTCGAACACGGCGCCGTCGGCTTCACCCACCTGTTCAACGCCATGCCCGGCCTGCACCACCGCGACCCCGGCATGGTCGGCGCCGCGCTGGCGCATGCCGAATACGCCGAGATCATTCCCGATTTGCTGCACGTGCATCCGGGTGCGATCAAGACCGCGCTGCGCTGCATCCCGAAGCTGTTCTGCGTGACCGATTCCACCGCCGCCGCCGGCATGCCGGACGGCGAATACATGCTGGGCCGCCAGGTCGTCCACAAGTGCATGGGCGGCGTGCGCCTGGCCGATGGCACGTTGGCCGGCAGCACGCTGACGATGGACCAGGCGCTGCGCAACCTGGTCAAGATCGGGCTATCGCTGGAGGACGCCAGCTTGCGCGTGTCCACCAACGCCGCCGACTATCTCGGCGAAACCCGGCGCGGGCGCCTGGCGCCGGGCTGCCATGCCGATGTCGTGGTGCTCGACCGCGACCTGAATATCAAAGCCGTTTATATCGAAGGAGAAGCACTGTGACCCCGACCACCTCGCTGATGTACCAGGAAGCCCTGTCCGCAGGCGACTGCATCGCCCGGCAACTGGCGCAGGACGTCGAACGCTACACGGAACTGGGCCGCAGCCTGCGCGCCACCAACTTCCACAGCGTGGTGACCGTCGCGCGCGGCAGCTCCGACCACGCCTCGAGCTACCTCGCCTACCTGATCATGGCGCGCATGGGCCGCCTGGTGACCTCGCTGCCGATGTCGCTCATCACGCTGTACAAGTCCCCGCTGGTCACGCGCGACACCCTGGCCGTGTCGATCTCGCAGTCGGGCCAGAGCCCGGACGTGGTCGAGCCGATCCAGTATTTCCGCGCCGGCGGCGCGACCACCGTGGCGCTGGTGAACGACGATACTTCCCCGCTGGCCCAGGCCGCCGAATGGACCATGCCGCTGCACGCCGGTAAGGAGCAGAGCGTGGCCGCGACCAAGAGCTTCATCGCCAGCATGGTTGCAGGCGCCCGCCTGGTCGCCGAATGGCAGGACGACGCCGAACTGCGCGCGGGCATTGCCGCCCTGCCCGATTCGCTGCGCGCCGCCGCGCAAAGCGACTGGTCCGCCGCCATCGAGGTGCTGGCCCCGGCCCGCAACATCATGGTGGTCGGGCGCGGCATCAGCTTCCCGGTGGCGCTGGAGTCGGCGCTGAAATTCAAGGAAACCTCGGCCCTGCAGGCCGAAGCCTTCTCGGGCGCCGAGATCAAGCACGGCCCGATGGCCCTGATCGAGGAAGGCTATCCGCTCCTGATCTTCGCGACCCGCGGCCCGACCCAGGCAGGCCTGGTGGCGCTGGCCGAGGAAATGCGCGGCCGCGGCGCCCGCGTACTGCTGGCAGCGCCAAGCGACATCGACAGCCGCGACCTTACCCTGCCAACGGCCACCATCCCCGACCTCGACCCGATCGTCGCGATCCAGGCCTTCTACATGATGGCCGCGAACCTGTCGAAAGCGCGCGGCATGGACCCGGACCGCCCGCGCCACCTGAGCAAGGTCACCAAGACCAACTGAGCCAACCATGAGCGACTACCTCGACCTGGCCGGCCAGCTGATGATGGTGCGGCTGTTCGGCACCGAACTCGATGACGATACCGGCGCCTTCCTGCGCCGGCACAAGATCCGCGGCGCCTGCCTGTTCCGCCAGAACATGACGGACGCCGCGCAGCTGGCACGTTTCACCTCTGCCTTGCGCGAGGCGATGGGACCGGAAGCGTTGATCGCGCTCGACCAGGAAGGCGGCGCCGTGGTGCGCTCGACCTGGGTGCCGGCGCCGCCCAGCGCGATGGCGCTGGGCGCGGCGAATGACCCGGTGCTGGCGCGCGAAGTCGGCGCGGCAGTGGCGCGCGCGGTGCGCGCACTCGGCTTCAACTGGAATTTCGCGCCGGTGCTGGACCTGAACAACAACCCCGACAACCCGGTGATCGCCGAGCGCTCCTTCGGAGCCGACCCGGAGCTTGCTACCCGCATCGCCCTGGCCTGGATGGAAGGCAGCGAATCCGAAGGCGTGGCCTGCTGCGTCAAGCACTTCCCCGGCCACGGCGACACCCACGTCGATTCGCACCGCGACCTGCCGACCGTCGATAAGTCGCTGGAAGAACTGGAGCGCTTCGAGTTCGCGCCTTTCCGCATCGCGGCGCCGAAGGCGCGCGCGGTGATGACCGCCCACATCGTCTACCCCGCGCTCGACCCGGCATTCCCGGCCACGATGTCGCGCCCCATCCTGACCGGCATCCTGCGCGAGCGTTTCGGCTTCGAAGGCGTGATCATCACCGACGGCATGGACATGCATGCGATCGCCCACCGCTACGGCGCCGGCCAGGCCGCCGTCAACGCGCTGGTGGCGGGCGCCGACATGGTGATGGCGATCGGCTCGCGCGAGACCCAGCTGGAAACCGTGCAGGCGATCGCGCAGGCGATCCGCGACGGCCTGCTGCCGCTGCCGGAAGTGCAGGCACGCCTGGCGCGCCTGTCACAGCTGGCCGCCAGCTTCCCCGCCGGTCCAGTCAACTATCTGACCGACATCGACGATCGCGCCCTGATGGCGCGCGCCTGGCGCGCCGGCCTCACCACGCTCGGCCAACCGCAGCGTCCCGCACCCGGCAGCAAGATCCGGCTGGTGGCGCGCGCCGACGTGGTCAGCGACGGCGTGTCGGAATCCGGCGTGCCGGCGGCCAGCGTCGCAGCAAGCCTCGGCCGCCTCTACGACGTCGAGCTGGTGACCTTCGCGGACGCCGAAACCTTCGACTGGAGCGCGCTGCCGCAGGACGGCCGCTTCACGATCCTGGCCTCGACCTCGCGCCGCCGCTACGGCCCGCAGGCCCGCGCGACCTGGCGTCCCGACCTGCACCTGGCGCTGTGGAACCCCTACCAGGCGCTCGACTTCGCCGCCCCGGCCCTGATGACCTATGGCTTCGCGGCGCCCGCCGTGGATGCCGCAGTCAGCTGGCTGGCCGGCGAGCTCGAGGCCCCGGGCCGCTGCCCGGTGCCGGGCTTCGAGCCTGCGCCTGCGCAAGACGGTAACGCTATGTAACCGCACGGGCGCTGCTGCGCGCCCTGCGGCACAATTGCCGAGCCTGAGAATGGCGCTTTATGGGACAATGCACCCTTTGCCGAGATTGGCATTTTCGCCATGTTGGCGCATATGCATTTCTCATCATTATCGACTTGATTGAAGGATACTCCATGGCCCAATTCCGTCTTGCCCGCCTCTGCCTGATGCTCGCCGCAATCGGCGTCTCCGCCCCGGCGCTGGTAACCAGTGCCCACGCGCAGCAAAAGACCGATGCGCCTGCCGCCGCCGCCCCGGCGAAGGACACCGTCCGTCCGGAAATCTTCAAGCTGCTCGATCCGGCCGCCATCAAGCCCCTGATGGATGCAAAGAACTACACCGAAGTGCAGAGCCGCATCACCCAGGCCGAAGCCTTCCCGAACCAGACCCCGTACGAGCAGTACGTCGTCAACCGCATGAAGCTGTCGCTGGGTTCGACCACCAACAACAACGCCATGGCGATGCCGGCGCTGGAAGCCGTGATCAATTCGGGCCGCCTGAACGCGACCGAAAAAACCGACTTCATGCAGGCCCTGGCCAACATGCACTACAACGCCAAGGATTACCCGAAGGCGATCGAGTGGTTCAACCGCTACGAGAAAGAAAGCCCGACGCCTGAGAAAGTGCGTGCTGCGAAGATCCGCGCCCAGTACCTGGGCGGTGACTTTGCCGCAGCCAAGACCCAGCTGCTGCCGATGGTCAACGAGATGGAAAAGGCCGGCCAGAAGCCGAGCGAGGAAGACCTGCGCCTGCTGGCGTCCGCCGCCGTCAAGGTGAAGGACGACGCCGCCTACCTGGTCGGCCTCGAGAAGCTGGCCCGCTACTACCCGAACGACGACTTCTGGACCGACCTGCTCAACCGCGGCGTCGCCCGCCAGAAGGGCTTCGACGCCCAGACCAACATGGTCAACGTCTATCGCCTGGAATTCGCTGCCGTCAAGCAAATGGCGCCGGAAGAATACACCGACCTGGCCGAGCTGTCGCTGCGCGACGGTTTCCCGACCGAAGCCAAGAAGGTCATGGAAGCCGGTTACGCGGCCGGCGTGCTGGGCAAGGGCAGCAATGCCAAGACCCATGCCGCGCTGCGCGACAAGGCCAACAAGGGCGCAGCCGACGACGCGCGCAACATCGCCAGCGGCGAAGCGAGCGCGGCCAAGGCCAAGACCGGCGCCGGCCTGGTCAACCTGGGCTGGGCCTATGCCACGATGGACCAGGCCGACAAGGGCATCGGCCTCATCCAGCAGGGTATCGCCAAGGGCGGCCTGAAGAATACCGAAGAAGCCAAGCTGCGCCTGGGCATGGCACAGGCGCGCGCCGGCAAGAAAGCCGAAGCGATCCAGACCTTCGAAGGTATCAAGGGCGGCGCGGGCGCCGGCGACCTGGCCAAGTACTGGATCATGCTGCTGAACCAGCAGGGTGGCGCGGCGACCGCAGCGAAGTAAGAGTTCTGTTTTATCGTAGAGTGGGCGGGTTCTCCCGCCCACTTTACTTTCATCGGTGCTATGTGCGCGTGCGAACATTTCAATGTCGCTAACCCGGTCGATAATTTCGATACATCAGGGAGGCGGCATGACAACGATACGCAAGGGCCAAGCGCCCGCCAAACTCGGGCGCAACGAATTCCACCTGCGCTTTCGCCAATCCTTCCACGACCCGGCCTTCGACAAGCTCGCGCCCGAACTGGAAGCGATCGAACAGGTAGCCTGGGAAGCCTATGCCGAAGGCCGCAAGGCGCCACGCACGGTGAAAGCCGGCCCGGGCTTTGCCGATCCGGACTACGACCTGTCGATCGAATGGAAGGAAACGCGCGACCGCCTGCTCGCCGCCGAGCAGCACCAGAAAGACCCGGCTTCGCGCAGCCGCGTGCTCATCATCAATGGCTCGGCCCGCAACGACGGCACCTGTCCCGGTGAAGTCTCCAAGACCTGGCGCATGGCTCAGCTTGCGCGCGAGGTGCTCATCGCGGACGGCTTCGAAGCCGACCTGCTCGACCTGAGCCTGCTCAATTCCGACTACGACCGCCACATCCATCCCTGCAAGGGCTGCGTGTCCACCGCCATGCCGCTGTGCCACTGGCCGTGCAGCTGCTATCCGAACCACGCCGAGCGCCAGGTGGGCGACTGGATGAACGAGATCTACGAGCGCTGGGTGCTGGCGCACGGCGTCATCATCGTCACCCCGGTCTACTGGTACCAGGCCCCCAGTGTGCTCAAGCTGATGATCGACCGCCTGGTCTGCGCCGACGGCGGCAACCCGGACCCGACCTCGACCCACGGCAAGAAGGCCGAGCAGGCCAAGGAAATCGAGCTGGCCGGCTGGGACTATCCCAAGCACCTGGCCGGCCGCGCCTTCGGCCTGATGGTGCACGGCGACGTGGCCGGGATCGAAGGCACGCGCCGTTCGCTGGCCGACTGGCTGGGCTGGATGGGCCTCATCGACGCCGGCAGCTTCGCCCAGCTCGACCGCTACATCGGCTATTACGAGTCGTATGCCGAGAGCCACGACACGCTCGATCGCGACACGGCGGTGCAGGAAGAAATGCGCAACGTGGCGCGCGCGGTCGGCGCGGCCGTGACGGAAATCCGCGCGGGCCGGGTGGCCGTGGTGGAGCATCCGCTCAAGAACCCGCGGCCCAAATAAGCCCGGCCGCGGTGGTATGATGCCGCCGACCCGAACCCCATTGGCCCGCATGATCGATCTCGCCGCACTGATGCAGTCTGCCGCCGGCGGCGGCAAGCTTCCCCTTTACCAGCAGCTGCAGCAGGCGCTGCGCCAGGCCATCGACGAGGGCCTGTTCGGCGCCGCCTCGGCCCTGCCGGCCGAACGCCAGCTGGCTGAGGAACTGGGGATCTCGCGCATTACCGTGCGCAAGGCGATCGATGCGCTGGTCGAGGAAGGCCTGCTGGTGCGGCGCGCCGGCGCGGGCAATTTTCTGAACACGCGCATTGAAAAGAACTTCGCCCGCCTGAGCTCATTTTCGGAAGACATGCGCGCCCGCGGGCGGGCGCCGCGCAACGAATGGCTCAAGCGCTCGGAAGGCCTGGTCACGCCCGAAGAAGCCCTGCGCCTGCGGCTCTCGCCCGGCACCCCGGTCTACCGCTTCCACCGCATCCGCTACGCCGACGACATGCCGATGTGCGTCGAATACGCGACCATCGCGGCCTTTGCCCTTGGTTCGCTCGATGCGGTCAAGGATTCGATGTACGAGGCCCTTGAAGCCACCGGCAACCGCCCGGTGCGGGCGCTGCAGCGGCTGTCGGCGCTGCTGCTCAATGCGGAACAGGCGGGGCTGCTGCAGACGCGCGAGGGCGATGCGGGGCTGTGCGTGGAAAGGCTGGGGTTTGCCCGGGACGGGCGGGCGGTGGAGCTTTGCCGGTCGTACTTCAGGGGGGATGTGTATGACTTCGTGGCGGAGCTCAATGCGGGTTAAAACGGCACCCCGCGGCTGTTTTGACGATGGTTGAACGCGCGGGCGGGACACCCGCCCACCCTACGCAATTCGCAAATCGTAGGGTGGGCAGGTTCCCTGCCCGCGCGTTCAAATCACATATGCTTAGCGATGGGCCAGCCTTCAAACCGCCGTAAACCCGCCATCCACCACCAGCTCGTGCCCGTTCACATACGACGCGCCGTCGGAACACAGCCACAGCGCCGCATTCGCAATCTCCGCCGTCTCGGCAAAGCGCGCCATCGGGTGCGCCGCCTTGAGCTTCTTTTCGCTGCTTGGGTCGCGCTCGACGGCGCGCATCAGCATCGGGGTCTTCACCGCGGATGGGCACAGCGAATTGATGCGGATGCCGGATTTCGCGTATTCCGCAGCCGCGCTCTTGGTCAGTCCCACCACCGCATGCTTGCTGGCCGCGTAGACCGCGCGGTTCGGGGCGCCCACCAGGCCGGAGACCGACGCCACGTTGACGATCGCGCCGCCGCCCTGCTTGAGCATCTGTCGCAGCTGGTATTTCATGCACAGCCAGACGCCCTTGACGTTGGCGCCCATGATGCGGTCGAACTGGTCTTCCTCGCCGTCGGCCAGCGGCGCGCCCTCTTCGTCCAGGGCGGCGTTGTTGACCGCGATGTCGAGGCGCCCGTAGTAGCTGACGGCCTTGTCGACCAGCGCCTCGACCTCGCCCGCGCGGGTGATGTCGCCGCGCACGAACAGGGCCTTGCCGCCCGATTCGACGATCATGGCCGCGGTGGCGTGGCCGCCGTCGATGGCGGTGTCGGCCACCACGACGTGGGCGCCGGCGCGGCCGAAGGCCAGTGCGGTGGCGCGGCCGATACCGCTGGCGGCGCCCGTGACGAGTGCGACTTTGCCGGCGAACGGAAGAGTTTCCGCCGGCTGCGCTTTGGATATGCCTTTCATGATGCTCCTGATGCCTTGCAACGCATGCTTCTCAAAGGAAACATTTTAACGCAGCATCGGGGCGCTGTCACAATTGGACGCCTGCAGTGTTGCTTCTAGGGCGCGGCCTTGGCCGGGATTGTGGCCTTGCCGCCGGCCTTGGACTGGTCGCCCGCCATCACCACCGTCAGTTTCGAAGGAATGATCGCCTTGCGGAAGGCCGCGTTCAGCTGCGGCAGCGTCACCGCCGCCAGCTTGCGATCCAGCGCCGCCGACCACTCGAAGGTGCGGCCGCGATACAGGTAGCTGGTCCAGCCCGAGGCCACCACGCCGTCGTTGGTGCGGTTCTGCAGGCGCTGCTGCATCAGGCCCGACTTGGCGTCTTGCAGTTCGGCCGCGGTGAAGCCGTCCTTCACCGCGCGTGCCAGCTCGCCGCGCACTGCCCCATCGAGCTTGCGCAGGTTCTGCGGCGCCGCGATCGCGCTGATCATGAAGGCGCCGGCGCGGTCGAAGTCGCCCCCGGACAGGTCCGAGCCGCCGCCGTAGGACAGGCCATCTTTCTGGCGGATGCGGTCCATCAGGCGCGACTTCAGGCCGCCCTCCCCGAAGATGTAATTGGCCAGCATCAGCGCCGGATAGTCCGGGTCTTCCAGGTTCAGGTCGAGGTTCATGCGCGCGATGTAGAAGCCGTTTTCCTTGTCCGGCGTGTCGAGCATCCGGGTGGCGGCGGCCACCTCCGCGTGCTTGCCCAGGATCGGCGCCACATTCGCCGGCGCGGTCCATTTTCCGAACAGCGCATCGACCAGCGGGATAACCTCTTTCGGGTCGAAGTCGCCGACGATCGCCAGCTCGGCCGGGCTGCTGTTGTGGAATTCGCGGTGATGCCTGGGCAGGTCTTCCAGGCGCACCGCCTGGATGTCGGCGATGTCTTCTTCCAGCGTGTTGGCATGGCGTATGTCGCCGCGCGGGTACTGCTCGAAGTGCACGCCAAGGGCGCGCGCGGCCACGCTCTGCGGCTCGGCGCGGCCCGCTTCCAGGCCCACCAGCATCTGCTTGCGCAGCTGCTCGAATTCCGAGGCCGGGAAAGCCGGCTCTTTCAGCACGTGGGCCGCCAGCTTGATCGCCTCGACCAGGTTCTCGCGCGTGGTCTGGAAGTGGTTCGGGCCGCCCGTCATCTTGAGCTTCTCGAAGGCGTCGGCCAGCTCGGCGCGGCTGTACTTCGTGGTGCCCCGCATCAGCATGGACGAGGTCAGGCCGGCGATGGCGCTCTTGCCGAACAAATTCTTCTCGTCGCCGAAATGCTGGCGCAGGCTCACCGTCACGGTCTCGCCGCGGTTCTTCTTGGGCAGCAGCGCCAGCTTCACGCCGCCCGCCGTCGTCAGGGTGGTGCGCTTCATGATGTTGGCCTGGCTCGGGTCGAAGTCTTCCGACACCAGACTGCTCGCCGCCGGCTTGAAGTCCTTCATCACGGTTTCCACCGACGGCGCGGCCTCTACCCGTGCGCGCTGCGGCGCGTCTTCCGGCACGAAGCTGCCGATGATGCGGTTGCTGCGCATGAAGTAACGGCCGCTGCTCGCGGCGACTTCCTCGGCCTTGACGGCCTTGAGGCGCTCGCGGCTCAGGAAGTACAGGCGCCAGTCGCCCAGCGCGATCACTTCGGACAGCGCCACACCGACCGCCTGCGGGTCGTTCAGGCTGCGTTCGATGGTGTTCAGCCAGGAGCGGCGCACGCGCTCCATTTCATCAAGCGTCGGCGGCTGCCTGGCCAGGCCTTCGACGGCCTCGACCAGGGCGTCGCGCACCGGCTCGATCGGCTCGCCCTTTTTCACCACGGCGCCGAAGAACTGCAGGCCAGGCGCATAGCCGGTCTGGCCGAAGCTGAACACCTGGCTGGCCTTGCCCGACTCCACCAGGAGCTTGTGCAGGCGGCCGTTGGGCGCGTCGCCCAGCACCTCGGAGGCAAAGCCCAGGCCTTCCGCATCGTCGTGCAGGTCGGACGGGATCTTGTAGCCGACCGCGACGATCTGCACGTCGCCCTGGCGCCGCACCGCGAAGCTGCGCTCGCCGTCCTGGGTCGGCTCCACGGTCCAGAACTGGGGCAGCGCGCGCTTCGGTTTCGGGATGGCGCCGAACAGGCGGTTGATGGTGGCCAGCGTGGCGTTCGCGTCGAACTTGCCGGCTACCAGCAGGGTTGCGTTATCGGGCTGGTAGTAGGTCCGGTAGAAGGCCTGCAGGTTGCCGATCCTGACGTTCTCGATGTCGCTGCGGTTGCCGATGGTCGAGCGGCCGTAGCTGTGCCAGTCGTAGGCCACGCTCTGCATGCGCTTGAACAGCACGTTGCCGGGCGAGTTCTCGCCGCTCTCGAACTCGTTGCGCACCACCGTCATCTCGGAGGCCAGGTCCTTCTGCGCGACCGGCGAATGCACCATGCGGTCCGCTTCCATCTGCAGCGCCCAGTCCAGGTTGTCCTGTGACGCCTGGAACACCTCGTAGTAATTGGTGCGGTCGAGCGAGGTGGTGCCGTTGAACTCCATGCCGCGGCGCGAGAACTGGCTGGTGATGTCCGGGTTCTTTTTCGTGCCCTTGAACAGCAGGTGCTCGAGCAGGTGGGCCATGCCGGTTTCGCCGTAGTTCTCATGGCGCGAACCGACCAGGTAGGTCATGTTGACGGTCACGGTCGGACGCGAGGTATCCGGGAACAGCAGGACCTTCAGGCCATTGGCGAGGCGGTATTCGGTGATGCCCTCGACCGAGGGCCCGAGCGTGACGCCCTTGGGCAGCGGCGCGCTCCAGGCAGCGCCTGTCACCAGGCACAGCAGGCTGCCGGCAACGGCCCGGGCTGCCATGCCGCGTTTGACGTACATCAGCGTGATCGAGTTCATGGTGTCCTGTCATGTTGGCAGGACAATGCCGTCCCGCATGTTTTTGAACATGCAGATGGTAACAGAGCAAAATCGCTACTGGCGGGCCCTGCGTTCGTGCGCTTGTTGATATGGGCTAATACGGGACAATTCTCCCATCTCTTCGGCCAGGAATTCCAGCAGGTCGTCCGCGCTGACGATGCCCGACAGGGCGCCGGCGGCGTCGATGACGGGCACGCGCCGGATGCCGCGCAGGCGCATGTGCTCGATGGTCTCGTAGACGTCGTCGGTTTCGCGCGCGGTCAGCAGGTCGTCGGCCATGATGTCGCCAACCAGCAGGCTGGTCGGATCGAGCCCCGGCGCGATGACCGATACCACGATATCGCGGTCGGTCAGGATGCCGACCGGGATGCTGGCGCCGTCGACCTGGTCGACCACGATCACGTCGCCAACGTGGTGGCGGCGCATCATCAATGCCGCGCCCTGCACGGTTTCATCGCGGGCGCACCAGGTAGCCTGGTTGGTGCAGATTTGACCGATGTGCATGATGCTCTCCCCCTGCCTTGCGCCGATAGCAGATGCGGAAAACAAAACTGGCGCTATGAATTCATCATAGCGCCAGTTGTGGAATCCGAAAGGTCTTATGCGCCCGGTTTCTTCTCGCCCGGCGGCGGCACGAAGCAGGCGTCCGCGACCTGCAAGTCATTGTCCTTGGCGAAATTCAGCACGAAGTGATAGGCCAGCGGCTCGACTTTCTGCAGCTCGCGGCTGACGACCACGGCCTTCACGCCGTTGACGATGGTCGGATGGACCCAGGGGGAAAATTGCAGATGGGCGTTGCGGTTGGCCGCGCCGGGGGCAAAGCACGACATGACCCCGCACAGGCGCTCGGCCCAGTCGCTGGGTCGGAACTGCCTGCCGTTGCTCGTAATGCCCAGGATAAAAAACTCGTCCTTGAGTCCCTTATCCGCGGTTTGCGGTAACTCGGCCATAGTGCTGCTTGCTGAAACAGGAATACTGCGTGAATGAGAACAACTTCAGCGCAGTATTATATCTTATAGAAGACTCACGAACGAGGCAGTGAGCACTTATGGATCACCCGAGCCACACCACGCTCGACAGCAGGAGCAGCAGGATCATCCACAGGATCAGCGCCCGCCACACCAGTCCGACCGTGCTCTGCATCGAGCGCAGGTTCGGTTCCTCGCCCGGCAGCATATCCGATTCGCTGTCGCCCAGGTCCACGATTGCCGCATCCAGGGGCAGTAGCTGCGGTGCATTCTCGTTCGGCGTGCCCAGGCGCACGCCCATCGCGCCCCCGCCCGCCGCCAGGATGATGCCGCGCGATTCGTCGGCCCAGCGGCCGGCGAAGTTACGCCAGGCATAGATCGCGTCCTCGAAGTTGCCGACCACGGCAAAGGCCACCGCCGTCAGGCGCACCGGCATCCAGTCGATCCAGTAGAAGGCCCGCGCGGCGAACTGCCCAAAAGCTTCGTTGCGCATGTGGTCCGGTTCGTTCCAGGCGCGCGCCAGGTATTCCGACACCCGGTACATCACGGCGCCGGCCGGCCCGAGCGGCATCAGGAACCAGAAGAATACGCCGAATACGTTGCGGTGGGTGGTCACCAGGGCCTTTTCGACCGCCACCCGGGTGATCTCGGTGCTGTCCATCCCGATGGTGTCGGTGCGCGTCCACTCCGCCAGCAACTGGCGCGCGGCGGCTTCGTCGCCCGTGTTCAGGGCCAGCTGGATCGAGGTGAAATAATGGCTGTAGTGGCGGAAACCGAGCGTCAGGTAGACGATCAGGACATTCCAGGCAAAGGCCAGCAGCACCAGGTTGTAATGCATGAAGACCCAGTACACCAGCCAGGTCGGCAGCATCAGCGCCAGCATCATCAGGATCCAGCCCATGCGGCCATTTTTCTGCTCGCCCGCATTGAACCAGCCCTCGATGCGCATCGCGAAACCCTTGATGCCACCGTAGACCTGGTTATCGGCGCGCAACGGCTTGAGCTGCTCGATGATCAGCGCGACGAGAATGGAAAAAAATGTCATTCAGGAATCCTTTTTTGTTCTGGCAATACTGTGCTGCCGCTACGATAGCGGAGAAGTGGGCCAGAATCAAATTCAGGGGTGGAATAAAGCCTCGGGTTGCGGCGGGGGGGATTCGATTTCGTAGGGTGGGCGGCTTCGCCGCCCACCCTACGAAAAACGCTACGCCCTGAGGAAATGAAACAAATTCCGCAACATCGCCGCCGTCGCCCCCCAAATGAAATAATCCTCGTACGGCATCGCATAAAACGTGCGCTTGCCCGCCCCTTCCGGCAACTCCACCGAGCGGCGCTCGTGGTGGGCGCCGGCCATCAGGAAGCCGAGGGGCACCTCGAAGATTTCGGCCACCTCGCCTGGATCGGCATCGAGCGCGAACGGCGGCGTCACCAGCGCCACCACCGGCGTGACGCGGTAGGCGCTGATGGTGATGTGGTCGGGCAGCACGCCGATGATCTCGACGTGGCGGCGGTGCAGGCCGATTTCTTCTTCGGTTTCGCGCAGCGCGGTCTCGATCGGGGATGAATCGAGCTCTTCGGCGCGGCCGCCGGGAAAGCTGACCTGGCCGGCGTGGCTGGACAAATGATCGGTGCGCTTGGTCAGCAGCACCGTAAGGCCTTCGGGACGGTCGACCAGGGCCACCAGCACGGCGGCGCGGCGCAAGCGCAGCGGCGGCGCCATCAGCGCTTCGTCGGACGGCTCCGGATCCCAGGGCAGCGTGCGGGCAAAGCGGGCGCGCACGGCTTGCGCGCTCAACTGCGCCGGCAGGAGCGCGGCTTCGCCGGCCAGGGCCTCGACGGGCAGCGCCATGGGATCGAACAGGGGCTTGATCAAATCACACTCCTCGGGCTTACAACGAAAAAAGGCATCCTTGCGGATGCCTTTTCCTGAACACAGACGCTATTACTCTGCTGCTGGTGCAGCTTTGACTTTGCGCTGTGGCAGCTTTTCTTTGATACGTGCCGACTTGCCCGAACGCTCGCGCAGGTAGTACAGCTTCGCACGACGGACGTCACCACGACGCTTCACTTCGATCGAAGCGATCAGCGGCGAATACAGCTGGAACGTACGCTCGACGCCTTCGCCCGACGAGATCTTGCGAACGATGAAGTTCGAGTTCAGGCCGCGGTTACGACGCGAAATGACGACGCCTTCGTATGCCTGGGCGCGCTTGCGGTTGCCTTCGACGACGTTGACGCTGACGACAACGGTGTCGCCTGGTGCGAAATCAGGGATGCTGCGGCCGAGGCGCGCGATCTCTTCTTGCTCGAGTTGCTGAATCAGATTCATTTTTATGACTCCAGAAACCATCTTGCTGGCGCTGAGCGATACCACCGCGGTGCCCAGTAGAGGATGGGGTTGAACAGGCAGGCAACATGCCCACCGTTACATGCACACAAGGTACATTCTTACTCGGCAGATTCTTTCAAACCTGCCAGAAACTTTTCATCCAGCTTGCTCAAGAGGCCGGCGTCGCGCGCCTTGCCGATGAGTTCAGGCCGTTTTTTCAATGTCGCCTCCAGCATGCGCTGGCGCCGCCACTTGGTAATTTCTGCATGGTTGCCGCCCATCAGGACCGGCGGCACCGGTTCGCCGTCATACACTTCAGGGCGCGTGTAATGCGGCGAATCGAGCAGGCCGTTGACGAAACTGTCTTCGACTGCCGAGGCGTCGTCGCCCAGTACGCCAGGCAATTGCCGCACTACTGCATCCATCAGCGCCATCGCCGGCAGTTCGCCACCCGACAGCACGAAGTCGCCGAGCGAAATCTCTTCGTCGACGCAGCGGTCCAGCAAGCGCTGGTCCACGCCTTCGTAGCGTCCGCACAGCACGACCAGTCCCGGCTCGTCCTTCAGCGCCATCACGCGCGCGTGCGTCAGCGGTTTGCCCTGCGGCGACATGAAGACCACGCGCGGCCTGGGTAAGCCGAGTTCGACCTGGCGCGCCTTGGCGGCGGCAATCGCGGCTTCGAGCGGCTTTGCCAGCATCACCATCCCGGGGCCGCCGCCATAGGGGCGGTCATCCACGGTGCGGTGGCGGTCCTGCGTGAAATCGCGCGGATTCCAGATATGCAGGGCCCAGCGCTGTTGCTCAATGCCGCGCCGGGTCACACCCGACTGCGTCAATGCGGCAAACATTTCTGGAAACAAGCTCACGACGTCAAACTGCATCGGGACCTCGCTTCACATGGGACGGGTCAATAATCGAGACCCCAGTCCACGGTAATCAATTTCGCGCCGAGATCGACGGTCTTGATGAACTGGTCCACAAACGGCACAAGGCGCTCGGATGCTTTCGCATCTGGCGCTTCAGGATCCACAACAGGTGCAATGCGAAGGATCGATTGCGCGCCATTGTGCATCATGTCGGTCACCTTGCCGAGGGCTTCGCCTTCGAGGTTGACCACATCCAGGCCGATCAGGTCGGACCAGTAATACTCGTCGTCTTCGAGCTGCGGGAATTCTTTACGCGATACCAATACCGCTGCACCCTTGAGTGCTTCGGCATCGTTGCGGTCGCGCAAGCCGACCAGGGTGACGACCACGTCGCCACCATGCATCTTCGCGTTCCGTGGCTTCACGGAATGCAGTGCCGGCTTGTCGATCCACCAGGTCTTGATATTCAGCAGCGCGTCTGCGTCAGTGGAGAACGGGGTAACGCGAAGTCCACCCACGATTCCAAACGCACCGGACACATAGCCAACCTGCACCAGGTCGTCGGGGACTTCCACCCCGGATGCTGCCGAATCGATCAAACCGGTAAAACCTTACTTAGGCTGCTGGCTGGTTTGCGACCAGGCGAGCAACGGTTGGCGACAGTTGTGCGCCAACGCCTTGCCAGTGAGCCAGGCGGTCAGCTGCGATACGCAGGCCGACTTCAGCGCCCGATGCCATCGGGTTGTAGAAACCGATGCGCTCGATGAAACGACCATCGCGACGGTTACGCGAATCGGTTGCAACGATGTTGTAGAACGGGCGCTTTTTTGCGCCGCCACGAGCCAAACGGATAACGACCATAATAATTCCAAAAAGTTGTACTGGACGGAGAAAGCCGACGATTATAGCGCGCATCTCCGCACAGCGGCAAGCGTTAATGACAACCCGGCGCGCAACCCCGGCGAATTGAGCATTATCGCCGATTTCGCGCCACAAGGCCACCAGTGACCTGCCGTCCCTGCAGGATGTGGACGGAATACGTGCCTTCCTTGCCGTTTTGCACCATACTTCCGGCACCCTAACTTTTTGGCAACGCACATGGCTGTCCAGCACAAGAACAAGACCTTCGCTACCCTGCTCGCCCTGCTGCTGGGCGGATTCGGCGTCCACCGCTTCTACCTGAAAGGCCCGGTCGACCGGCTCGGCCTGCTGCATGTCTGCAGTCTTCCCGTCACCGGCATCCTGTGGGGCGCGGTGCATCCGCACCCCTTCTATGTGGTGCTGCCGATTTTGCTGTCGTACGTGGTCGGATTCGTCGAGGGCCTGGTCATCGGGCTCACGCCGGACGAGGCCTGGGATGCGCAGCACAACCAGGGGAGCGGCAAGACTTCGCGCTCGAACTGGATGCTGGCCCTGCTGCTGGTGCTGACGGTGGGCGTGGGGGCGATCGCGCTGATCGGGATGATCGCACGGGTGTTCGACCTGTTGTACACCGGTGGGGCGTACGGCTAAGCCGACAAAATCCCAGCAAAAAGGCAGCCCGAAGGCTGTAATGCCGTTCAGTTAAGCGTAGGGTGGCCGGGGTCGTTCAGGCCAGTGGCCTGAACGACGAACGGCCGCGCGTCCAACTCCAATGTGATCTGCCACAGCGCATCGGGGATTTGAACGCGCGGCCGGCGAAGCCGGCCACCCTACATTTTCATGCTAACTGAACAGCATTAGCCCGAAGGCTGCCTTTTACGTGAATGCCAGTTCAGCCTAGAACTGGTCGACGTCCAGCGCCAGCACGCCTGGCGCGCCTTCCACGATCGCCGTGCGCAGGCCAGGGGCCGTCGACAGCAGGTGGTCGGCAAAGAAGCGCGCGGTGGCGATCTTCGCGCGCAGGAAGGACGCATCGCCCTCGCCCGCTTCGAGCTTCCTCGATGCCACCAGGGCCGCACGCGCCATCTGCCAGCCGCCCAGCACGATGCCGGCCAGCTTCAGGTAAGTGACGCTGCCTGCGAACACGGCGCGCACATCAAGCTTCACGTTGGCCACCATGTAGTCGACCACTTCTTCCAGCGCGGTGCTGCCCAGCGCCAGCTGGCGGCGGATTGCTGCGAACTCGTCGCCCTGTACTTCCGCCAGTTGCGCCTCGACTGCGCGCACCTGGGCGATCAGGCCCTTGGCCACGGCGCCGCCGTCGCGCACGGTCTTGCGGCCGACCAGGTCGTTGGCCTGGATCGCGGTCGTGCCTTCGTAGATGGTCAGGATCTTGGCGTCGCGGTAGTGCTGGGCCGCGCCGGTTTCTTCGATGAAGCCCATGCCGCCATGGACCTGCACGCCGTCGCGCGCGACGTTCTCGCTCATCTCGGTGGACCAGCCCTTGATGATCGGGACCAGGTATTCGTAGACTGCCAGGCTGGCCTTGCGGGTGGCTTCATCGGCATGGCTGTGCGCGATGTCGGAATAGGCTGCGCCGACATAGGCTAGAGCCCGCGCCGCTTCCGTCTGCGAGCGCATCGACATCAGCATGCGGCGCACGTCCGGGTGATTGATGATGGCCACCGGGCCTGGCGAACCCGCCACTTCGCGCGACTGCACGCGGTCTTTCGCGAACGCCACCGCCTGCTGGTAGGCGCGGTCGGCCAGGCCGACACCCTGCATGCCGACGCCGAAGCGGGCCGCGTTCATCATGATGAACATGTACTCCAGGCCGCGGTTTTCTTCGCCCACCAGCGTGCCGATGGCGCCGCCGTGGTCGCCGAACTGCAGCACGGCCGTGGGCGACGCCTTGATGCCCAGCTTGTGCTCGATCGAGACGCAGTGCGCATCGTTGCGTGCGCCCAGCGAGCCGTCGGCGTTCACCAGGAACTTCGGCACGATGAACAGCGAGATGCCCTTCACGCCCGCCGGCGCATCCGGAGTGCGCGCCAGCACGAGGTGGATGATGTTCTCCGCCATGTCGTGCTCGCCGTAGGTGATGAAGATCTTGGTGCCGAAGACTTTATAGGTGCCGTCGCCCTGCGGCTCGGCGCGGGTGCGCACTGCGGCCAGGTCGGAGCCGGCCTGCGGCTCGGTCAGGTTCATGGTGCCGGTCCACTTGCCGCTGATGAGCGGCTCGAGGAACAGCGCCTTTTGTTCGTCGGTGCCGGCGGTGAGCAGCGCCTCGATCGCGCCGTCGGTCAGCAGCGGGGCCAGTGCGAACGACAGGTTCGCGGCGTGCAGCATCTCGATGCAAGGCGTGGCCACCAGCTTGGGCAGACCCTGTCCGCCGAATTCGCTTGGGTGCTGGATGCCCTGCCAGCCGCCTTCACCGAAGGCGCGGAAGGCTTCCTTGAAGCCCTTCGAGGTGGTGACGCTGCCGTCGCGCCAGAAGCTCGGCTCCTTGTCGCCCGCGTGGTTCAGCGGGGCGACGACTTCGCCGCAGAACTTCGCGCTTTCTTCGAGCACGGCGTTGACGGTATCTTCCGTCGCGTCTTCGCAGCCGGGCAATTGGTTGATCTCGGCCAGGTTGGCCAGTTCGTTCAGCACGAACTGCATGTCTTTCAGCGGGGCTTGGTAGCTCACCTTGGTCTCCTGATGTGACTCTAAATGGACGAACGTCGCTCCCGCCTGCGCGGGAACGACGTATTCATGCGGTGGCGGATGGCGCCGCCAACAGGTTTAACCCAGTTCCTGCACCAGCTGCGGAACGACTTCGAACAAATCGCCCACCAGGCCGTAGTCGGCCACCGAGAAGATCGGCGCTTCCGGATCCTTGTTGATCGCGACGATGGTCTTCGAGTCCTTCATGCCGGCCAGGTGCTGGATCGCGCCCGAGATGCCGACCGCGATGTACAGGGTCGGGGCGACGATCTTGCCGGTCTGGCCAACCTGCCAGTCGTTCGGCACGAAGCCCGCGTCCACCGCGGCGCGCGAGGCGCCCATGGCGGCGCCCAGCTTGTCGGCCAGCGGCTCGAGGATCTTGAAGTTCTCGGCCGAGCCCAGGCCGCGGCCACCGGAGACGATGATCTTGGCGGCGGTCAGTTCCGGACGGCTTGAGACGGCCAGTTCGCGGCCCACGAAAGCCGACTTGCCGAAATCGGCCACGGCAGCGATCTGCTCGACCGCGGCCGAACCCCCAAGCGCTGCCGAATCGAAAGCGGTGCCGCGCACGGTGATGACCTTGACGCTGTCGCTCGACTGCACGGTAGCGATGGCGTTGCCGGCATAGATCGGGCGCTCGAAGGTGTCGGGCGAGTCGACCTTGGTGATTTCCGAGATCTGGGCGACGTCCAGCTTGGCGGCCACGCGCGGCAGGATGTTCTTGCCGTAGGCGGTGGCCGGGGCCAGGATGTGCGAATAGCCGCCGGCGATCGCCAGCACCTGCTCGGCGACGTTCTCGGCCAGGCCATCGGCGAAGTGCGGCGCATCGGCGACCAGCACTTTCGACACCCCGGCGATTTGCGCGGCGGCTTCGGCGGCGGCGCCGCAGTTCGAACCTGCGACCAGGATGTGGACCTCATTTGCACCACCTGCGCCGCACTGGGCGGCCGCGGTGACAGTGTGGTGGGTAGCGCCCTTGAGGGAGCCGTTGTCGTGTTCTGCAATGACGAGTGCGACCATGTTATTTCCTTGTGTTGGGTTCCGTACTGCGATCAGATGACTTTGGCCTCAAGGCGCAGCTTCTGCACCAGCGTCGCCACATCCGGCACCTTGACGCCGGCCGAGCGCTTGGCCGGCTCGACGACCTTCAGGGTCTTCAGGCGCGGAGCAACGTCGACGCCCAGGTCTTCCGGCTTGACGGTTTCCAGCGGCTTCTTCTTCGCCTTCATGATGTTCGGCAGCGTCACATAGCGCGGCTCGTTCAGGCGCAGGTCGGTGGTGATGATCGCAGGCAGGCTCAGGGCGATGGTTTCGAGGCCGCCGTCCACTTCGCGGGTCACGGTGACCTTGCCGTCTTCCAGCACGACCTTCGATGCAAACGTCGCCTGCGGCCAGCCCAGCAGGGCAGCCAGCATCTGGCCGGTCTGGTTCGAATCGTCGTCGATCGCCTGCTTGCCCAGGATGATCAGCTGCGGCTGTTCCTTGTCGGCCAGCGCCTTCATGATCTTGGCCACGGCCAGCGGCTCGGTTTCGCCATTGGTCTCGACCAGGATGCCGCGGTCGGCGCCGATCGCCATGCCGGTACGCAGGGTTTCCTGGCACTGGGCCACGCCCACCGACACCGCCACCACTTCGGTGACCTTGCCCGATTCCTTCAGGCGCGTGGCTTCTTCCAGTGCGATCTCGTCGAACGGGTTCATCGACATCTTGACGTTGGCGATATCCACGCCGCTGCCGTCGGATTTGACGCGGACCTTGACGTTGTAGTCGACCACGCGTTTGACGGGTACCAGGACTTTCATAGGGTGCCTTTAGAAAATAGAATGGGACAGACGAAATGGCCTAGATTATATGAGAAATTCGGCTCCAGGTCGAAATTAAAGCACGATCGTGCGATTTCCACCTAGAGGTTTTCTCCTAAACCGGCATGGGCAGCGACAGCCCGTGCACTCCAGCGCCCTCACAGCGCGGCGCGCACGCCCGCTTCGGCACGCACCCAGCTGCTTGCCAGGTCCTGCTGCGCGGCACGGGCCTCGGCCTGCTTGCCCTGGGCCGCCAGGGCCTTGCCCAGGCCATGCAGAGCCCAGCCGCTGGCCGGATGGCGGGCCAGGTCGGCGCGGAAGGTCTGCTCGGCATCTGCAAAGCGGCGCGCCCGCAGCTGCATGGCGCCCAGGCGCAGGCGCGGTCCGCTGGCCAGCATCGGCGGCTCGGCGCGGTCCGCATCGAGCCCGGCTTCCACGGCCTCGGCCTGCAGCGCCAGCGCCGCGTCGACCCGCCCTTCCGCGTACGCCAGCTCGGCGGCCAGCTCCTTGGAAGCACTGCCGGCCAGGCTGCGCAGCATGCGCGGTATATAGTCCTTGCCCGTGTGTTTCGCCAGAAGAGCGTCGGCCTGCGGCTGCACGCGCGCCAGCGCGGCCCGGCTGCCTGCAACATCGCCCTTGCGCGCCATGGCGATCCCGCGCGCGGACTCGCCCAGCACCAGGCCCAGGCCCTTGTCGCCGCCCGGGAGGGGTTCGAGCAGCACGGCGTCCCAGCGCTGCAGGTGCAGCAGGGTCAAGATCGGCAGGCTGCGCACGTATTCCGCGTATTCGTTCGTGCCCTTGGCGCGCCCGACGCTGGCGCGCGCGGTCTCCAGCGCCAGTTCGGCGCGCCCTTCCATCAGCGCGCCATACCACTGGAAATGGCCATTGTGGCCGCGCCAGTCGAAAGCGACGTCGAAGCCCTGGCGCCCCAGGTCGGCAATCAGGGCTTCGTCGGCGGCCACCGCCAGCTGGTTCACGCGCGTGGCGTCGGCGTAGCGGCCGACGTGGGCATAGGTGTGCGAAGGCATGTGCAGCAGGTGCGGCGACTTCGGCGCCAGCCGCCCGAGCCGGTCCGCGGCCGGCACCGCGCGCGCCGCCACCGGCACCGCATCGACGGCGTGGATCATGTAGTGGTTCAGGCCCACGTGTTCGGGGCTGCGCGCCAGCGCGGCTTCGATACGGTCGGCCACCTCCCCCACCCGGCCGGTGGGCTTGCCGGTGTCCTCGCTCCACCAATCGCGCTCGCTGGCCACCAGTTCGGCTTCCGCGTACAGCGTGAGCACGTCGGGATCCAGCGGGTATTGGCCGGCGATCTCGCGCAGGCGGGCGGCGTAAGCGATATCGAGCGGGTCGGCCGGCTCGCCGCGCCCGCCGGGCGAGCGGCAGATCTCGGCAACGGGCAGCGCCTTTGCACGCGAGGATGCGTGGCCGTAGCGCAGCGCCAGCGATTCGACCAGGGCGCGGTCGCGGCTTGATGCGCCGTCCAGATTGTCCAGCGCGTGGCCGACGTGGCGGATCGCTTCGGCCAGGTCGCCGCGCTTGGGGTTGTTGATGTTCGGGCCCATCTGCCAGGCCACCGCCCAGGCGCACATGCCGCAGGACGGGTCCTGCGCCAGCGCGGCCTTGAAGGCGCGGATCGCTTCCGGACGGTTGAAGGCATAGGCCTGCGCCATGCCCTGCGCGAACAGCTTGCGCGCCGCGTCGTTGGCCCGGGATGGCTGGAAGGTGGTCTCGCCATACCCGTCCAGCACCGGCGCCCTGGCGCGCTTGTCCACGGCGCTCGGCGCGACCGTGCAGGCGCCGACGAGCAGCAGTGACAGCGCCATCGTGCCGAAGCGCTTTGCGTAAGGGGATGGGAAGGGTTTGCGCATGAGGGACACCCGTGGCGGATCGATAAAGCGGCTCAGGGCCGGCCAATTATCAATTTTGCCACAGGAGTCGGTGCGGGAAGAAGCTTTTCGGCGCCGGGGGAATTACTTGCGCCGCATCAGGAAGGTGAACTCGCCGTTTTCGTGGGTATGCGCCAGCAAGGCGTTACCGGTTTGCTTGGCGAAGGCCTGGAAATCGCGGACCGAGCCGGTGTCGGTGGCGACGATGCGCAGCACCTGCCCGCTCTCCATTTCGGCGAGGGCCTTCTTGGCTTTCAGGATCGGCAGCGGACAATTCAGTCCGCGCGCATCCAGGTCTCTCTGGAATTCCATGGTGTCAATATCGATAATGGTGACGCTCATCGCTTTCGCCCTACTCCGTGGGTGGTGCCTGGATCTCGAATACTACTCCAATTTCGGCGGTATGACGCAGCGCACCAAAATAGTCACACATTGTTGCAGGCCTGCAACCGAATGTCAAATCAACCATGCTTGTGCACTTTTTTACAACACTTGTCGCGCCAGATAGCACTTGAATGGTGCGCTACCCGAGATATGCGGCATGGGTAAGGCAATTGCAAGCAAGCTCGACTGTAACGCATCCACTACTGCTTGACCAGTTCCCGGCGGCGCGTACAAGGCCATGCCTGTCGCGCTGCTTCGTCGAACTCCTGACGTCCACTCCATGAAAGAAGAAATCGGACGGCGATTGTAGGAAACCGTTAGCAATACTGCACTGCGCAAAAACAGTGCAGCGCTTGCGCCAGCTCGCTTGCGGCTTCAACAGGCGAAAAAAAGCCGCCCGGAGGCGGCTTTCTTAAACATCGGAAACAAAGAATCAGGCGCGCTCGCCCACCCAGCCCGCCACGCCGGCCAGTGCCGCCGCCAGGTTCGATGGATCGGTACCGCCCGCCTGCGCCATGTCCGGACGGCCGCCACCCTTGCCGCCGACCTGCTGGGCAACAAAGTTCACCAGCTCGCCGGCCTTGACCTTGGCCGTAGCATCCTTGGTCACGCCTGCGATCAGGCTGACCTTGCCCTCAAGCACACTGGCCAGCACGATGGCAGCGGTCCCGAGCTTGTCCTTGAGCTTGTCCATGGTCTCGCGCAATGCGGTGACGTCGGCGCCATCCATGGTCGCGGCCAGCACCTTGATGCCGTTCACGTCGATGGCCTGGGCCACCAGTTCGTCGCCCTGGCCGGAGGCCAGCTTCGACTTCAGTGCGGCCACTTCTTTTTCGAGCGTCTTGACCTGGTCCTGGACCTGGGCGATGCGCGAAGTCAGCTCGTCCGGGCTGGTCTTGAGAGCTCCGGCGGCTTCCTGCAGCTTGCGGTTGATCGACTGCACCAGCGCCAGCGCGCCCTCGCCGGTCACGGCTTCGACGCGGCGGATGCCGGCGGCGACGCCGCCTTCCGACACGATCTTGAACAGGCCGATATCGCCGGTGCGGGTCACGTGCACGCCGCCGCACAGCTCTTTCGAGCTGCCGATGTCCAGCACGCGCACGGTGTCGCCGTACTTTTCGCCGAACAGCGCCATCGCGCCGTGTTTCACCGCGTCATCAAAACTCATGTTGTGCGAGGCGGTCGCGTGGTTCTCGAGGATCTCGCGGTTGACGATGGTCTCGACCTTCGCGATTTCGTCAAGCGTGAGCGGCGCGCCGTGGCTGAAGTCGAAACGGGTCTTCTCGGCATCGACCAGCGAACCTTTTTGCTGCACGTGGCTGCCCAGCACTTCGCGCAGGGCCTTGTGCATCAGGTGGGTCGCCGAGTGGTTGCGGATGGTGCGTGCGCGCTTGACGGTATCGACCTGTGCATCCACGGTGTCGCCCACCTTGAGCGTGCCTTCGCGCAGCACGCCGTGGTGGCCGAACACGTCGGCCTGGATCTTGAGCGTGTCTTCGACTTCGAATACGTTCGCGCCATTGCCGATCACGCCCTGGTCGCCGACCTGGCCGCCCGACTCGGCGTAGAACGGGGTGGTATCCAGCACCACGATGCCGTCCTGGCCCGCCTTGAGTTCCTGCACCGACACGCCGTCGGCGTACAACGCCAGCACGTGGGTGTTGTGGGCCAGCGATTCGTAGCCGACGAACTTGGTCTTCTCGCCCGCATACTCGACCTTGGCGGCCATCTTGAACTTGCCGGCGGCGCGCGCGGTTTTCTTCTGCTGCTCCATCGCCGCGGTGAAGCCTTCTTCGTCGAGCGTGATCCCGCGCTCGCGGCAGATGTCGGCCGTCAGGTCGAGCGGGAAGCCGTAGGTGTCGTACAGCGTGAAGGCGGTGCCGCCGTCGAGGTTCTTCGCGTCCTTGGCCAGCTGGGCCTCGAGGATCTTCATGCCGTTTTCCAGCGTCTCGCCGAAACGCTCTTCCTCGGCCTTGAGTACTTGCGCCACGCGCGCGGCGGCGTCGTGCAGTTCCGGATAAGCGGTACCCATCTCGGCATCGAGATCGGCGACCAGCTTGTGGAAGAAGGGCTTGGTCTGGCCCAGCTTGTGGCCGTGGCGCAGGGCGCGGCGGATGATGCGGCGCAGGACGTAGCCGTGGCCTTCGCTGCTCGGGATGATGCCGTCGACGATCATGAACGAGGCCGCGCGGATGTGGTCGGCGATGACCTTCAGCGAATTGTTGTTCAAATCTTCGGCGCCGGTTTCACGCGCGGCGGCCTTGATCAGTGCCTGGAACAGGTCGATCTCGTAGTTGCTGTGCACGTGCTGCAGCACGGCGGCCAGGCGCTCCATGCCCATGCCGGTGTCGATCGACGGCTTCGGCAGCGGGGTGAGCACGCCCGATTCATCGCGGTTGAACTGCATGAACACCAGGTTCCAGATCTCGATGAAGCGGTCGCCGTCTTCCTCGGCGGAGCCCGGAGGGCCGCCCCAGATGTCGGCGCCGTGGTCGTAGAACACTTCGGTGCACGGGCCGCAAGGGCCGGTGTCGGCCATCTGCCAGAAGTTGTCCGACGCGTAGCGCGCGCCCTTGTTGTCGCCGATGCGGATGATGCGCTCTTTCGGCACGCCGATCTCGTTGGCCCAGATGTCGTAGGCTTCGTCGTCCTCGAAATAGACGGTGACGGTGAGCTTCTCGGCCGGCAGGTTATAGACCTTGGTCAGCAGCTCCCAGCAGTAATTGATGGCGTCGCGCTTGAAATAGTCGCCGAAGCTGAAGTTACCCAGCATCTCGAAGAAGGTGTGGTGGCGCGCGGTGTAGCCGACGTTTTCCAGATCGTTGTGCTTGCCGCCGGCGCGCACGCAGCGCTGCACGGTGGTCGCGCGCGAGTACGGGCGCGTATCCAGACCCAGGAACACATCCTTGAACTGCACCATTCCGCTGTTGGTCAGCAGCATGGTCGGGTCGTTGCCCGGCACCAGCGGGCTGGAACGGACGATGGCGTGGCCTTTGGACTCGAAGAACTTGAGGAACTTTTCGCGGATTTCAGAGGATTTCATGTCGTATGGGCGTGAGGAGGCAGCATGCTGTATAAAAAATCGATTATAGCGTAGCTAGTGGCGGGGTTTTAAGTCCAGCCAATATTTACGGTCATCTGGGAAAGGATGCGGTGGTGGGGCGCGACGAACTTGGATCCCGGCCTTCGCCGGGATGACGTCGGTTAATGCGTAGAGTGACACTAAGTCAGACTTCGGACACGTAACTCAGCACGTCGTCCCGGCGAAGGCCGGGACCTCATTTGACGTTCGCCGCGTACCCGAGACGTCAGCACATCACCGCAACAAGGACAACACCGCCCTTGGCATGCTATTGGCCTGCGCCAGCATCGCCGATGCCGCCTGCTGCAGGATCTGCGCGCGCGTCAGTCCCGCGGCCGTGCCGGCATAGTCCACGCCCTCGATCCTCTCCTTGGCCGCCGCCAGGTTGACGGCATTGGTCTGCATGCCATTGGCGACCAGGTCGAGCCGGTTGCTGGCCGCGCCCACGTTCACCCGCTGCTGGTTGACGAATTCGAGCGCCTGGTCCAGGTGCAGCAGCGAGACGGCGGAGTTCTTCAGGTCCAGGTCGGCCAGCCCGAGCGCGCTGGCGTTCATCGACGAGAACTGCAGCTCGATCAGGTCGTTCGCACCGGCGCCGACCTGGATCTGCATCCGGTTCACGCCGGTGGCTCCGCCCAGCTCCGGGTAGGTCACCACGAAGTTCGCCAGGCCGTCCGAGGCGTTGCTGGTGCCGGCGTCCGGCACCACGGCTCTAGCGTTGCGCGCCGTGCCGCCATCGGCATCGAGGCCGCCGATGGCGCCGGTGTCGGCGTTCCACAGATCCATCTTCGTGGACATGAAGTTCGCGCCGTTGGTCCCGAAATCGCTGAGGAAGGCAGCCTCGCCGGCAATCCGGCCGCCGCTCACCGCGTTCAGGGCCACGCCCAGGTCGGCCGACTGGTTCTGGTCGAGGTACTGCATCACGCCCTTGATGCCGCCCTCCACGCCCAGGTCTTTCAGCTTGTCGTGCATGTAGCGGCTGGCGACATAGCCGCCTTCGTAGGTAAACCCGCCGCCGGCGATGACGCCGACGATGCCGGCCGCGGTGGAGCCGCCGGCGATGGCGCCGCGCACGCGCTCGTCCGCGCCGTGGATCAGTTCCGCCGTGCCTTCGCGGAACCACTGCGGCAGGCCAAAGTAGTTCATCGAACGTCCCATGATGGCGTGCGCCATCTCGTGGGCGACGATGCGGTCGCTGTAGAACGGCGCACCGCCGCCATCCGGCGTCGCGGCCGTGCCGAAGTCGTCCATGTCGAGGTTCAGGCTCAGGTTGTTGAACTTGCCGTCGCCGCCGATGGTGCCCGACACCGAGGCCAGCACGCCGGCGCCCCCGTCGCCTCCCTCGAGGTTGACCGTAATCCTGGCCCCGTCCGCGCTGATCCCGTAATACTGCTTGATCATGTCTTCGGCTGAACTCAGCCAGCCGGTCTTCAGGCCGTCGAGCACCACCCGCTTGCGCTCGTCGCCGCCGATGCTGGTGCGCTCCTGGGCGAAGATGGCGTTGCCGTTGAAACGGGTCTGCCCGCCCACCTCGTTGATCTGCTGGAGCAGCTGTACCGCTTCGTGCTGCAAGGCGGCGCGGTCCTGGTCCGTATACGCGCCGTTGCCGGAGGCTACCGCCAGCTCGCGCAGGCGCTGCAGGTTCTCGACCACGTTCGCCATGGCGCCATCGGCCACCTGCAGCATGGAAGTGCCGTCGCTGATGTTGCGCGCCGCCTGGCTCATCCCGCGCTGGGTCGCCGTCATGCGCGACGCAATCGCCTGCCCGGCGGCATCGTCCGCCGCGCTGTTGATACGCGAGCCGGAGCTCAGGCGAGCGATGAGCTTTTCCTGGCTGGCGGCGTGCAGCGTAAGCGCACGCTGCGTATTGAGCGATTGGACGTTGGTGTTGATCGATAGTGACATGGTGGCCTTGGCCCGGAGGGCGGTCGCCTGTCATTAACGACAACTGGTCGATCTACTTGAGGTCCGGCTTGCCGATTCTTTTGCAAATACCCTTGATCCAGGGCTAAGCCGGGTTGCCGAAGTCCGGTCCGATCAGGTCGATCCGGTCGGTGCAGAAGGCCTCGACGCCCCACGCCAGCAATTCGCCGGCCCGGACCGGGTCGTTGACGGTATAGCAGAACAGGCCGAAACCGGCGTCGCGCACGGCCTTGGCCAGTTCCGGCGTCAGGTGCTTGTGGTTGGTATGGATGGCGACCGCCCCGACCGAGCGCGCCAGCGGCTCCCAGCCCGGCGGCAGCTCGCTCATCAGGAAGGCGCGCGGCAGGTCCGGGGCGGCCTGTTGCGCCGCTTCCAGGGCGGCCAGGCTGAACGAAGACAGCAAAGGCGCGTGCGCCAGGTCGCCGGCCGCGATCTCGTCCGCGAACATGGCGCGGGCGATGCGCGCCACCGTGTCGCCGGTCTCGGCATCGAAACCGCGCGCCGGCTTGATCTCGATGTTCATCCAGACGCCCTGCTCCTTGCAATAGCGGGCGAAGTCGGTGAACACCGGCACCGGCTCGCCGCGGTAGCCGGGGCCGAACCAGCCGCCGGCATCCATCCGCGCCAGCTCGGCCGCGTCATAGTCGAACACGTGGCCGGCGCCGGTGACCGTGCGGCCAAGGTAAGGATCGTGCAGCACCACCGGCACGCCGTCGCGCGCCAGCATGACGTCGAACTCCACCGCCCGGAACCCGTAGTCCATGCCGCGCCGCAGGCCGGCCAAGGTGTTCTCGGGGGCGAGCGTGCCGCCGCCGCGATGGGACAGGATCCGGGGATAAGGCCACATGCTGCACTCCTGCCGAAGGATTTCAGGTGACTGCACCAGGAAGCTTACCCGGCGAACGGTGGGATGTCTACACGGAAAGGAAGCGCGCCTTTCGGGCGGCCACCGTTGGATACCGAACAGAGAAAGGCATGCCATAAAGCCTACTCTCGACCTTCACCCATGTAAAAGCAGGAGAACGAGATGGCATTTGATCTAGGCAACCTACTGACGCAATACCTGGGCGGCGCTGCCGGCGCTAACCAGAACCAGGCAGCAGACGATTTCGACCGGGTGGCGCAGAACGCGCCGCGCGACGTCCTGGCGACCGGCGTGACCGGCGCCTTGCGCTCCGACCAGACCCCGCCCTTCCCGCAGATGGTCAGCCAGATGTTTGGCCAGAGCAACCCGAACCAGCGTGCCGGCATGCTCAACCAGATCCTTGCCACGCTCGGCCCGACCGTACTGGCCTCGCTGGGCAATGGCGGCCTCGGCAAGATATTCGGCGGCCGGACCCCGACCCAGGTCACCCCTGAGCAGGCCGAGCAGATCTCGCCGGAAGACGTGCGCGAACTGGCCGAGAAAGCCGAGCAGCAAAACCCGAGCATCGTCGACCGCATGGGCGACTTCTATGCCGACAACCCCACCCTGGTCAAGGCCATCGGCGGCGCCGCACTCGCCATCGCCCTCGGCCACATGGCGCAGAACATGCGCCGCTGATCCCGTCACCCTTTCATCCACCACAACCAACGAGGACCACCATGGGCATCCTGAGCAATATCTTCAGCAAGATCTTCCCGAAGGCGCACGCCGCCAACAAGGGCCCGGCCGCGCCGGCCCCGGCGCCGGCCCCGGCCGCTCCGCAAGCCCAGCAGCCGGCGCCGGCCGCTCCTGCCCCCGCCGCCATGGACCAGGTGGACGTCGAGGCAATCCTGAGCGCCAAGCAGCAGGCCTCGGGCGAGCAGCTGAACTGGCGCAGCTCGATCGTCGACCTGCTCAAGCTGCTCGACCTGGACAGCAGCCTGCAATCGCGCAAGGAACTGGCCGCCGAACTGCACTACAGCGGCGATACCAGCGACTCGGCCTCGATGAACATCTGGCTGCACAAGCAGGTCATGAACAAGCTGGCCGCCAATGGCGGCAAGGTGCCGGCCGACCTGCGTGACTAAGCTGCGCAACCCGGCGTCGTAGTACCTGAACTGGCCGGCTGATTCTTCAGTCGGCCAGTGTCGTATTGGCCGCCGTGCCGCAGGCGGAGCAGAAGCGCGCGAAGGCGTTCTTGCGGGTGGTGCAGCAGCTGCAGCGGTCGAACAGGCCGATGCCGCAGTGCGGACAGAAATCGAGCCTGGCGTCCTTCAGGTCGGCCTGGCGCTCGCAGCCCGGGCAGACTCCCTTGCCGAGCTTGGCCATGGCGGCGTCGTAGCGCAGGCCCTGGCGGCGCTGCGCGTCCGGCAAGGCCTCGATTTCCTTCTGCCGGGCCAGGTAGCGCTGCAGCGAGAGGATCGCGTAGCGTCCCACCAGGGCCGTCACGACAATGCCGACCAGGTAGCGCACATAGCCGCCGTAGCTGGGCAGGTAGGGAACGAGCTCGAAGAAGAAGGTGAACAGGGCGAAGATGATGAAGCCCCACACAAAAGGCCACCATGTGCCCTTGCGCTTGCGCACGAACAGCCAGCCGGCCAGCACCAGCAAGGGCAGCGTCAGCGCCAGTCGGTACAGGAACACGCGCAATTCCTTGGCGATGGAGGCGTCGATGAAGGCCTCGCGCGCCGGCGTCTCGATTTTCTCCCAGCGCGCTTGCGCCGCGCGCAGGACATGATCTGCGTCAAGCGAAGCTTGCTGCTGTAGCTGCACCGCGGCCAGGGCCGTGCGCTCTTCGGCTTCGAGCTTGTCGAGCGCGCGCGTACGCTCGATCAGTTCCGGGTCCTGATTCGGTTGCGCCGTGGCGCGCCGGGTAGCCAGCCAGTTGTCGAAGGTTTCGCGTGCCGAGCGGGTGTTCGCGCGCGCCACCTCGTGCTTTTGTTGCGCCTGTTCCAAGGCAAGCCTGGCGACCTCGCGCCGCTCCTTCGCCGCACCCTCCTCGGCCTGCACCGCGGCCGCCTGCACCGGGTCCATGAACTGCTCTACCCTGAGTTCTGCTTCGACATCCCACAGGTTGCCGATCAGGTTGCTGCCCAGTCCGATCAGGAAGGCGGCGAAGGCGAATGCGACCAGCCACAGCGCGCGTTGCAGCCATTTTTCGGTAAGACGCAGGCCTTTGCTCATGGCAATGCTCCCAATGACGATAAAGGGAGCAGGATGCCATTATTGGAAATTGCGGGCCAGCATAAAAAGCAAGGGGGATACGTGCCGCTACCCTGGGTAGCGGAGCCCGATACCCTGCTGCTGTCAGAAGTACGACAGTCCCAGCGCCTTGCGCACCTCATCCGTCGTCGCAGCCGCCACTTCGCGCGCGCGCATCGTGCCTTCCTTCAGGATCTGCAGCACTTGCCCGCGGTCCTTGGCGAACTCCTCGCGGCGTGCACGGATCGGGGCCAGCATCTCCTGCAAGATGCCCTCCAGGCGCTTCTTGACGATGCTGTCGCCCAGCCCGCCGCGCTGGTAATGCGCCTTCATCTCGGCCAGGCCTTCCTTGTCGGTATCGAAGGCATCCAGGTAGATGAAGGCCACGTTGCCCTCGATGTGGCCGGGGTCGGACACCTTCAGGTGCAGCGGGTCGGTATAGACCTGCTTGACCGCGGCGCGGATCTCGTCGGCGGAAGCGCCCAGGTTGATGGTATTGCCCAGCGACTTGCTCATCTTGGCGCGGCCGTCGATGCCCGGCAGGCGGCCCACTTCCGGCACGATCGCCTTGCACTCAACCAAAATCTCTTGGCCAACATTGCGATTGAACTTGCGCACAATTTCGTTGCACTGCTCGATCATCGGGATCTGGTCGTCGCCGACCGGCACCACGGTGGCCTTGAAGGCGGTGATGTCGGCCGCCTGGCTGGCCGGATAGGTGAGGAAGCCGGCCGGGATGTCGCGCTCGAAACCGCGCAGGATGATCTCTGCCTTGACCGTCGGATTGCGCTCCAGGCGCGCCACGGTGACCAGGTTCAGGTAGTAGAAGGTGAGCTCGGTCAGCTCGGGAATCTGCGACTGGATCAGGATGGTGGTACGGGCCGGATCGATGCCGCAGGCGAGGTAATCGAGCGCCACTTCGACAACGTTCCGGTGTACCTTACCAATGTCATCCATGTTGTCGGTCAGCGCCTGGGCGTCCGCCAGCATCACGAACTGGCGGTAGGTGTCCTGGTAAGCGACACGGTTGCGCAGGCTGCCCACGAAGTGGCCGAGGTGCAGCGGGCCGGTAGGCCGGTCGCCCGTCAGGATGACAGGCGTGGAAGCGGAGGGGTTTTGCGAGCTCATCGTGTTCCTTTGGCTTTGTTCTTCATATAAGCCCCGATTCGACCTGCGCCCAAAAAGAAAACGCCACCCGGATCGAGGCGGCGTTACTTGAAATGCACATCATTCCCGTGGCCGCGCGCTGTCAGCGGCGCCACCAGGTCGGCAGAAGTTGATGTGCTTTCGGAAAATTCATGGACTGCATGGTTGCAGGTTGACGCTCGGCTGTCAACCGCTTCCGGTTCGTGAACCGGCAGGCACGGCTCCCCCTCTTGCAATTTTTACCCGGGATGCCCACCTGCAGTTTTTTTGTTGCAATAAGATTAATAAACTGGTGGAATTGATGAATCCGAAAAAGAGCACGAACAGCCTGGCCCGTCCCCTGGAACTCTGGGGCGGCCTCGAATGCACGGTCAACCGCGTGCGCGACGAGTATTTCAGCCAGCTCGATCGTAACGGCCACGCCGGCCGCGCCTGCGACATCGATCGCTTCGCGTCCACCGGTATCAAGGCCATCCGCTATCCCGTGCTATGGGAACGTACCGCGCCCGAAGGCGTCGACAAGGCCGACTGGAACTGGCCCGACGAGCGCCTGCCGGCGCTGCGCGCGGCAGGCGTCAACCCGATCGTCGGACTGGTGCACCACGGCAGCGGCCCGCGCCACACCAGCCTGGTCGACCCGGCCTTTGCGGAGCAACTCGCCGAATATGCCGGCGCCGTGGCCGCGCGCTATCCCTGGGTCGAGCTCTACACCCCGGTCAACGAGCCCTGCACCACCGCCCGCTTCGCCGGCCTGTACGGCGTCTGGTACCCGCACGGCCGCGACGACCGCACCTTCATCGAAGCGCTGCTGGTCCAGTGCCGCGCGGTGGTGCTGTCGATGCGCGCGATCCGCGCCGTCAACCCGAACGCCAGGCTGGTGCAAACCGACGACCTCGGCAAGACCTACGGCACCCCGGAAATGCTTGACGTCGCCGAGTTCTACAACGAGCGCCGCTGGCTGGCCTGGGACCTGCTGTGCGGCATGGTCGGCCCTGAACACGCTTTGTGGAACTACCTGCTCAAGACCGGCATCGACGCGTCCGAATTCCTGTGGTTCCGCGAGAATCCCTGCCCGCCCGACATCATCGGCGTCAATTACTACGTCACCTCCGAGCGCTGGCTCGATCACCGTCCCGAGCGCTTCCCGGCCCACCACCGCGGCGTGGCCGACGGCATCCCCTGCGCCGACATCGAAGCCTCGCGCGTGCTTGCCACGCCCACGCCGGGCATCGCCCCGCTGCTGCAAGAGGTCTGGGACCGCTACCGCATTCCCCTGGCCATCACCGAAGCCCACATCGACGCCAACCGCGAAGACCAGCTGCGCTGGCTGCTCGAGATCTGGGAAGCGGCCCAGCAGTCGCAGCAGAACGGCGTGGACGTGCGCGCCGTCACGGTCTGGTCGCTGCTCGGCTCCTTCGACTGGAACAGCCTGGTCACCCAGAACAAGGGCTATTACGAGCCGGGTCCCTTCGACGTGCGCTCCCCTACCCCGCGCCCGACCGCGCTGGCCAAGATGATGCAAGAGATTGCGCTTGGCGCGCCGCTGTCGCACCCGGTGCTGCGCGGCCAGGGCTGGTGGCGCCGTCCGGGGCGCTTCCTCTGCCATCCGCCGGTGGCCACGCCGAGCGCCCTCACCTCGATCTCGGCCGACGGCCACCGCCTGGTCGGCACCGGCGCGGCCCCGATCCTGGTCCTGGGCGCGACCGGCACCCTGGGCCGCGCCTTTGCCCGCGTCTGCCGCAAGCGCAACATCGCGTACCGCCTGCTCTCGCGCAAGGAGATGGATATCGCCGACGCCGATTCGGTCGAACGCGCATTGGCGCATTACCAGCCCTGGGCCGTCATCAATACCGCCGGCTATGTGCGCGTGGACGATGCCGAGAACGACGCCGAGCGCTGCTTCCGCGAAAACACCCTTGGGCCGGCCATCCTCGCCGCCGCCTGCGCGCGCCACGGCGTGCACCTGACCAGCTTCTCGAGCGACCTGGTATTCGACGGCCGCCAGGAGCGCCCCTATGTCGAATCCGACCCGGTCGCCCCGCTGGGCGTCTACGGCCGCAGCAAGGCCGAAGCCGAAAGCGCGGTGCTGGACAAGCATCCCGGCGCACTGATGGTGCGCACCAGCGCCTTCTTCGGCCCCTGGGACCAGCACAACTTCGTCACCCTGGCGCTGAACGCGCTCGAACGCGGCGAGTCCTTCACCGCCTCGAACGACCTGACCATCACGCCCACCTACGTGCCCGACCTGGTGCACGCCTGCCTGGACCTGGCGATCGACCGCGAGGCCGGGATCTGGCACTTGTCCAATGGCGGCGCGCTGAGCTGGGCGGAGCTGGCCTTGAAGGCGGCGGAACGCGCGGGCGTGGACGCCAGCCGGCTGGAGGCGCGTTCCATCGAGTTCACGGCAGCCCGTCCCGCCTACTGCGCCTTGACGAGCGAACGCGGCATCCTGCTGCCCCGTCTCGATCAGGCCCTCGACCGCTACCTCGAACTGCGCAACGTCGACGATCCCGAGATCGAAGAGCTGCAGCTCACCGCGGAAAGCCGCCAGCCGGTGGCCAGCGGGCACCGGCAGCAGGAAGAAACGCCGCCGGAGGCGGTGCAGGCGGGGAAGTGCTGATGGTGTTGGGGCTGCGCTAGCAACGTCAGCTTGGGTCCCCGCCTTCGCGGGGATGACGTTGATTTAGTGGCGTGGTAGCTTCGTTCTTACCTCTACATTAAAGACCGTCATCCCGGCGAAGGCCCACTGCTGTCCGGAATAATGTTCTTGACGTCCTCCATTAGATCAGTCTGAGCTGACGGGAAGCCACTTCGGCTTCCCGTCGTCGCTTTTTCTTGTAGTACGACTCTGTCAGCAG